>JAFSJY010000011.1 GCA_017449215.1 Acholeplasmatales bacterium | reverse complement strand
TTTCTAACAAAATTAACATAATATGTTCTAACATCAGTAGTATAATTTCTTAATAAATCCTCTATCTTTTCAATATAATTTTCATAGAATGAATCCCAAGTTGAACGATATTGATTAAATAATATTTTATCAACACCAAGCTGTATAGCAGTTGTGCTATCTAGCATTTGTTGCTTTAAGGCATCCATTTTTCTATCGATAGCCTTTAATTGATTATCCATATCTTGAAGTTTATTTAATACATCCTGTATAGTAGGTTCACCACTCTTACCAGTTAGGCCAAATAGCTGAGCAATATTCATAACAGAGCCGATTATTTGGAATGCATCTGCCTTATAAATTGCTACACCAAGCTGTGCTGCATATCCAGCAAATTGTAATACATGAGCAACTGTATCAACATCTGGCTTTGCAGTAATCATAGTTTCAGAGAATGATTCTTCATATTCACCCTTTAGATATGATTGTAAAACAACCTTATTATCATTTGTACATCCAAAATATAAAGGTGGAATATTTTGTTCTACGCCCCATAATGTTTTAAATATTGGGTTTTCAGAGACAATCTTAAATGTACCATCTACCTCGTCTAATTCCTCAGATGTTTCAATAATATAATCAAATCCATTAGATACCTCAATTATTTCTTTTAATGCTGCATTAGCATTATCACCAGTAAGCCTTAAATTAGAGCTTTCTATTTGGATATTATCCATTTTGATATCATTTGTAATAACATCATGATATCTAAAATGAATAATTAAATCATTTCCTTTTAATTCAGAATATAGGTCAAATGTTGGAAAATTAATATCGAATGAAATTTCCATACCTGATAAATTATCAGTTAAATCCTCATCAACAACTATTTTCCCAAATGCAAGCTTAGATAATACTTCATCAAATGTACCCTCAAATGGTATATATATTTTTAAGCCATCCTTCTTTTCACCTACAATTTCAACCTTAGAAATATCAAAAGGATCAAAATTTACATTATCAACACCTATATTATCAAATGATTTATTTGAAAATAACGCGACAAATGATAATTCATTATTTTCTAATTTTAATGTACTACAATCAATATGATAAGCTACAGAATAAACAGCAAAATATAAATCAATATCAGTATCAATTCCTTCAAAGAATCCACCCTTAAGTGTAACAAAGCCAAAATCTCCATCTGATATTGTACCATCAGTAATAATTTTTATGTATTCACTGTCAATCTGACAATTCATTAATGATAAATCAGCAAAAGCCCCAGAAAATTCAATTTTATTTTTATCAGCTATATTTATATTTTTATAATAAACAATAAAAATTGGATTTTCATCACCACAAAGATATTTAAGATCTTCTATATTTACATATGGCTGATTATTATGTTTATCTTCAATTAGTGAATTATACGCATAAGCAAAATTATTATCCTTTGTAATAGATTTATTAAATACAACTACATATATACTCTTCTCATAGCTTGGAAGTATAATTTTGATATTATTATCCTCAACTAAAAGCTCATAATCCTTTATAGCATCCTTTTGTAATTCAGCACAAGTTAATTCCTTTGTATCACTACTAGAATTATTACCTCTAGCCTTAACAATAATTTTATCCTTCGTAATATTATTTAAATATTTATCCTTATTATCAACATTAATAACAAGCTTTTCGTTATCCTCTTTATGTGTTGATTCTAAATACTTAGCATTATTAAATCCATTTGAATCATTCCAATCTACTCCATTACCACAAGAGATTAAAACAAATAATGCACATAATACAAGTAAAAAGCCAAAAATACGTTTCATATGTCACGCCTCCACATATAATAATTTTCTTTTTTAATTATGCCACACACAATGGGACAAACATGGGACAACTTTTATTTTTAAATAAAAAAAAGAAAAGACCCTGCCAATTGACAGGGTCTTGAATAAACATGTCTAACGCCATAGCTCGATGTTGCACAGATGACAGAGAAAGCCAGTCGGAAGGCTCGCGATAATTCTAATTAAAATAACCATCCTTAATTAATAATTCTAACACTTTAGCTTCAGCTCTATCATACCTAAATCTATAGGACCATGTTCTTTATTTCTATTTATATTTATAACAATTCTAGGATCAACTAGCTCTAAAGTGTATTTTTCAAAATTCTCATAATCATCTAATTGTTGTTCTAATATCTTGTTTTCTACATCACATAGATAATAATAATTGTTTTGATCAAATATC
>JAFSJY010000010.1 GCA_017449215.1 Acholeplasmatales bacterium | reverse complement strand
TATTTCTTTATGTTTCAAAATTAATCCTCCAAGTTCATTGTCAAGTTCTGTTAGAATCACTACATTCACCTCAAGTAGTGATTATATCATGTGGTACATTTTATCTTGACTTAATTGGTACAATTTATTTTGACACATTCAGTATAGCCATATAAAATCATCAATATGATTTTTTAAAACTTCAGCTCTCAATCTAAGAGTAGTGAAATCACCTAAATCCGGATTCAACGAACCCCACAATGGATATTTACTGAAATACTGAACAAAAGTATTATAGTTTTGGATGTTTTGAATTTTCATATTATTAACAATCTTAATAATATTCATAAAAATGTTGTCTAAAGAATTATCTTTACAATAATTTATTATGTTTGAAAATTCTCTATCATATTCATTCTTTATTTTTAATTCGTTATTGTTTATCATAATCTTCACCATTATTAATGAACTAACTCATCTTTTTCACAAAATCAAAAAAACTATTTTTTATTTCTCTTACATGGTTTTCTCTAATAACATTTTGAATTTGACCATCAAAGTATTTTTTGATATCAATATCAGTTATTCCAATAAAAACGCTTTTTAATTCAAGATACATATCATATATTATTCTTTCATATCTAGACATATCTTTATCATAAAAAATATCACTCTCGACAACTATAAAAATATACATAAGTCTAGCAAATAAAAATTCAGGGATTTTAATATCCGGATTTGTATTTTCCACTTCAAATTTTCTTCTCATCAAATCAATATGTTCTAATCCAAAGTTAATTATAGAAATATTAGAAATAACAAAATCTTCTATTTTTTCCTTTATTGTCAAATTAAAATCATCTTCTTCTAATTTTGACAAACTATTCTCTCTTCTTATCCAAATATAAGTTGGATACTCTAACAACATTGCATTTAAGCACATATTTACTATAGAGCAAAAATACATATCTTCAAATAAAAATAATTTATCATGAAATCTAAAATTATACTTATTTAAAGTATTCCTATTATAAAATGAGCCATGTAAGCAAACAAGTTCCTTACAATTAGCTATTGTTTTGCTGCCTTTGTAAATAGTTATGAAATTCGTATATAACACATCTAAATTATCGGCTTTTAGACAATATAATGCACTATAAAGTGCTCTAGGTTCATACATCAAATCATCTGCATCATAAAAAGTAACATATCTTGCAACACTCCTATCAAGCGCATATTGTCTTGATTGACCTGGACCATCATTAGTTCCTTTCTTATAGTGAACAATTTCTAATTCAGGATAATCCTTTTTAATCAATTCATCGTCAAACACATTGTTTGGATTGTCGCTAACTAAAGATATTTGAATTTCTTCAAAATTCACAATATTTTGTCTGTAAATTGAATCAAGTAAATTTTTGACCATATCATATGTTTCATTGTAGTATGGAACAATGATATCAAGAAACATCTCAAATTCTTTATCATTTTTTACAATTTCAGGATACTTGTTTGCCATAAGATTCAAAAATTCATCAAAACCATATCTAAGTAAAATTTTTTGACCAAACGAACCACTTTGAATATTCATTGCAGAGTCCATTAATTTTTCTAAATTCTTTTTATTAGAATTAAAACAGTAATTATATCGGCAAATTAATTCATATAGTTCTTTTTCATATTGTTCCCTATCTTCCATTAACTCATCGTAATCAAAAAATTGTGATTCGAGAATTATAAACAAATTAAATAGGGTGCATACAATGTATTTGGATTGTCCTGCTCTTATAGAATCAATATAATCATATACTGCTTTGGTTGCTGTCATCAAATCATTATAAGTATCAACTAAGTATTCATATTTCCTTTTCTTTCTAACCAACGATTCATCATTATCATGCCATATATAAGTCAATACCTTAATATGAAAACAATTTAAGGTTATTGTTAAAAGTCTTCTATAATGATAATCTTCATGATGACGTAACCCTTCAATAAATCTAATATTATTTACAACTATATTATCTCTTTTTATGAAGACTCCATGTAACGATTCTCTTTCATCAAATTCTAGATGTTCATAACAATCTGTCTTATGTTCCTCAACATATCCAGTTAATAAACATTCCGTCAAAGAAGATTTCAAGTAGTTAATAACTGTACCTAATGAATCATAGCCATATAATTCATCATCACAATCAAGAAAAGTAATATATAAAGCTGAACTTCTATCAACTCCATATTGTCTTGTAGTACTAACACCATCATTAACTTCTTTTTTATAATACTCAATATTAAGTTGTGGATATTTTCTAAAAAAGCCGTTCTTTATTTTATTTTGTGAATTATCATCAACAACAATTATTCCTATCTCATTAAAATCAACATTTTTTTGCCTAACAATTGATTTTAGAGCCCTATCCATATATTCTTCTTTACAGTTATATGTAGGAATAATAATGTCTAAAAAATGTGACATAGCAAACCTCCACAATTATTTCATTTTCAATATAAAATCAGATAATGTCATTTCTTGTTTAGTAATACCATAATCTTTACTAACATTTTTTATACAATCTTCTACTATTGTTTTATCAGTTTCATCATCAAAAGTACAATTCTCTTTTATCTTACAATAAAAATCGTATAAATCACGTTCGTAACTTAGTTTATCAATATTAGCGAATAGTTTTGATTCTAGAATAATGAATAAATAATAAAATATTTCCTTAGATAATTGTGATACGTCAAAACCTTTATTTTTAATAAAATCAATCGCATCAACATTTGCTATAAAGAATTCAGGAAATCTTTTTTGAATCATCTGACCATCAATATTTCCAAGTGCAGATTGACTGTTTGGATTTATAAACCAAACGTAAGTTGGAACATTTAAATATGTAGGATTTAAAGTACGACTTGTTATTAATAAAAAATAAGTATCCTCATACATTCTTATTTTCTCATTAAATTTATATCCACCATCAATCAATTTCTTTCTATCTAAAAATAAACCATGTAAGCATTGTAAATTTTCGTAATTCATAATTATTCTATTGCCGTTTGATGGATCATATCTAAAAAAATCTGTATATAACATATCAGTTTTTTGCTTATCTAATGAATCTAATACCTTACTAATAGAATATGGACCATATAAAATATCATCTTGATCAACAAAAGTCACATACTTTGCTTTACTACGTTCTAAACCATATTGTCGTGCCAAGCCTTGACCTTCATTTTTGTCTTTTACATAATAACTAATATTCAACATAGGAAATTCATTAAATATATTTTTTGTTATTTCAACTGGTGAATTATCACTAACGAAGATAACTCCCAAATCAAATTTGTTTATAGACATTTGGTTGTTAATTGATGTTAATAGTCTTCTAATCATGGAATCACTATTCTCGTTTGAGTAATACGGAATGATTATATCTAATTTACGTTCTATATCTAGACTATTATATTTAATTTCAGGATATGCAACTTGCATTCTTTCTATAAAATCATATAGAGTATCATTAGTTGCACTTTCATATTGAACCATTTTATACTCGTCTTTATACAATATATCGTATTTGCTACGTGCCAATTCAACCTCATAATTAAATTCTACTATGAATTCAAATAGCATTTTCTCATATTTTTCCTTCAATTCCTTTAATTCGTCTTTAGCAAAATTTTTAGAATTAAGAACAATAAAAATTCCTAAGATAGCATTAACAATATACTCTCCTTGAGGAATATTTCTTTGCTTTGCAAATCTACACGCATTTAGTAATGCACTAAAATAATCTTCAAATGTTTCAACTAAGTAGCTATGTTCTCTTTTCCTTCTAACAATAGAAGTTTCATTCCATTTCCAATTATAAGTTAACACATAAATAAAATTTACAGGGCATAAAAAAATAAGTACTCTTCTAAAATATGAATCATCGTGATATCTAATTCCTGGTACAAATCTAACATTATTATCAATCAAAAATTGACGATTAATAAAAACACCATGCAATACTTCTTTACCATCTAAAGTATCATGAACCAACTGAACAACATCATTATTAACATTAAGTACTTCCTCAATATATTGAGTAACTATATATGGTTGATGATTAGCTTTTAAAGAATTTATTACTACGGCCAATGAATCATTCCCATATAACTCATCATCTTGATCAACAAATGTCACATATTGTGCAGTACTTTTATCTAGACCATATTGTCTAGTCATACCAACACCTTCATTAACATCTTTCAAATAATATTCAATGTTAAGTTTTGGATAATTTTTAAATATTCCTTTTCTCAATTTATTCTTCGATTTATCGTTAACAATGATAATACCGATTTCATTAAAATCAACATTCTTTTGTCTAGCAATTGAATGTAATAATCTCTTCATAAATTCTTCCTTGCAATTATATTCAGGAACAATAATATCTAAAAATCTATTCATATTAAAAAAACTCCAATCCTAAAATGCATATATGATTATTTTAACATTTTTCAAGTTAATAATAAAGAAAAAGAGAGTATATTATTATACTCTCCTAAGCTTCATTTGGATTCTTTGTAGAGAAATTCAAACTTAAAGATACGGGGATATCATTAATTGCTTCAAAACAATCTGAATCCCATCCTTCGAACCAAAAAGTAACATGTAATCTTATCATATCCTGTGTTCTAACATGATCGTTTTCATCAATTATATGATTAACAACGCCATCATCTACAAACGTTACGTCTCCTCTTTTATTATAAAGCGCTAAAGAAGGAACATCACCTAAATGAGCATCTTCAGTTCTAGTGGAATTATATAATAATCTTGCAAAATTGTAATCTTTTGGTAAAATTCCACCAAAATCATACATACCATATTTTGAATCATATGATGGCAAATCTCCACCATATTTATATATTTGCAAACCATTATATACACTATTTCCGTTTGCACCTGTTTCTCCATATGGAACAGAATATGCTTTTTGAATAGCAACTCTAACAGCACTAGCAGAATTAATAGTAACATTTCCTTGTACTTTCTTACCTGGTTCGAAATTATTAGCGCTAGTTAAATATTGTGAAGAGAGTGCATTTTCATTTCCTGGAAACTTTATTTCATTTGCTACATAAGTAGTACATTTTTGTCCAGAAATAAAACCAGTATCACCATCTCTTAAATATACACTAAGTTCTTTTTCAGAACCATCAGCATCCTCACCAATTTTATATATTGATATATAAACATCAAACTCAAAATAACCTTTATAATCAGTTGCAGTTCCATCAACAGTAGCTCTAGTCTTATTACCATATAAATCTTTAAAAGGTGTTAAATAATAACTATAATCTAAAGCACCATAATCTTTAACTGTTGTACACTGAGATAATTTAATTCTATTAAAAAGATTTCTAATACTAATCTCATTAGATAATAAGTTGCTAGGCACTCCCATATTTTCTAATATCTTTTTTTGCAATTCAAGTGTATCAATTGAATCATGGAAATCGTTAGATTTACCAGTTAAAGACAACATTACACCATAATCGCTTTTTTCATTATCAGTTTCAAGGTTAATTGTAAATCTTTCAAAGGAAGCATTGGAAACAATTCCTACCCAAGCAAATGTTGTTGCTACCATTGTAAGTAAAGATAATGTAACAAATATAATACTTAAATATATTTTTCTTGTAGCTTTTTTCACTTGAGTATCACTTCCTTTCATAAATTTTACTTAAGCAAAGAGATATTTACTTTATCTGCTAAACAACAATAAATGCTATGGTCGATATATTATTTCAGCTACGTACCCTGAATAATCGTAATCAACCATAGCATTATATCTACCACTTTCATATTAAATAAATGATGGGGAATCTATTTAATTAATTGTTATTTAGCATCTTAAAATAAACATCATCGAGAGAGGGGAAAACCCCTCACTCTTCAAATGTTCAGCTTTTTAGCCTTGTTGTTGAGTAACTGCCTCAAACTTTAAGTCTAACTTGAAAGATTGACCATTACATGAATCGAAACATTGTAAGTCAGTACCTTCTAACCATACATAGAAGTGTAACTTAATTTCAATATTCCTAGTAACTGTTAATTCTTGTGCAGTAGTACCATTAATAGATGGACCTGTTTCAAGAATCTTGTCATTTGCACCTAATACTTGATGATAATAACTATGTGCATCACCAGAATTGGCTGTAGCAAAAGAAGCACCAGTTTCAACCTTTGAAGATGAAGATGCCTTAGATGCATCATAGAATACTGAAGCCTCTGCTTCTTCACCAGCTAAAGCTGTAGTTGATGTAGCAGCTGTAGAATCAAAATCATAACGAGTATATGCAACTCTTAATGCATCAACAATATTTACAGCAAAGTTATCACCTTGTGAAACACCTGTAGGAAGACCAACACCATTATAAGCAATTTGAGTATTAATCTTATCAGATGCAGTAGTATTTGCTAAACCAAATGAGAACTTAACTTTTGTAGCGTCAGTTGATAATACCCATACATCAAATTCCATATAAGCTAAATCAGCATTAGTCATTGTATCGCCATTAGCCTTTACCCAAGTAGTTGAATTATTTAATAATGTAGCTGGAGTAGAAGTTAATGTTGAAGTACCAGCACCTGAAACAGTCTTAACTGGAGTTGCAGGAATTAAACCAGCAGCAGTTGTAGTAGATGTATAGTTATCAGTATTTAATGACTCAATATTCTTTTGCCATGCACCATGACCATTCTTACCATCAGAAGCAGCTTTTTCAGCAACTAGAACTGATCCAGTACCACCAGCTTGAGCTGTACCATTGATGTTACCAACTGATGCAGTTGAGTTAGTTACGTACCATGCGTATGTTGATGTGCCTAATGTAGCAGCTACTGCAGCTAAAGCTACACCAGATAAAGCTAATTTTGTTAAACCTTTTAATTTCATATCTTTTTTCTCCTTTTTTGTTTTTTGATTTTCTCTTTTTGTAAACCTATTTTAATATACTCTCTTTGAGCAGAATGCTAATCTCATATCTATAGAATTTGATAACCCATCGAAACAGTCGGCATCCCAACCTTCTAACCAAACTCTAAATGTTATGAGCTTTGCTGTTGCTCCTGATTCTACTGTTGTTATTGGATAATAAGTAGAATCACTAGCCTCACTAGGAGATGAAGCTTTATTTATCTTACTACTCATTTGAGTAGGGAGAGCCCTAATAATGTTCTGAGGCATTTCATCATAAGCTAACTCTTTATCAATTAGCTTACCCTCAGCTTTAAGATTATTATAGTAAGTATACATTGCGTTACAGTCACAATTGTATAAATAATAATTATTAGATGTTGTATCATCTGGGAATAGCTTACTATAATTTGTTGCATAACTACCTAAATCTGTATATGGATTTTCGGTATCATTAATTTCATATATTAGTGATGATCCTTCATCAACTACATATTCATCATATGCATCTATGAATTCGTAATATTTAACTTCATCCTTATTAACAAAGTCATCACCTTCATACTTGTTATATGTATTTGATGTAATGTCATATGTATAATAAGTTTTTGATGCATCAAAGTCTTCATCAGTAGTTTCAAAATATCTAGCTTCATAATGCTTCAATGATGATGAAGTAGTACTTATTCTTGCTGCATTAGATGAATAAACTGTTATCTTATCATGGTCACTACTCTTTAGATTTACTATTGATTTAGTGCCATCATCAATATTAGTTTTTACTGCAGTCATATTAGCAGATAATGGAACACTTGTAGTTTTCGATGTGAAGATGGTATTAACCATCGTATCACCTCTTTCATCCTCTCCGCTAAATCCGTTTAGATAAATATCATATTTTAAATTATCATTTTTATTATCAGATGTAGCTTTGAAGTAAACTCCAAATTCTAAATATCTACCAGATGTTGTAGTATAAGCACCATTGTATAAATCTGTAAAATTTATACCATCCTTAGTAGTAGCAGGAAGTAATTTAATTTTCTTAAATACTTCTTTTATTTCGTTTTCAGTTTCTGTATCATTTAATGCTTTAAAATCAGATCCGATGTACTTATAAAGCACATCTGCTTTTTCATTTCCATCTTCATCTTGTGGCAAGATTTTATAAATAGCTGGATTATATGATGCTACAATTGCTTTTTGCATTTGTAACATATTTAAATCTCCATAATAATGCTTGCCATCAATTGATACTTCAAAGCCTAAACCAGATACAACCTCGAAATCGAAATTTTCTACCTTGGCTGTAGCATTCAACTTAAACCATGCATAGGTAGTAGTTACAAGTGAAGTTGCAGCCAATACAGTTGACACACCAAGCGTTATTAACTTTCTGACTCTTCGCCTCATTTCTCTACCTCCTTCATGGAAAAATTTTAATAACAATTAATCATCCAAGTACTTAAATTCTAATTTAACACTCATTTGTCTTGCTGTATATGCAGTTCCTAAGAAGTAATCTGCATCCCAACCCTCAAGCCAAATGTAGAATGATGCTTTTACATCATTGTACTTATTCTCTGTTGTAGAATATTTGAATACTCCAAGTGAAGTATCAGTGAACTTATCCTTTGTAACGAATCTTTCACCATTTTCAGCAGCAGATTTAAATGGATAATTAGGGAATAAGCTATTGTAATAAGTATACATAGCATTTTTATCTTTATCATAATTTGGATCAGTGCTTCCTTCGATAGCAACACTACCCAAATCATAATCGTTATTTACCTCAAAGATATTTAATGATTCTGAGTCAACACCAATTCTCATTGCATTGGCTACATCAAATTCTATTTCATCGCCAGCACTATATGCTGTATCACCCGAGATTAAACTATTATTTAATATAACCTTTGCATTCTCGCTTGTTTTTAAGAATGTATCTTCAGTAAATCTTAAATTGTATTCAGGATGTGTTCCTGATGCACCATAATCAGATGAGATTCTAAAATATAAATCGAATTTTAGATAATTCTTATTAGCTATTGAATCCTCATCATTATGAGAATAACCATTATCAACATAAGATAGGACATATCTATAATTTTCTGTTGCTGATGCTTTAGCAGTGAATGTTTCTCTAACATAGCTAATTACTTCGAAATTTACTATGTCAGCAATCATTGTACTATTTGCATCATATATCATAAATTCATCTAAGCCTTGATAACCAGTTGTTTCATTTAAGATGTTTCCATCTTTATCTTTAACAACTAATTCATCACCATCTTTATCTTTAGCGATAAAATTAGTAATTTCATTTTGACTTGTTGTTACTTCTAATGTAGCTACAAGCTCATTAGTTGATTGGCTATATAATTTAATATAGTTTATATATTCATCATCAACATGATTAACTACATCATGTGTAAATTCAATTCCATCAGTTCCTCTAACGACCTTACCGTTAGCATCCTGCTTAATTGTATTTCCAATTAGATTTAATCCCTTGTAAGCTTCTCTTGCTTCTTCAGCAGTAGTCTTACCAGTGATATATTGTTTTAATTCATCTGATGTAATATCTTGTGAGAAGTTTGTTCCATCTAAAGATATTAGTAAACCATCATATGTATTAACATATAAATCAGTTTCTTCAACCCATACATTAGCATTTCTAGAGAACCATGCATAAGTTGTTGTACCTAAGCAGATAGCAGTCATAGCAGCTGTAGAAATACTCATTATTAATTTTCTAGTTATATTTTTCTTTCTCAAGCTACCACTTCCCTTCAATTAGGTAACATTTACATTGATACTGAAACAGTTAAATCAAATTTAATAGTACCACCCATAATATCTTCATCACATTCAGGATCATTTCCTTCTAACCAAAAGAATACAGAATATTTCATATAATTAATTCTTGTTGCTGATTCTGATGCTGTAGTACCAATTGTGTAGTGCTGATTGTCGAATACGACACCTTCAGCAACATCTTCACTCTTAAATAGAATAGGTTCAATTACATATCCGTAATCCTTAACATAATCTATTTCAGAGCCTTCTTCTTCAGCTGCCTGATAGATTTCTGGAACTGATGTATTAGTTGAATATGCATAAGTCATAATTCTTATAACCTTATGAACATCCTTAGTAACCTTAGAATAATTCATTGCTACATCGATACCTACATTTGAACCATCCGGTGTAGTATTAACTATATAAAATGTATATGCGTATAATGAAGAACCTTCATTTAAATACTGACCTGTTGTTGCTGTAATTTCATCTAAGTCATCATAACCTAATTTAATAAAGTATTCAGCTGAGTAGTCTGCCATACCTGTCATACCAGGCGCTTGAAGAACTGGTTTATATTCATCTTCCAAATCAGTTGTTAAAGCAATTGACTTCTGCAAGCTATCATCTCTTACTCTAATAACGAACTGACCAGCTTCATTTCCTAGTAACATTGCAAGGGCAATCAAAACAGAGGTTGCAAGTAATGCTAGAAATGCTATAACTTTAAATCCGGTTGTTCTAAATAAGGAAACGAATCTTTTTATTATCATTTCAAACCTCTCCTTTCCCTAATATCTTTATATTATATCCATAAAACAAAAAGTTGCCTCAGGAACAATCACTGTTGGCAACTGGCTGGCCACATAAAACCTCGGCCCCTTTAGCTTTGCGTCACAGGATTACTCCTGTTTTGCCTCTTAACTTACCTACATTATAATCATTTTTCAAATTACTGTCAACATCTATTTTACACAAAAAATCACTTTTTTTATTTTTGGCTTGACTACGCCATTTTTTAAATGAATTTTTTGCCAAAAAGTGAATAACCACTCACTCACTTTATTTAGTCCATATTCACGTTTTTCTAACAATATTTTCGAATTCAAACTAAGTATCGAAAAAGGTTAGAAATTAAAAATAAAAAAATTAATCGTTTTCGGAATAATGTCATTATAAAAGGCATTTATTAAATATTAATATATTTTATAATCGCTAAGATGATTTTATTATAGCACTTTTTACAAAATAATCAACAAAAACAGTAATTTATACTAAATATGTACCATAATTAATGAATATTATACATTTCTCCCTAAACAAACGACAGTTCCAGAATGGCAATATACTACCTTTTTTCATCTGTCACAATAGAAAGCAAATAAAAAACTCGTAAGCATAGTTTAAATTGCCTACGAGTTGATGATTGAATTTATTTTGCTTTAGAAAAATTAGGTTGAGTAACAATTGCATTACCATTATTTTGCATAGTAATTGACGAAATAAGCGTTGAGGCTCTTGAAACAACTCCAGTCATATTTATTGCTTTTTCGGCCTTTGCATTTACTAATTCTGAAAGTTCTCCAATTTTATCCTTATACTCATTTTTGGTTTCTTTAGAAAACTCATAACGAATTTCATATGTAACTGTTATATTAAATAGTAATTTAGGTTCCAATTCAACCAAGCGTTGATATAACAAAGTAAAACCAGATGATGTCAAATCAGTTATTTCATATGAATCTTTAGTAATAACTTTTATTGGTTCGTTAATTCCAGGTAATATTCCATCAATTTTATCATAATTAACTTTTTTCAAATCAACATTAATTGATTTAAAAAACAATGTTTTTTCATTTACATTTTCCATAATTCACCTCTTAATTTATTTCGAGTTTCAAATTATTATGCAATGTCCACAAATTTTCTACCCGATTATTTTCTAATTGTTCTCTCAAATTAGGGTAATTATATAATTCTTCAAATGCCTCTTGCATATTAGCCGAAATCTTTTCGACTGATTCATTTATAATCTTCTCACTTGTATTTACACTTGAAACATATTGTAATATAGCTTCATTTAAAAAAAGATTTATACTTATTCCTTCTTTTTTTGCTCTTTCATCAACTAGTTTGTGAAGTGTTTTAGACATTCTTACTGTTATTTTACCACTATAATCTAAATCTTCATGCATCGTTGGTTCAGGAACACTTATATTATTTTCCTCACAATATTCTAAATATACCTCAAGATTACCTTTAGCTTCTTCAATTGCTTCTTCAATCGTATCACCAACACCAATAACATTTTCTAAATCATAATATCTCACAACAAATACTTTATCGCCGTATCCACTATAATCAGTATATACTTCGAATCTATAATCTTTGTTCATAATTATTCCTCCATTTTTTTGATTATTCTATTTAGTTCTTTCAAATATACGAAGCTAACAGTTTTCCCATTTTTTGATGGTATAGTAAAAGGCCTATCAAGGTTTTTATGTTTTGCAATACAATGAGATCCCTTCCCTCTATTTTTTATGATTTCAAATCCGTACAACTCTAAATAACGAATTAAATCATCGAGAGCTATATCTTTAGGCAATGGCTCTTTTTGAAATTTTTCTATTAATTTTTTATCACTTGCCAAAATCTCACTCCCTTAGTGCCACCATATATAGTGGCATACTAATTTTACCAAATTTTGATTTCACTGTCAATTAATGCTAGTTAAAATATATTGCGATAATTTATATCAGTTTAATTTTGAAAAAAGACAACTCCAAACATTTTATAGATTTAATAACAGAGATGAGGCGCAATGAAGCGCCTCATAGTCATATCAAAAATGAGACACCAAAATCATAGCGTCCCATCATTATTTTATCAAGCCTTAAAGTTATTATGATATAAAAATTTTATCAAAGAAAGCAAAACTTTCAGTTAAAACAGGTGAATTCATATCAATCAACATAAATTTCTTTTGTAGTTCCGAAAATGTATGATCTGGATTTAGCAAATTGAATACAACTCCTGTTTTTGCTTTTAATTGAATTCTTGCTTTCTTAATATGTTTCTTTTGTTCTGTTGTTAACTTCTCAACAAAATCACATGACACATCAACTATTTCTTTTTCGTCTTTTCTAATAGAATCCAATATTACAGTTTCTAAAGCACCACTTCTATTTTTAGGAACTACATCAACGTATGTTTTAAAATCTATGATATCAAAATCATCATTTTGATATTCAGTGAATTCATTAGCTTTTAATTCTAATCCATCAAATTTCAAATCTGATATTATTTTTTCCTTAGTTTTGTTATCACTATCTATAATTACTACGAAGTATTTAGTATCTTTAGTAAAAATTCTTTCCTTTATATTTCCAAATGCAGAATTCATTTTAGTTACACCACCGGAAGTGAATATTGCAAAACAATCATTTCCATTTGAATATACTGATGAATGCATATTTTTATCTATTTCATGTAAATCAATGTCATGATAATATTCATAACCATATCTTCTACATAAATATAGACTTAAAAATGCTAAATCAGACTCTCCTTCAACTAAAATAATTTTCGATATTTTTTCAGAAGTTTCCCCCTTAAGATTTAATTCAATTCTATCCATTAATTTCTAACCTCTAAACCTAAAGCTTTATATTTTTCTACATCCTCTGGAGTTAACATTCTACTTACAACCTTATTTTCTTTTTTTCTTATAGTATAAAATTTTATATTTGACTTAGCCTTATTTTCTTTATTGTATTTCGAAAAAGAACTGATTACTTCCTCATTATGAGTGGTAATAAAAGCTTGAATATTATAAGCTTTACAAACCTTTACTAAAAAATAGACAATTTCATCGTAATAATCATGATGTAACGATGTTTCAATTTCATCTATTAATAATATACCATTTTTAGCTCTCAATAACATTCCCGCTAAACATATTGCTTTTTTTATTCCATCACCATAAGATGAAATAGGCATAGGTTTTTCATTCTTACGTGAAATATAAATATCAGTGATTTCAAATGGAACTCCATCATTAACTAACAATTGAACTTTATTAATAGAATCATCAAAAAGTTTTAAAACTTCAATGAAAATATTATAATATTCATCATCTTTAATAATATTAGACACAATCAAATTCATAGAAGAAAAATGATAATCAGGTGATTCATATATTATTTTTCTTTTATCAACTCTATTATCGATTCTATAATTACCAATTGTGAAGTCAAAAGGAACCAACGAATATTTTTCTTCATTAGAATCATATTTTAATGTACCTTTTACTTGCGGTACACTTTTTCCATTTATCTTAGAATTATCAATTAGAGAATCCAAAAGTTTATTTGTTGGATTATTGTTATCATTAACATACATTTCTTTATTAAACACGGTTTCTGAAATAGAATAATCTAGACGAATATCTTCTTTTTTACCATTTATATCTGCTGAAATAGATATTTCTTTTTCAAGTGTATTAAATAAAAAAATGAAATCGTTGAATGAGACAGAATCAAAACTTGCTTTTCTAGACTTTATTATATCAATAACATTAGAAAAACAATCACTTCTTAAAAACTGTATCGCTTCTAATACAGAGGTTTTACCACTATTACTATCTCCAAGAATAATATTAACATCACCCAAATCCTTAAGTTCAAGATTTCTTATCACTCTATATGAATTAATTGATAAATTATTAATCTTACTCATATCATTATTCCTCCATACTTATACGTATTTTCAATTTTAATGCAGTGGCAATCCTCTTCAATTGAGCAATTGTTATATTAACTTTGCCCTTTTCGATTTTAGATATATTAGATTGCGTAATTGAGGTTAACCTCGATAATTCAATTTGAGACATATTTTTTTCTAATCTTTTTTTCTTAATAGTTCTACCTATTTCTAACTCAATATCACTATTGTCATATGAATTAGAATTAAACAAATATCCCAAATTATTATCTAAAAAATTTTGTAAGTCAGACATAATATCACCTTTTACATAATTATATAATCAAAAATATGGTAAAATCAATATATTTTATATACTATAGCGTATATTTTTGTTGAAATATACTTTTTAAAACATAATTTAGACCTTTTTATACAAAAATCATTTTCAAATGCTATATAAAGCATATGAGGCGCCATAAAAGCGCCTCATACTCATATTTAGTTATATTATGCTGGAATTAATCCCTCATATTTAGCTTGTCTAGTATAAATATCAGATGTAGCTACAGCCCAAGCACTAGCATCTTCACCTGTACCCTCATCAACAATAATCTCTAAGTCTACCTTTTGAGTAATGATTGATGAGAATGGTAGGAATGAACCTGCTTCAGTTAAATATCTTGCGTCTCTACTCTTTACAGTTTCACCATCATCTTCATAAATGATTAACTGATTAACCTTATTAGTATGAGCAGTTGCCACATAGCCGTCAGGTAAATCGATATAGAAGTAGAAATATCCATGAGGTAATGATTGTAGATCATATCTTAATCTATAAATCTTATAACCATCGATATCATCTCTATCTTCTTCAGTTAAATCATTATCATATACTTCATTATTCTTGTTAACTGCATAAGCACTTATTTGTGTCTTTGTTTGAACACCATTCTTATCATAACTATTTTCTGCAATAGTCAAATATAAATCAGATGGATTTAAAGTTGGCTTTGCATATACAGTTACATAGAATTGGATATTATTAGTTAAATCAATTAATGAAATATGATAGTATCTAATATTTCCAGGTAAATTACCATCAGATAATTTATCCTCAGAGAATATTACATAAGATACATACCAGAAATGTCCATCAACTGGAGTACCAACATAATCCATAAATAATGAATCATTATCAGTTGAATTACCTGCATAATCACAAACACTATAACCATTAATTGGAGATGCTTCCTTAGCAGTTAAAGTCTTTACTGTATTTGCTGGATATTCTCCAACCTTAGTTGTAGATTCATTTTCACCATTATACTTAGTAGTATATACATTAGTCCAATAGCCATTGCTATCTACTTCTACTAAATATATTGCTTTAGTTGTTCCATTTGTATAAGGAACATATAAGAACATAGTATTATGGTTTGTTAACACTTCATAATCAGTATCAGTTTGTACACCAGCTCCATAATGAGTTAATTTTTCTAATGTAGTATATTGATACATCTGAGCATATTTATTAATTCCAAAGCTTGGACAATAATATGAAAGATCCGCGTTACTTACTGTACCAATAACAAAGTAATCAGAAATATTAGTAGCGTCTGTATCATTAGTATAATTAATACCTCTAGATGATACCTTAATATTTTGATATTGAGATTTAGTAAATGCATCATTATAAACTACATCATTAGAATCATATCCAACAGTACCTCCCTCATCATCTTCATTAGGGATTAATACTGTATTAGGTAAGATAACAGTTGCTGAATTACCTAAAGATACAGCTTCTTCTAGGAATGTAATTTCATGCAATAACGCATCAGTTGATGCAAGCTTTTCAATAACTAATTCAGGGAATTCATAATATCTTTCATATGTTGTATTACCTGACCATGTACCAGTATTACTATATGAATATACGAATGTATAAACACCTGTTGAGTTATTATTAGTAACTGTAACAGTTAAACCTGCATAAGTATTTTGAATAGATGCTAAATTAGCAGATGTAGCTTCGGTAGGTCCAAATGTAACATTAGAACCTAATGTATAGAAATTATCTAATACATACTTAACTCTATATTGTGGTTCAACACCTCTATTAAATGAAACCTTCATTAACATAGTATCATTTAAATGACCTTCAGTGCCTTTGCCAGCAAATTTATCAGAATTTAATGCATAAGTGAATGTACCACCAGATAAGTATTTAACTCTTTGCGTTTCAGATAATGTACTATATGAATTTGATATAGCTACTACATCACCATCAGCGTATAAATTGGCATATATTGAAGAGTTAGTAAAATATTGCTTTTCCTTAATGATATGAGTATAAGTAACAGGATCTCCACCTATTTCTGCAGTAACATTAAATGATACTACATAAGTCATTAATCCGTGTTCATCTATATCAGTGTTTGTAGCTGTAATAACCATATTAGCATTAACAGCATATTCAAATGCATATAGATAGAATCTATCACTTTCAGGATTTGTTAATTCTTCATAATCAAATGCTCTACCAAATGGAACATATGATGTTACTGAATTATTTGTGAAAGTTAATAGCTCACCATTGAATCCAAATTTAGTAATGTTATTAGCAGTATTCTTATTCTTTGTGAATGGAGCATTTGCTGTTCCACCTAAAATATCTAAATTGAATTTTAATGTACCACCAGGTAATGTCTTATCAATAATTAATCTTATAGATGCAGTATTATTCTTAACAATACCATTGTTAGCATATTCAGGATCTAACTTCCAATATCCTTCACTAGTTGGATATGTAGTATTACCATTATTATCAGTTATAGTAATGTATGGTTCTAAATCCATACCATCTACCATACCAGTACCTGTAACAGTTGCTGTTATAGTACCGCCAGAATATTCGACTGTTGTAGGATCTAATGATACAGATAAACCAAATGGAGATAATTTTATAATCTTTACAGTATATGATTTAGATACTGCTCTATCTTCTGCAAACACCTTAAATGCGTTTGTTATTGTAATAGATTCACTTGTCTTAACAACATTTTCGCCAGTAAGTGAAATAGTTGTAGTAGATAAGATAGCATTATTTGCTAGTTTATTACTACTAATTGTTAATGAATCCATAGCAGAAATAGAACCAAATGTACTTGAATTTACATAATAAATTATTTCACCACTAGCATTATTAATTTGATCATCTACAGATTTGATTGAATCATTATTGAAATTCAATTCAAATACGTCAGTAGATATAGATAGACGTAATTGCTTCATATCATGATAGAATGCATAATCTACTGAGCCTTCTTCACCTTCACTTATAGTTTCACCACCACGCCATTTACTTGATTTAGTAGTTCCACTAATAAGTACGTATCTATCTAATGTATCATCCATTTCATATAATACATCTAATTTAGATAAATCCATATTATCTGGAATAAATATACCATAACCAATACCATGACTTGATGATAAAGCGAATATACCAAATCCATCAATATTAACATTTGAATTATTAGATAGATAACTAATTAATGCAGTTACCTTTTCTGAATCAACTGTTGTATTAGATGTAATAAATTGATAATAACCAGCACCATGTTCTGGATTACCATCGTCAAATACATCTAATATGCTATGCATAATTGAAGATGTTAATAAATTATTAGAATTCAAATAATCCTGACCTAGGTATGCAGCATATACATATAATGCAAAATCAGAATTTAAATGTGTACTTGCATAATCATAAATTGAAAGTACAGTATTATGACTTACAGTATCACTAGTTACACTATTGTTACATAATCCTTTTAATAAATCTACATATAAGCTTGAACTTAGATTATTAAATAATCGTCCTAACGCAGATGAATTAGTATTTGTACTATCTGTTAAAGCAAAATCAGCTAATCCAATTAATTTAATTAAATTCTCATAATTATCATTAAATGCTGAATGAGCAAATAATGTATAATAACTAGCATTTGTATCAGATTTAGGATTATAGCAATTAGGCTTAATTGTACCCATTAATGTAATTATTGAATTAAATACATCATTATTAAATAATTCTGTATTAGTCTTTCCATCAACATGTCTATAATACTTATAAACCATATGGAATACCTTATACATATCAAAGTTTTGTGATTCACTATATTTTAAATATTCTAAAATATCAGAATCAGAATTAAAATCTGAAACCTTTGAAGAATTAATAAGATTAACATTACTTAATGTTGAATAATCAAAATTAATTAATGTTTTAGTATAATCAGCTACTAATGTATCAATACTATCAGATACAGTATAAGTCATCTTAGTACCAACAGGTGTTACGTAGAATTCAGATATAGTTACACCAGATGTAGTAAATGCATAACCATATTGTGATGTATATTTATACCACTTATATTCATCCTCTTCTGTTGATATATTGATAGTTTCATATTCATCATCGCCTAAATCGATAGTTATCGTTCCAGTACCAGTAACATGGAAGAAAATATCAGAATTAACATTATTTGTAACAAATGATGAACCTGATTGTTTCGTGAAATAATCATTTATAACAAATTTACCAAAGTTAGAAATATTATCATAATAACCAGCTTCTAGGTTTGGCTTAATATCATTTGTTGATATATCAATAAGATTCAAGTTCATTACATCATCGAACGTAGCTTTTTCACTAATTAGTTTATTATACCAAGGAGTAAATATTATTGCAGACTTCATATTAGATGAAGTAGCATCTTCAACTCTATTAGAAACTGGGAATTCATAATTATATTCAAAACCGCCAGTCGCATTAGCTCCACAATGTGATGAAGTATTATTTATAGTAAGTTGACTTTTATATACTACTCTATAGCTATTTGGTATTAAGGCTATCGTATTTGAACTATTATCGTTATATGGAGAAATGACATTTTGATTAAAAATAACATTAGTTGTGTCGTTTGTTTGTGAATTATTCACAAAGTTGTAATTAAATTTAACATAGATATTTGATAGAAGTATTCTACTACATTCATAAACATGTGAAGAGACAAGTAAATTTATGTAGAAATTCTCAGCATTTATAAAATCAGCCTTATTAATTGTCGCAGAATGAGTTTCAATTATGTAATTATTTTCTTTTTTGTTAACACTTGTGTATATTGGTTTACCATTTTCACCAATAAGCGGTAAAGAAGATTTGTCATATAAATCTAAATTTACTGGTGTTGCTACCGTTCCATTAACATCCATGTAGTATGTTTTTGTATACTTAACTGTTGTATCACTTGTTTTAGCATACTCATACAAGCTCATATTTTTTGGTGTAGCTTCTGTTGCACCAGTGTCATCAGTATAATATGATTTTTCAGAATCAAATGTGTTAGCTGTAGATTGTATATATGTTTCAGTATCTGAATCATATTCATATAAAATTAAACCAGCAGGAGTAGCTACCGTAGATCCAGTATTATCAGTATAATATATTTTTGTTGAATCAAATGAATTATCTGAAGTGGATTTGATTTCATATAATTTATCTTTAGGATTATATTGAGCAAAACTATATTCTGTATTATTTTTACTACAAGTATAATATTTCTTGTTTACAAACGTAGAATCAGTAGATTTTTTATATAACGCTAATGTATTTTGTGAATTTTCGTTAACCTTTATTGTATCTACATACTCTTTAGAAGTAGTATATGAAATATCATATGAAGTAGTATCTTCGTGAGTATTAAAATATATTTTAGAATCTACCGAACCTGGAGTAAGATTTGAATACGCATCTGTATCTGTTTTTTGATCTCTATACGCCACTTTAAATGAAATTTCCACCGAATTATAATCAACATTTCCGTGATCAATTGAGAAATAAATATTATTTTCTGTTGGAATATTATATTGAGGATTAAAATAATATGTTTTACCATAAAATTTATACTTAGGATCTGATCCATCTTTGATAAGTGTTAGTTTATTAATGTATTCCCACCTATACACAACATTTTGATTTTGCAAAGTTTCATAAGTTCCTTGAACCATCTCTATTGTGTTTCCTACTGAAACATATGGAGATGTAACACTTCCCAAATTTGTTCTTTCAGTTGAATAATACTCTAAATTATATAATTTAAATTCATATAATTTTGTAGATTCATCTAAATATAAAGTATATGGTGTATCTGGCTCTAAATACGTAAAAGTATATTCATCTAAACTGCCATTATATATTGTTTCATCTTCGGTATCATATAGATACAAATTACCTTCAAATTTAACATATAAACCATAGTAGCCATTAGTTAAACTACCTGTAGTAAATGTTATACAAGATGAAGTAAATGGATCAGAACCAATATCTCCACTATTACCAATCAACACTCTAGAATAATCTGAACTATATTCACTAGAATATGAAGGATCAACTTCACTTACAATTGTTACATCATCCAGCATATATGTAATACCAGCATCAGAATTCTTTAAATGATAATTATGTAATGATATTCTTGTTCTATATGTGTCAAATAATTCGTAAATATTTACTAAATCATCATCCGATAATTCAATGACAAAATCATCATAGAATTGTGTTGATGAATAATTAGGATCCTGATAATATTTATAATCTATATAATCATATACTAAATTCATAATATCATTTCGTGGATATATACTAGTTGTATTATATGATTCATATAGCTTACTCTTAACCGAGTAATCATTTAATGTAACTAACAGTACTTTAGCATAGTTAGGCATATGATTAACAGATGCTTCTATTATCCTATCTTTATAGCTGCTTGTAACAGCTGAAGTTAATGTGGCTAATCTATTTTGGATAGTATAATTATTAGCTGCATATTTAAAAGATAATAAATTAGATATATTATTTGTAACTAATTCTTTAGTATAATCATTATCTTGAGTAGTAAATAATACTAAATTAAATGCGTTAGCATTATCTGAATTAAATGTGTTATTACTAGCATAATTAGCTACTGCGCGAATTACTGCTTCTTTATTATCAGTTAACAATTTTGTACAAATAGCACTTACAATATTAATTTCATCTTCATCCAATTCATTATTACATTGACCTTTTGTCTTAACACCATCAAGTAATAATAAATCTTGTAAAGTATAACCTATAAATGATGTAGTATGAATACCATAATATCCGGCTTCACCAGTCGTATTAAATGCACCATTAACCTTATCATGCTTAGCATGTAGTGAAACATAAATATTTCCTGAAACACCACTCACAGAATCCCTTTGCATTGTACTATATGTTATATAAACACCAGTTAAAATAGATGCTGTTGCATAACCTTTTAAATAATATTCTTTATATGGATGTGAATTTTGATTACTGTTAACTACACTATTTAATGTCATTCCACCAAAACTTATTCCGTCATAGCTTGGATCATAATTCACCTTTCCATCCATATCGTTAGCAAGTGTAGGAACAAATTCAGGATTAAAACTATAACCATTCATAATATAGTTATTTACATCAGTTAATGGATTTCCATTATTATCATAATAGTAATAATACATAAAACCATCATCTGTCGCGCCATCTTGCTGGGCAGGATCATGTACGAACTGATAATCCTTCCACTGACAATCGTTACTCCATGCACTTTTAGCAGTTCTTCTATCATGGAACATGAACTGGTAAAGTGTAGTATTTCTATTTGCTGGATTACTCTTGGCAATCATTTGAGATGTTAAACTTGAATCAAGTGAAATGAAGAAAGGAACAAATTTACGCTCCAAATCTACTGTTTGACCAGCATTAACTATATTTAAAGCTTCACCAAGGAAATAATTTCTATTATTTGCTAATAAATTGCCTCCAGCACTATATGGTACACCAGTGAATGTTACATTAACTCCATCAGCGTTTTCTGCAGTATATGTAGTAGTTGGATCTTCATATGGGCCATAATAATTTGTTCTATAGGAAACAACTTCATCAGGAGTATAAATAAATCTTGTTTTTATTGGATAATTAAGACGGTTATTAGAATAAACATCATTATTAGCACCAGCATAATTAACCGTTCCTCCACCATAATAGTCATCGTTGATTGCTATACCAGAACGATAATTATTATTGTCAGAAATACCATATGAATACATTGATCTATCATTTGTTTGATATGTATTATTCCATTCTGTAGCAGGGGCAATTATACCTCTAGAAATAGCACCAGATGTTGGGTTCTTGAAATATGTAAAATAATGCTCAGATATATAATTTTGGATAGCACTATCTTCTTTTATTACATTCCATAAAGATGAATAATCTTTAGTTACAGGAACATCTAAAGATAAAGAAGTCAAATTCTTGCCAGTAAAACTTTGAATAGTTTTTAATTGAGAATCTACAGTATTCATCTTTTGTGTATTGACATCATGATAAATACCACTTAATTCTGTATACTTATATCCAGATATACTAGATATATCTTTAAATGTACCTATTGCAGCATCTACATATGAATCATTAATAGTAGTTGGAATTAATGTGTTGAAATCATATTTAGGTAATATTGAATTAATGAAAGATAAATAGCTTGGGTCATCACGCAATGAATTAAATTGAATCATCTTCTGATAAATATTTTTTGCTTCTTCACCATTATTCATTAAATATAGTTTATATTGAATTGCTAAATTTGATGATGTTGTTGTCTCCAATGTATTATATATTTTTTCTAATGAGAATTCATCATAACCATTCAATAATATATCTAATAATTCAATCTTAGGATTTTCGTAATATGATTTAGTATCATTATTAAATAATGGGGAAAGAATAGCATTATTAGATGATAATAAATTAATATAAGCATCAAAAACAGTTGATAAATCAACACCTTCATCATCTAATATATCAACTATTTTACTCTTTACTTCAGAATAATTAGTATCATATTCAGAAACTACCTTAGCTAATAATACATCATATAAAGTTGATTGAAGTATTTTATAATAATCGATATTTTCTTGATATTGAGTTTCATAGTAATCTAATATAACATCTACAATCTTACTTCTAATTGTAGTTGTATATGATGATAAGGCTGTTGTATCAAATAATACATATTTTAGAATAGTTGTAATATTAGAATTTAATTCACTTGATTCTAAAGAAGCATCTAATAATGAATCAAATAAATCATCATCCATTGTTGATAACCATGTATTTCCAGAAAAAGCATCATCTAATAAAACCTTAATACTATTATTACTTAAAGAGCCACTTTCTGTAATTAATGATGCTAATGCATTAACATTCTTAACTAATTCCTCGGCTGCTGTTTGATAGGCAATACTTTGCCAACCAATTGATTCTAATAAAACAGGATTAACTTTATCAAAAGAAACAAATTGGAAGAACTCAGGAATATATTTATCAGTAGTATAAGTTTCTGGCATATAAACAGCACTATCCTTATTTATAGCTCGTCTAAATACGAACTTAGAACTGAATACACCAGTATTACCATAATCATCTTCTACTGTTGATAGAGGTGCATAAGCAATGTACTTAGCTAAGTTAGTACCAAATCTATCTGTTGTACCTGCTGTAGTAATGAATGTTGTAACATCAGGAGAATTAGCAGGTAAATTTAAGTTATATAAAACTGTAGTTGCTTGGCTATATAAATTAATTAAATATCTTACATCAATATTTTCTAGTGAATTAAAATCGAAAACTGAACAAATTGAACCAGCATATGTTTGCTTACTAGAAGCACCATCTTCTACTTTAGCTAAACTATGAACATCTGAATATATTTGGTAATTCATAGCTTGCTCTAATGTAGCATAATATTGTGGGTTAATTCTAACTTGACCATAATTAATTGTATTAGCAAGTTTAATCTTATTAGTAGTATCATTTGTAAATGAGCCCAATCTAACAAGTGCAACAATACCTGCAGAACATTCACTTGAGTAAATATTTCCATAATTAACGATATCAACTAAATTACAAATACCACAGCCTAGGATTGCTCCAGCAGATGCATGACATGCAGCAACTGTAGGTGCATCCTTAGACATATTAATAGCACTTTGGAATGCATTTAATGTACCATAATTGATAGTAAATGCTACTACTTGCTTATTGTTATTACCAGCACTAGCTGTTCTATCTTGTAGGCAGTTTCTAGCAATAATACCACCAATATTAACTGTAGATTTATAAGATTTATTTGTAATATCAATTACATAAATATCACCATTATTAGCGCCATCTCTAATTTGAGCATATGCACCATCCATTAAGCATGTAATACCACCTGCTTCATAATACTTTCCAGTATTACCAGATAATGTGTAGATAGCAACATCAATATTACCTAAATTAAATGCATTGGCAATAATACCTGAATTTTTATATGTAATACCACCAATATAAATATTAGATACAAAATGAGGTGTAGTTGATGGGGTTTGATCTATTCTAGTATCTTCTACTAAATAGTCAGACTCTACTGTTATCTTTCCATCATTAATTACTGTATCAATTGTACCAGCAAGTGATTCATCAAAATCAGCGTCTAGTGGGTTTTGCTCATCACTATCATCTACTGAAAGATTCTCATAACAAATACCTGATAAATACATATCAATCTTTTTATTATCAGCTGAATCATCAGTTTCATTTATAGTAATATCTCCACCATTATATAGACTTGCTGCAGTATGACCATTATTTAATGTATCGAATAATCCTGAAACCTTTAATGTTGATTGAGTACTAATACCCGCTTCAAAACTAAATGATAAATTACCTTCATTTCTAATGTCATTATATGTAATGTAATCACCAAGCACACAACCTGTATAATTGAATGCAGTTGCTGAAGAGATTGCTGTAGCTAATGTATAGTCAATATCTCTTAAATTATAAGCACTACCTAATTCTGTTGTATAAGCTGAAGTACCACCAATTACATTTGCAACAGGAGCAAATGTATAGAATTTATTCATATTAATTTCTTGAGCATTAATAGCTGTTTTAGTCTTTTCAAGATTTACAGTTGATGAAGCTTCATTATATTTTGAATAATATGCTAAATTAAATAAACCATCCACCTTAGATATAAAGCCATTAGATGCTTTTATATTTAATACATTTGTATAGTATAGATTATTAGAATTAGCTGAAGTATTTACAACTACTTCTCCACCATTTGCAAAACCTGATGCATAGTATAAATACTGTCCTGCTGTATTAATAAACTCTGAAGCCTTTAAACCATTATTAGATGTTGTTTTAATATCAGCATTAGATACACCAGAAACATATGTTTTCTTTGATGTATTAGAATATACAGTAATATTTCCATAGTTATTAAAGCTCTCTACTTGGGCAGTCATACCTAAATGTCTACCAAGTACACCAGAAACATATAACTCATTATATATACTACTGCCATTAGTACCAACAGTAATATTTCCTACATTTTCCAAATTAGATGTTTTACCAGGTTGTTCAATAGTTCCAGTTGTTGAACTAACAGTAAATGGATGACTAGTTGTATAACCAGCACCAATAACACCACCTACTGCGTAAGTTATATCAGAACCTAAGCCTAATGTGATATTCATAGCATTAGTACAGTTATAAACATTACCTGAAGATGATTCGATATAACCAACAATACCACCAACAGCAATACCACTCATAAATGAATTAGTTTGAACGCTATTAGTCTTAGAGCCAATATTTATAGAACCAGCAGCTGTTGAATTTTTAATTACACCATTACCACCTAAAATACCAGTGATACCACCTAAATAGTATTCACCAATACTATCGCTACTTGTATTTGTTACATTAGCAAAAACATTGACACCATCAATTTCACCTTGCTCAACATATCCACATAAAGCACCAATACCTTTAATGTTTGCTGCATCAGGGTCGTCACCTTCTAAATCCGTAATATCAACATTTGCTAAATCCATAATTGTTGTATATACATTTAAATTACTAATCTTACCAGTAACAAAGTTAAATAGACCATAACAGTCAACACCAACATTTTTAGCTATTCTTGCAGGATTCATAACATCTGCGTTATAAATTGTTGGATAAACTGATGGATTATTATCAATCATTGTTACAGTTGTATCACTTAATGTATCACCATAAATAGTGGCACCAATACCCTTATTGTAAGAATATGATGTTACAGGAACAACACTTAAATCGATATCATTTGTTATTTTAAATGAAACATTATCGGCAGCTAAGTGAGCATCTGTATTAAATAATTCAAACATATATGCGAAATCATATGCATCCACTACAGTAAATGTTTTAGTAGTATCATCATATTCCATACCACGCATAATACCATATTTAACACCAGTATATGAGCCTAATGTGCCATATTTAGTTTTAGTAAAATATCCATTAGAAGATAATGAAGATATTAAACTATTAACTGTATCACATCTAGTACCATATAAAGAAACAGGTCTAGATTCAATATTATAATTATCTCTAAAATTAACTGTTCCACCAGATACAGCTAAAATAGATTTATTATAATAGAAACAATTATTGATAGTACCAGAATTTGAAAGAGCAATTTCTGCCATTTCAGCGAATTGATACTGAATATCCGCAACTACTCCTACTGCGACATAATTGTTAGTTAAAGAACCTTTATTATTAACGCAGAATGAAGAAATACGTTGTTCAGGAGCGGTAATACCAGAACGATTCTTTGACTCTTCTTCAGTCATAGTTGCCTTTTGTGAATCTAATACATAACCATCATCAATAACAAAACAATGGTCAACAGAGGCACCAGTATCATTTAAACCAACTAAATAAGATACACCACCATTACCAATATTTGTGGCAGTACCTGATATAGTAAGAGTTGGATATTTTAATCCTAAATTAGAAATCTCTCCTTTATTAATACCGAACATACTATAATAAGTACCTGTAAATGTAGCTGATTGATTAACGATTAAATCTAAATTACTAATTTCATATCCTTGACCATTAAATGTACCTGTAAATTCATGACCAGTATCCCAACCAATTGGATTAAAGCCATTAATAGAATCTGCATCAATATTATCAATTAAAATATAATCATAATCTAGGAATGTATCCTTTGAACTAGAATTACATAATGTAGAGAATTCTAATAATTCTGCAGCATTTTCAATAGTAATAACTTTACTTGAATAATCAACATTTTGATGTTCAGCTACCTCACTCATTGTTACATGATTAGTAACAGATGGTACTGTAGCATTCTTAATATATGCTAAATCAGAATCATAATTAGTTCTATATTTAGAAAAATAAGGATCTTCTTTTGTAAAATTAAGCGCAATAACACCCAAAGAAAGTGCTATAGCGCCACTCATAAATATAGCTTTTTTAGCTATTATATTGAATTTAGAATTCTTATTATTTGTCTTCATACTATAGCACCTCCTTCTAGCTAAATCTTATACTAGGATCTAATCCCCATAGTGCTAAAGCTCTATTAGCTTGTACAATATCTACAGTAAATGATAATTCAACATCGATATATTCTGTATAAACTGTTGCTATATTACCAAACTGATAAAAATATGCTTCATTTACATTAAATGTATATGATTTTGATTTAAAATTACCATTTGAATCTAAATCATTTTTAGGATTATACATTTGCTTTAAATAAATATAGTTAGTATCTTCATCATAATGCCAATCACTATCAGTTACATTAAAAGGAGTTTTACCAGATACCTTATCCTTAGTAACATATCTTTCCTTGACACTTGAAGGATATACCTTAACACTACTCCAAGCATCCTGAATATGTACTCTTACATATACAGGAATTTCGGCCTTAAATGTAAATTTAAATCCATAATGTGATAAATAATGTTTATTGTTATTTGTATTATTTGTATTTGAATTTGCAGATGAATCAATATATATACCTTGAGTTGCACTACAAGTTATTCTACTTGTTGCCGCAATTTCAGAATAATAATCCTCATCAGCTGTTTTGGCGTTATCTAATATTGTTAATCCATGACCATCAGAATCGATAACACATCTATAATCAACGTCTATAGCTTCATCTGTAGCTTCTGCCTCTGCAGACTTAATTACACCAGCAGTTGAATCTAACTCACATGTAACTTTAATCGTTAAACCTGAATTAGTAAATGTTATTTCATTACCATTAATTGTAGGTGTTAAATTAGCACAACTAGAATTAAATAATGTATTAACCTTATCAATTCCATTATATGTTCTAGTTTCTTCATAATATTTATTTTTTACAATAGTTCCGCCAATTTCATAATCTGGATTATTTTCTGGTGTTGCAATTTCATATTCTTCATTAACAATGTAATAATATGTTTTACCATCCTTAAATTGCTCATCACTAGTAGGTGAATGACTAGCCGTATATTTTAATGAAATATCATCTAATATAGCGACAGTATCCTTTCTTAATCTCATTTTTCTGTTATAGTTTTCATCAGAACTAGATACATAATCATATAATGAATAATCTATATAATTCTTTGATTCAATTGAAATACCACCTAAATCAGCATCCATATTAACAACTTGATTGAATACAAATGCACCAAACACAAGTCCAATTGATAACGAAAGGACTAGCAAACCAATCAAGTATATTATATTTACTTTTATTTTTTTCATAATTTACTACTTCCCTTCAATTATTATTAATTAATCATTTCCAGAATTATTATTACTTCCATTTTCAGATACATTAACTTCTCCCTGTGGGATAGATTCAATAGTAATACTGAATTCATACTGCTTAAGCTTTTTAGTAGTTACATTATTTTCAGTTACATATTCATATAGAAAATCATCATTTGCGGCATTATCAATTTCTTGAACACCATAAATATACATTGATAACGTAACTGTCTTTGAAGCAATTGTTGATGCAGTATCTTCGTCAGTTACTGGAGATAATACTAAAGGTGTAGATAATGATGATGAATCATATTCAGCTTTATTAGTTGATGTAGATGCAGTATTAGTATATGTAACACCATCAGTAGTTAATGCCTTTATTCCATTTACTGTAGTAACAGATGATGGAATATTTGTAATATCATAAAATACACAATCCATATAAGCTATAGATTTATTAACAGTATTTCCTTCTACTGTTTCAGAAACAATACTCTTAAGAGCCTCAAATGTTATTTTATAGCTAACATCATTTGAACTCTTATTTAATAATTTAATATCTAATTTGACTGCCATAACAGGTAAGTATTTTAATTCAATCTTATTATCATCGGTTGAGTCTGCATCAAAGAATGCAATATTTTCTACTTTATATTCAACAACATTCTTTGTTGTATCATCATCAAATGTATATTCAATTGCTACATTCTTTGTTGTTGCATTAATATCTGCTGTTTGCTGTCTTTTTACATACCATCCATACGTAATAACAAATACTACAGCAGCCATCAACAAGATTGGTGCAGCAATCGATATTATGTTATATATAATTTTCTTTTTCATTGCTACACCTCCTTATACTAGATTTCAGTTAATGCAAATTCTTTTATATTTAATACCTGTGCCTGGTATAAATTAGAATCACTTTTTACCTTTCCATCAATATGTTTATAGCTTTTCATTGATAATTCTTCATTAAATTCTAATGCGAAATATCCATACCATATAGTTGATTCATCAATACTTTGAATTTCATAATCAATACTTATATTATTCAATAATTCAGCGTTGTCATATACAGTACCATCATCTGTAACAATATTATTTTGCGAATCGAAAAATGATGCACTACCAATTCCATAATCATAATACTTAAATGTATCTTGAACTAAAAAATCATCAAGAGTAAATACATTTTCTTCAGATCCTTCTTCTTTAGGACCATAATTATATAAAATACCTAATGAAGTAGTACCACTAACATCACTAAATATTTCAACCTCACTACCTAAAGAATCCATTTCATAAAGCTTTGTTGTGTTTAACGCTGCATAATATTTTGTATTTTCTAATAATCTAACAAATGTATTTTCTTGAAGGCTTGAATTAATCTTACTTAATGTAATTCTAAAGCTGCCAGCCTTAGATGCAGTTATTTTAAATCTAAAAAAGAATGCATCTCCAGGTTGCATATTTTGAATTGATAAATCATTTGTACTAACCCAAGTCCATTTGGTTTGTGAGCCAGAATTGTATATACCTCTTTCTAGTTCTAAAGTAAAATCATCACTATCAGATGAACCAATAATACCAGAAACACTAGCCTTTTCATTAGTTACATACCAAGCTCTAACCACAAAAATCAAAAGGAATGCAGTTATTACAAGTGTTATTAAATTAATTATTAATCGTTTATTCATAACAACCATTCCCTTCTAAATAGTTAAATAATGATAAAACAATAAAATTTATTACTTATTTATATGAATCGTATTTGATACCTTTTATTAATTATACTAATTATTAATTATACTACCTTAAGAGTGTTTTTTCAACTTACCCTTTATAAAAGCAATAAAACAACCGGTCGACTTCATAACGGTTGTCCTAAATATGCAATTGTTACGAAATCGTTTTTTGAACTGTTATCCCTAAAACATACGTTATTCCACCTATGTCCTCGATTAACTACATTATAAAATCAAATGAATTAACTGTCAAGAAAAAAGTGAGTATTCACTCACCTTTTGAACATTTTAAAAGAGGTGTATACCCCTACACCTCTATAATTAACTGTATAAAGAATAAAATTTATGCCACTCTTAGTTCTACATTGTTTTGAATTAAGATATTCTTTACATCATCAATACTAATACCTATTGATTTAGATATTATATCTAATGATACACCATTCTTGTAGAAACTGATTATATTCTCTTCTTGTCTCTTATCTGCTGCTTTCTTCTTCATATCATCAATTGCTTTACACATATTTACATAGCCTCCTTCTGTATTTTTTTCGAATTCTGAATTTGTTACTTCATTAATTAATCCAACTGCTTCGTTTGACACTTTCTTAAAATCAATATCATTCT
>JAFSJY010000009.1 GCA_017449215.1 Acholeplasmatales bacterium | reverse complement strand
GCTGCATTTTCAACAGCGACATTCCTATTTAAGGATGAATTATATAAATTCTTAAATAAGCATCACGATGAAAGCAAAGATGTATTCATTTATGTTGGAAAAAACGAATCAAGTGATGATTCATATGATAAAAATTTATATATGAATTCTGCTAGAGAATTATATGATTTTTTTAAGAAAAAGAACAATAGAGTAAGATTATCAATTGATTTAAATGGTATCCATGATGAAGAAACATGGGGTAATCATTTATTTGAATTTATTAATTTTATATATAACGAGGATATATTCATCTCATATTAAAAACAAAAAGCCCAGCCGGGCTTTTTTAATTATTAATTATTCTTTAATGCCTCATTAATAAGTTTAGCATCTGCAAGTGCTATAGCACAGCAGCTTTCAAGTACTACCATAGCTCTTAAAATGATAGCGGCATCGTGACGACCTTCAACAACTAATGTTGAAACCTCACCCTTTTCAAAATCATAAGTTTCTTGTTCAACTCCAATAGATGGTGTAGGCTTAACAAATACTCTTAGGAATATTTCATTACCATTTGAAATACCACCATTAATACCACCATTATTATTAGTAATTGTCTTACCATTAGCATTCACAATACAGTCATTGAATTCAGAGCCCTTCATAGCAACTCCATCAAAGCCTCTACCAAATTCAACACCCTTTACTCCACCAATAGAGAATAATAAATGCGAAATAGTTGATTCTAGTGAATCAAAATAAGGCTCACCAAGACCAACAGGTACATTGTTAATCTTAATTGATACAATACCACCAACTGAATCCTTTTCCTCAGTTACCTTCTTTAATAAATCATGGAATTTCTTAGGGTCTGTTTCACCACCTAAATTAATTAATTTAGTTTCAAATTTAACATTTCCTAATATCTTTTTAGCAACAACACCAGCAGAAACAACACCAAGTGTTAATCTACCAGAGAAATGTCCTCCACCTCTATAATCATTGAAGGCATCATATTTTTCCTTAGCCACCCAGTCAGAATGAGATGGACGAGGATGCTTAACTAAGTTAGAATAATCCTTACTTCTAGTATTCTTATTTAAAAATCTTAAGCAAATAGGCGCACCTGTAGTATATCCATTAAATACGCCACTATCGATTATTACCTCATCCTCTTCAATTCTTGGTGTAGTACCAAGACCTCCAGATTTTCTTCTTCCTAAATCATTTGAAAAATCTATTTCAGAAAGCATAATACCAGGCTTAACACCATCTAGTACTACACCTACTCCTCCACCATGAGATTCACCAAAAATATTTACTTGAAATATACGTCCGATATGATTCATAAAAGACCTCCTAGACTATAGATTTTTCTTTTGATAATCTTCAATAAGATCATATTGATAATCCTTAGAAGATCTTAATACACCATCAAAAAATTCTAAATAAAACTTTTCTAATTCAGCATTATTTAAAATCTTTAAATTCTTCACTTTAATTTCACCCTCACGACTTGAGTCTAAAACTGGCAATTTATTTTCAAGCTTATATTGTGCTACCTGCTTAACCGCAGTCATTCTTTGAATAAATAATTCAATCATCTTCTCATCAACCTGATTAATGATTTGTCTTGCTTCCTCTAATTTATTCATATCTAACCTTACCTCCTAAATTCTCAAATACCTCCCAGAAATTAGGGAAAGATTTTGATACTGATGAAGCATTTAAAATCTTTAATTCTCCATCCATTTTAAGTGTTGCCATCGCAAGTGACATTGCAACTCGATGATCATTATGAGAATCTACTACACCACCTTGTAGCTTATTAACTCCATTAATAATCATTCCATCAGGTAATTCTTCTACATTGCCACCTAATTTATTAATTTCTTCCTTCATACATGTGATTCTATCACATTCCTTAATTCTTAATCTTCCTGCATTAATAAATTCACTTTTACCAGGAACTAATGATGCTAAAACTGTTAAGGCAGGACCTAAATCAGGAGATTGTGAAAAATCAATTATTGCACTATGGGGATTCTTTTTATCAATTACTAATTCATTATTAATAAATTTAATAGAGAATCCAAAATCATTCATATCATTAATAATTTTCTTATCACCCTGATGTGATTTTTCTTTCATAGCTAATAATTTAATATCAGCACCTAGCGCATTTGCTACTAGGAAAAATGCTGATTGAGAATAATCACCCTCGATTGTATAATCACAAGGCTTATATTTTTGATTACCCTTAATATAGTATTCCTGATAATTTCTATTTTCTATTTCAATACCAAACATCTTTAAGATATCAATAGTTAAATCAATATATCCCTTAGATTCCATTTCAGTAGAAATATGAATAACAGAATCACCATCTAATAAAGGTAATGCATATAATAATCCAGTAATAAATTGAGATGAGATATCTCCTCTTACAGTAAATTCACCGCTCTTTAAGCCACCATTAACCTTAAGAGGTAAATAATCCTCTCCACGCTCATATTTGATACCTTGCTTATCAAATATTTCTAAGAAAGTATCGAGTGGTCTTTTAACTAAATGATTCTTACCTACAAATGTAATTTCCTCATTTGATACTAATGCGATAGGAATCATAAATCTAATTGTAGAACCAGATTCATTAGCGTCAATTATACTTTCTTTTCTTATAACATCTGAGCCCTCAATTATTAAATAATCCTTATATTCTTCTATTTTAGCCCCACATGCTCTCATAGCATTAATAGTAGCCTTAATATCATTTGAATACATAACATTTGATATTTTACTTTTACCCTTTGCTAAAGAGGCAGCTATAATAGCTCTATGTGATAAGCTTTTTGATGGTGGAATAACAACACTTCCACTTAGCATATTAGGAGTAATAATAACATCCATTATAATTTCTCCTTTATTTCTTCTTCAGTAACCTTATAAATCATATATTTACCTAATTCACTTAAGAAAATGAAATTGATAGTTCCACCAATGTTTTTCTTATCATAGAATGTTTCTCTTAAATATTCCTTATAATCATATTCAACAGTTGGTAAATTATATAATTCTAATATCTTCTTTATAACAGGATAGCAATCAGCAGGAGTTACACCTAAATCAATACCCATCTTTAATGCCATAAGCATACCAATAGCAACAGCCTCACCATGCTTATATCCATATTTTAATTCAATGATATGACCAAATGTATGACCAAAATTTAGACTCATTCTTTCACCAGTATCGAATTCATCTAATTCTACTACCTTCTTTTTAACAGATAATGATTCAATAATAATATCCTCATTAATCTTAGGCTTATCTAATAATAAATCTAATAGCTTTTTATTACCAATAGCACCATGCTTAATTAATTCACCCATACCATTATTGAATTCTCTTTCATCTAATGTATTTAAAGTTAATGGATCAATTAATACTCTAAGTGGTTGCTTAAAAGCACCTAGGATATTTTTTCTATTATAAAAATCAATTGCAGTCTTACCACCAATAGATGAATCCATTTGTGATAATAATGATGTAGGAATACCAACATATGGAATACCTCTATATAGGCTTGAGGCAACAAACCCAGTTAAATCACCTATTACACCACCACCTAGGGCAATTAATAGATTATTTCTTCTAATATCCTTCTTTAATAATTCCTCACATACATATGCATAATAATTTAATGTTTTAGATTCCTCTCCATGAGGAATAACAACATAATCAACAATATAATTATTTAAAGAATTCATTACCTTATTTAAATATAGTTTTTCAACTACATCATCAGTAACAATAAATATTTTATTTCCCTTATATACATCACTTATATATTTAGATACATTATCTAATAAGCCATTTTCAACAATAATCTTATAAGGATGATTCTTTAATTCGATATTTAATTCTCTCATTATTTATCCATTCCCTTTCTGACCTTTGTTGAATTAACAAATAATTCCTTTAGCTTTTCTCTATCGTCATCTTTTATAGCTTGCTTTAAAACATTTAATTCATTCTCAAATGATTCAATAGAATTTAATAAATTGTCCTTATTCTCTAAAAATAACTCAGTCCATAATACCTCGTTGATTTTAGCAATTCTAGTTAAATCACGGTATGAATCACCAATAAAGAATTTAGTATCCTTATCCTTATCACTATTTACTAATGATACAGCTATTGCGTGAGTTAATTGAGATGTAAATCCAATCATCGCATCATGCTTTTCTATATCAATAACATTTATTCTACCAAAACCTAAATCCTTACCAATTGTTTTTAATATTTCAACAGCGTATGATTTAGAATTATTAGTTGTAGTAATTAAGAAATTAGCATCGTTAAATTCTACTTCCTTAGAATAATTAACTCCACTCTTCTCTCTTCCTGCCATAGGATGATGAGAGACATATGAAGCTGGTAATGCTAGCTTTTCTACCTCATTAACAAATGATGTTTTAACACCAGAAATATCTGTAATAATTTGATTTTCGTTAAATAGTTTTGAATACTTTTTAACAAAATCAACGATTAGATTTGGATATAATGCAATTATAATAATATCTGATTTTTGAATAAATAATTCTGGCTTTACAGAACCATCATCGATAAAACCATTAAATATTGCATACTCTATTGACTTTTTATTTATATCAGTACCATATACCTTATAGCCTTTACTTTTTAGCTTATATGCATATGCTCCACCCATTAGGCCTAAGCCTACAATTAATACTTTCATCGACTGGCTCCTTTTTAACAAAAAACTAGATAAATTTTAACATAATAAGTACTTGTTTTCAAGTTAAGTACAAAATCTTATTATTTCATAATAAAGCCTATTACTAAGGTATTAATACCATAAATATTTCCATAATATGCTGGTAGTACCTCTTTAATAATTTTAGTATTAGGCTTTTTATTTAAATATTCCTTTTCAAGCTTATAAACAAATTTAGAATGCTGATCAGAATAATGAATAAATGGTATTACATTTAAATATGCAGTTTCCTTTATAATTGCATTTAATAAATATTCAAATGGATATCTATTTTTATATTTCTTTAGAAGTATTACACCACTCTTATTACAATCATATAATGTTCCTCTTTTTTCACCTAAAACATCATCATCAAAATCTATTTTAGAAATGTTTGGCAAAATATCCCTTTCAGGACTAAAGAAATATAATTTAAATCTATCCTCAACATCCCTTAACTTAGCTTCTATTTTTTCTATATCTCCATCCTTTTTGAATTCCTTATTAGCTTCTAATACGGCATAATCAAATGGGTATAGTAATAATTTAGTTTTTAATAATGTGATATCTAAATCATTCTTTTCACTAATAGCATCTTCTATTTTCTTAATTAATTCAAATTCATTATCATTAATTATAAATAATATTTTTTCAACCTTATCCTTGACTGCCTTTTCAATTCTTAAAATTAAATAATCATAAGGAATTGAGCTAAATGTTGGATTAGCAGTTGAATCATTTTTACATCTAATATAAAAATCCTGATCATTCATATCAACATAATCAACATAATCCTCATATGAATGAAATGATATGATATCATTCAATACCTCTATTGAGGAATCATGCTTAACATAATTAATATTTGTTCTACTTGAAACGAAAATTCTAGTCTTCAAAATATCACATCCTAGCTTATATTTTATCATATAAAAAGATAAAAGCCCTATTTTTATTAAAAATAGGACTAATTTTTATAATTTTTAAATTGGCTATCATACATATCCTTATATGTATCACATGTTTTATATAATTCAGTATGCTTACCAACACCTACAATATCACCATGACTCATAACAATTATTTCATCGGCATCCTTAATTGTTGATAATCTATGAGCAATAATAAATGTTGTTCTCTTTTCAGATATTACATGCATAGCATTTTGGATTTTCTCCTCTGTTTCAGAATCGATATTAGCTGTTGCCTCATCTAATACAAGGATTGCAGGATTTCTTAATATTATTCTTGCGAAGCATATTAATTGCTTCTCACCTAATGATAAATTTTCCCCCTTAAATGTTACTGGGGCATTTATATCATTATTATTCTTTAATAATAAATCCTCCGCTCCAACCTGAATTAAAGCATTTCTTACATCTGTATCTGAATAATCTCTTTCTAATGTAACATTAGATTTAATAGTACCTGCAAATAATGATGGAGTTTGTAAAACTATACCCATATTTTCTCTATATGATTTTTTATTATAATTTTTAATCTCATATCCATCAATTTTAATACTACCAGATTGATAATCATTATATCTTAATAATAAATTCATTAATGTTGATTTACCAGCACCAGTAGCGCCAACAATACCAACTGTCATCCCTCTTTTTGCGCTATATGTAAAATTCTTTAATATAGGAGTACCAGGAACATATTCAAATGAAACATTATTAAATTCAACATCACCTAATAGCTTAGGAGATAATTCACCCTCTTCTGTCATTGTGTCATTCATTTCGTCAATGAATAAATAACAACGAGTCGCACCTACCATCGCATCCTCAAGCTCATTTAAGCTATCAAATATTGTAGTAAATGGGTTAATCATCTTATCTAGGTTTTCTACTAACGCAGCTACTAAACCAATTGTTAATACAGCACCACCAATCGAAATAGATTCAAAGCCTAGATACATTAATAAGGCTATTTCAGCTAATCTCTTTAAAAAGCTTAATAATTCAAAGCCAAATGCGTTATTTAATTGTTGAGCCTTTCTTTCATTTTTAACATAGCTCCATGTTAAATCATTATATTCCTTATTGATGTCATTTTCTTTATTGAATACCTCAATAATCATCGCACCACTAATATTTTCATTTAGCTTACCAGTGATTCTAGAGCCTATTTCTCTTGTGTTAACAAAATATTTATGAACCCATTTACGGTAAATTGTAATCCATAAAATTAGAATAGGCACTAATCCTAATATAATTAAACCTAGCATTGGTTCCATTATAATTACACAAACATAAACAATGATAATATTAATAATTGCATTAAAGATTTCAAACATCTTTACATAGAATATTCTAATACCATTAGAATCTGAAGTGATCTTAGCTACTATCTTTCCATCTGGTTCTAGTGAGAAGTAATCTACAGGTAATAAATTTACCTTATACATTGCGTCTTCTCTAATTCTTTTTTCTATTCTCATTCCTGTTAAGTTATTAACAAATTGGAATAGGTATCTAACTATAAATAAAACTATTACAATAGAGCCATATAGAATAAGCATTTTAGTAACCATATCATAATCCCTATCTGGCAGGAATGTATCTAATATAGCCTTAGTAATAAATGGAGTACTTGCGGATAAGCAGGCAGTTAATATAGTTAAAATGAATGTTAATAAAACTAATTTAAATTCCTTTTTGATATAAGGTAATGTTTTACTAAGAAGGACCTTCTTTTTCATGACATTTTTCTTAGATGCCATAAGAATCACCTTCTTCCATTTTTTGTGTTCTATATTGCTTTGCATACCAACCATTTAATGCCATTAAATCCTTATGAGTACCTCTTTCCTTGATTTTACCTGAATCCATAACAATTATTTCATCAGCGTGCTCAACAGCACTCATTCTATGACATACAATGATATTTGTTTTACCACTTCTATATTTTTTTAAATTAGAAATGATATTAGCCTCTGTTTTACCATCTACAGCTGATAATGAATCATCTAATATTAATATATCAGCATCTCTTAATAACGCTCTTGCAATACCAAGACGTTGCTTTTGTCCACCTGATAATGTAACACCATATTCACCAACAATAGTATTTAAGCCATCTGATAAATAAGAAACATCCTTATCAAAATCAGCTAATTTAATAGCTAAATCTATTTCTTCTTTTGTAGGATTATCCTTACCCATAGCTACATTATCTAATACACTTCTTGAGAACAATACATGCTCCTGTGGAACATAAGCTACATGATGTCTTATACTTTCCTTTTTATATTCCTCAATAGGTAAATTATTAATAAATATTGATTTATCATCTGTAGGATATTGTCTAACAAGCTGTCTTACTAATGTAGATTTACCACTACCTGTTTTACCTACAATACCAATTGTTTTACCTAATGAAATATTTAATTCAATATTCTTTAATGTAAGATTAGAATCATTAGGATACTTAAATGAAAAATTATTAAAATTAATATTAGATAAATCATTTATTTCCTTATCACCACTATTAATTTCAGTATTTGAATTATAAATTTCATTTAATCTTTCAGCTGATATTAATGATTGATAAAAATTATTAATCATGTTACCAATTCTTGTAAGTGGTGTTTGGAATAAACCTAAATACATATTAAATGTTACAAGATCTGATAGATTTGTTATATATCCCTTGTAATAAAAATAAGCACCAAGGCCAAAGCATATTAATGTTGATATAGCTACTATGAATTGGAATAAAGGCTGGAAAATAACATTAATTCTTAAATTTCTTACCTCTGTTTCATAAGCAACCTTGCTATATCTTAAATTCTTTTCATAGTTCTCGTCTTCTTTTGAATAAGCTCTAATAGTTCTAACATTTGTAATACTTTCTAGTACTACATTACTCATTTCAGCATTCTTTTCTCTAACTATCTTCCAATTGCGTTGAACTCTTGCCTTAAGTAAGATATTAGCAATTAGAATTGATGTAAGTGGCAAGAAGCATAATACTGCAAGTAATGGATTAATTATAATCATCGCAACAAATGTTACTACTACTGTTAATAATTCAACAAATATATTTAATAATCTATTACCAGCACTAAACTTAACCTGATTAATATCTCCTAAAGCTCTAGATAATAAATCACCAGATTGGAATCTTTCAAAGAATGTACCATCCTGCTTTAATATGCTATCCATGTATCTTTCATGTAGCATATGATAGATAGATGTGGTTAAAAGATTCATACAGTCTCTTCTAATTATTTGAATTCCATAGATAGAAACAACTACAGCTAAAAATGGAATTAATATATCAAATATTAAGAAATCTTTTGTTACTATTCCTTTTTCTATACCATTTGTTAAGTTACCAACAATTCTTGCTGGAAATAAATTTAATACTGCTATTGTAATACCAAAGAATAATACAAGAAGATACTTCCACCAGTTTTTCTTTATAATCCATGTAACACTTTTTATAAATTTAAACATAGTAATACCTCCTTTTCCTACCATTTTAGTATAAAATATCTTTACTACACTTTATTATAATAATCATACCACATTTTTGAAAGGAAAAAGTAACACAAAACAACTTATATGAGAAAAAAGGCTTAGGATTTAACCTAAGCCATAATTTTTATATTAATTATTCAGCTTCTACGATTTCGAACTTCTTACCAGAAACCTTGATTACTGTAGCACCAGCTTGAATGTCTAATGCAGCCTTAGCAGCAGCATAAGCGTCAGCTAATGTACCAACTACAGCTTGGATACCCCAAACTACTGATAATGTTCTAGCCTCAGATGGTGTAGCAACAGCGAAGAATACATCTGCATCTGGTCTAAATTGAGAAATGTTCATAGCTAATTCAACATCACCCTCAGCAACTACAGCTGCGATATCAAATGACATAGCGATTGTAGCTACAGCTAAACCTAAAGCATCAGTCTCATTCATTTCATCCTTGTTGTATACAACATTGTTAATCATTTGTTCATGATCAATTGACTCTTCAGCCTTCTCATCAATCTTAGACATGTAATCAACAGCTAAGAATGGATAATCACCTTGAGCAGATTCACCAGATAACATTGTAGCTGATGTACCATCTAATACTGCGTTATGAACGTCAGATACTTCTGCACGTGTAGGTCTTGGATTTTGTTGCATAGAGTCTAACATTTGAGTTGCAGTAATAACAATCTTACCTTGAGATTGTGCTAAGAAAATCATATCCTTTTGAATTTCTGGTAAATCCCAAGCATCAACGTCAACACCTAAGTCACCACGAGCAACCATTACACCATCAGATAACTTGATGATTTCTTCCATGTTCTTAACACCCTCTTGGTTTTCAATCTTAGAAATAACCTTAATATGAGTGTTTTCCTTACGAGCTAAAATATCTCTAATTTGCTTAATATCATCAGCACGACGAACGAATGAAGCGAAGATGAAATCTAAGTCTTGATCACAAGCGAATTCCATATCAGCCTTATCCTTTGGTGAAATATAAGGCATATTTAAGATAACGCCTGGAACATTACAGTTTCTCTTATTCTTTAACTTACGGCTGTTTAAAGCTTCACAGATTAATTCTCTATTAGCTTCATCCTTGCCCTTAACAACTAATTGTAATAAACCATCTTCAAATAAAATCTTATTGCCGATTTGTACATCGTCATATAATCCTTCATAAGAAATTGATACCTTTACAGAACCATCTTCTTGCTTACCACCCTTATAAGAATAATCCATAGTGATAACAACCTTGTCACCAGCATTGATTTGAACACCCTTATAACCTTCAGCATCTGACATATTTAATTCACCAGTTCTAATTTCAGGACCCTTAGTATCAAGAGCCATACCTGTGAACCAACCCTTTTCAGCATTTAAAGCCTTAACATTCTTAATTCTGAATCCTTGCTCATCATAATCACCATGAGAAAAATTCATACGCATAACGTTCATTCTTGCTGTACCAATTAACTTCTCTAAACAGTCCTTTTGCTCTGAAGCTGGACCAATTGTACAAACTACCTTTGTCTTTTTCATTTCTTCAACTCTCCCCTTTTTTAAGAAATTTTTAATACTAATTTATGAAGCTCCTCATTAGGCTCATTTTTCATAGCCAATGCTTCTTCAATTGGTGTATAGTGGAGCTCATTTTTCTTAACACCAACTGCTACTCCTGTTACGCCCTCATGTAGAAGGTCAACTGAATACTTACCTAATCTAGCGGCAAGCAATCTGTCCTCAGGGGTAGGAGCACCACCTCTTTGAACATATCCTAAAACAGTAGCTCTACATTCATATCCTGAATAAGTTTCTACTTCTTTAGCTAATTGATATACATCTGTCATGTTTTCAGAAATAACAACAATGGCATGCTTTCTACCAGCTAATCTATTAACCTTTAACTTAGCTAATAAATCATCCTTATCTAAGCCTGTCTCATTTGTTATGATATATTCTGCTCCACAACAAATACCAGAATACAATGCAAGATCTCCACAATGACGACCCATAACCTCGATTATAGAGCATCTTTGGTGAGATGATGATGTATCTCTTAATTTATCTATTGCATCACATGCAGTATTTAATGCTGTTGAGAATCCAATAGTAAAATCTGTTGATGCGATATCATTATCGATTGTACCAGGAATACCAATAGTTTTAATACCCATTTCGTGAAGCCTTAAAGCACCAGTATAGGTACCATCTCCACCAATACATATAAGTGCTTCAATATCATGTTTAATTAATTGCTTTACAGCTAAAGCTCTTACCTGCTCATATTTGAATTCAGGTAATCTTGCAGTACCTAAGATAGTACCACCCTTGTTTAAAATTTCGGAAACGTCTTTTCTAGAGAATTCTACAATTTTTCCTTCTACTAGACCTCTATAGCCATCATAGATACCAAAAACTTGATCACCATTTGCAATACCTGCTCTTACAACCGCACGTATTGTGGCATTCATTCCAGGAGCGTCTCCACCAGATGTTAATACACCAAATCTCATAAATTTATATCTCCCAAATTTTAATCCTTTAACATTATATCATATTTTTTTCAAGTTACAATTAAAAATAAATATGAAAACATTTCTATAATAACATTAGTTATTAAAAAAGAAAACAACCCATTAAAAATAGGTTGTTTTCATACTAATTATTGCTATCAAGTAGGATATTTGCAGTCTTTCTTCTTAAGATTTCATTCTTAACATCATTAGACTTTTCAGCCTTAAAACTATTAAATGTTTCTTCATCCATTTGATAATAATTCTTGTATAATCCAATTTCTTTTTCTAATTCTTCATCAGATACACTAATATTTTCTAGCTTAGCAATTTCATTAAATAATACATCACCCTTAACTGATTCAATAGCCTCATCAGTTAATTCATCTCTAAATTGCTCTAATGTCTTATTAGACATCTTTAAATAGCTATCAAAATCCATGCCATATTGAGCAATATTATTTTCATAATAGCCAACCATCTCATCAATTCTAGCCTTAACATCAGCCTCTTGCGTTTCAACGTCTGAATCAGCTAAAATCTTCTTAACAAGCTTTTCTAGATATTCATTATCAGCTTCATTCTTTTTCTTTAAATTCATTTGACGCTCAAGCTCAACTAATAATTCTTGAGCAGTAGGAATACCAAATTCCTTAGCTAAATTATCATCAAGTACTGCTTCCTTCTTTTCCTTTACAGCATGAATAAAGCACTTGAATACAACTGGCTTACCAGCTAAGTTCTTTGCATGGTATTCTTCAGGAAATGTGACATTAACATCAACATTAGCACCCTTCTCATATCCAACTAAAGCATCCTCAAAGCCAGGGATAAATGAATTAGACCCTAATTCTAAATCATACTTTTCTCCCTTTCCACCCTCAAATGGAACACCATCAAGGAAGCCTTCAAAATCTATAGTAACGATATCACCTAAAGAAGACTTACCTTCCTTTTCTACTGTAGAAATTTTACTTTGTAATAAAGCATCTATTTCCTTATTAACCTCTTCCTCAGTTACAGGAACATATCCAACTCTTCCAATATTTAATCCCTTATAATTAGCAATTTTCATAAGAACCTCCAAAACATAGTCAAGTAATTATAACAAAGACAAAAGAAAAAGTATAGATAAATTTTATTACCTATACTTCTACATTCTTCTTATTCTTGATAAATTCAATAAATTCATCCATAGGAAGTGGCTTTGAAAAATAATAGCCTTGGATATAATCAACACCTAATTCAGCTAATGAATCTAATTGAATTTTAGTTTCAACACCCTCACTAACAATCTTTAAATCCATTGCCTTAAACATTCTAATTGAATAATCCATAACAAACTTTGCCTTAGAACCAGCAAAATATTCATCAGTCATCTTCTTATCAAATTTAATAATTTGAACAGGCATAGAAACTACATAATTTAAATTAGAATAACCAGTTCCATAGTCATCTAGTGATAAAGAAATACCATTTGATTTTAACTTCTGTAAATTATCCATTAGTGAATTAATTTGCTCAATACCAGCTGTTTCGGTAATTTCAAGATTAATATATTTAGTATCAATCTTATTTCTTTCTATTATTTCTAAATATTTATTAGCTAATTCATAATCAGATAACTGAACCACACTTAAGTTAGTTTCAATATAATTTAAGCCTAATTCATCCATATCATTTTTAGCTATAAACTTACATACCTTATCAAATACAATTTCATCTAGCTTATTTATCATACCATTCTTTTCAGCTATAGAAATAAAGCTTGAAGGTGGAATTATATTACCACTTTCATCTAATAATCTACATAGTGCTTCCGCACTAACAAATCTCTTTTCCTTAGTCGAATAAATAGGCTGCAAATAAACTAATACTCTATCACTTGCAATACAATCATCAATAAGTTTTTCAACAATACCAATAGAATAATAATCCTTCATCATTTCATCAGTAATAATATGCATAGGCTTATTTTCATTTTTAAGTTTTTCCTTAGAATATGAAATGATTGAATTAATATCATTTTGATCATTTAATTTAGTAACATCATCAAAATAGAAAGATTCATAATATTTACCAGCAAAATAAATATCTCTTCTAGCCTTTAATAAAAGCTTAGTAACCTTCATTTGATTACCATCATCAAATACTAATAAATATCTATTTTCATATGTAAAGGATACAACATCCTTTAATTTTTCTAATCTAGCATTTAGCTGTCTTCTTCCTGATTCAGCTGTCTTATCATCAATTAATGCTATAGAATCCATAGGTCTTAAATAAACTAATCCAGCCTTTTTACCTAATCTCTTTAAATCAGCAACATAATTTAAATAGGAATAAAAATTAAATAAGCCAGTTTGCTTATCTATTTCTCCTTCTAAATCCTCAAATTTAATGAAGATAGTAATTAAACCAATACTTACTGCGAAGCTTACAATTAATACCTTAGGGAATAAAACCTGTATAGCTGCGAATATTACCCAAATAGCCATCCATAGAACAATGATTCTAGATCTATCTCTATTCATCTTTTCTCTAAAAACAATAGCCAATACAGATATTAATATTACAATACAAATAGCATTTACATAGCTAAATATCGCAGCTGGTCCTTCTGTATAAATATAATCTGTAGCACTTACTATTCTTAATTCTAAAAATGAAATAACAATAGCTGCGATAGATAAAAATGCAAATGATAATATTTCAATTATCTTATATGCTTTTCTAGGAAATGTTGCACCTGAAACATATATTAATGTTAAATATAAAATACCTACAATAATTACTAAATAAGCCTTTGAAATAATCATTGTAAATAAATTATCTGGCTTTTCATAAATTAATATTGTTGAAGCAATATCTGAAATAAATAATAATAGTGAACCATACAGAATTAATTTAAAATTTCTTTCATTTTTACTCTTAAGCTTTTTCTGAGTTAAAAAGAAAATTAATATAACAATTGATATGGCAAGTCCACAAACCTGTGTATAAATGTTATATCCCATATAGCTCACCTCCTTAAAAAATATAAATATTTTTAATATTTTAACATATATTCTAGACTCAAAGCAATAAACAAAGAAAAAAGCACCTCAAGGTGCTTTATCAGTTATCTTTTATTTAAATAGAATAGACATTTTACATCGTTTCCTCTGTACATAAATGTTTCTTCCTTATCTAGCTTAGAGTAATTAGCCTTTTCTAAAGCTTCTCTTAATTCCTTGTAGCTAGAGAAACAGTATGTAAGAACCTCTGAGAATCCCTTCTTATTCATAAGCTCATCAGTTACTGCATTAAGAATTTCTGCAATAATGTCACTCTTTTGAAATTCAGGTAATACTGCTATTTCAATTTCAATTTTATCCTTTTCCATGTGTACATCATTTACAATTGCTATTACCTTGCCATCCTTAAAAACTGCTCTTGCATAATGAATCTTAATTTTTGAATCAAGCTTCAATTGCTTGAACTTCTTTCTAAGACCATCATAGTCAAGGTCATAACAAATGTAGTTATTCTTCACCTCATTGTTTGATAAAATTGAAATAACTGCATCTTCATCGGCATCCTTGAAAACATCAATCACGAAATTTTCTGTTATCATTTCCCACACCTCCATTCTATTTAGTTTATGTTTCGTTGTTAATTATATTATACTAGAAAGTTGCCTATTATTAAACACTTTAATACTCTTTTTTTATATCTTCTGTAATATTGTAGGTCTTTTTGAATTTTTCTAGGTCTTCAGGAGATTGTATCAGCATCATTTCAGTGAATTTTCCATCTCTTTTATCCTTAAAGCCTACAACCATTTCACCAGTGCATATGGACGCATGAATAACTGGAACAAGATTTTCCTTATCGTATGTTTCTGTTTCTTTTTTATTATGCTTAAAAAGTCCCATTATTCTTCCTTTTCTCTTGCAATACCTCTTGCAAAAATCTTAACAGCCTTTAAATCGTCAATATCTGGGTGTCCACCATTTCCAAATAATGTTTTACCCTTACAAAAATATGTTTTAGGATTTAATTGGATTCCCATTTCATCTAGGATAACCTTAATTACATCATAAGGCATTCTTTTACCTGACGAAATTGAAAATACTACTGCCTCCTTAATTAATCCTGCATCTAATGTTTCAATGAATGTTCTAAATTCAATATCTAAGTCATTCTTATAAACTGCTCCACCTAAGAATAAAACATCTACTGGATCGATTAATGGCTCATTAACGTCATATGCAATAATGCCAAGCTCCTCAGCTATTGCCTCCGCTAGCTTTCTTGTGCTTCCTTCTCTTGAAAAATATCTAATAGCATATTTAACCTCACTCATACCTATTCCTCCTATTCATATATTTTTCTTTTTTGTTGCTTTGAAACCATTCTAGATAATGCATTAATTGTTAAATATCTTCTAAAGAATATGATGAATCTAATAGATGCCGAAGGCACTATTATAGCCTTCCTCTTAAACATCTTCTTTAAAGCATATTTTGCACATTTTTCAGGCGATATACCCTTTAAAGCAAATTTAACATCTGCCACCTTATTAAATTCTGTATTGACAGGTCCTGGACATAAGCATCCAATATAAATACCTGTTTTTTCTTCCTTAAGCTCTCTTCTAATACCTAATGTTAATGAAACTACATATGATTTAGTTGCATAATACTGTGACATATAAGGACCACATCTTAAAATACCAGCAATACTACCTACATTTAAAACATATCCTTTAATATTATCTTCCTTCATCTTCTTTAAGATTAATTTATCTAAAAGATATAAGGCAGTAACATTAGTATCAATCATTCTTAATTCCTTATCAATATCTGTTTCTAAGAATGGACCACAATCTCCAAATCCAGCATTATTGATAAATACTTCAATTTTATAATTCTTTAATTCTTCGAAAAAAGATAAAATATTTTCTCTTTTGGATACATCTAATGTCTTAATAACACATTCAGTATCTAATTCCTTTGATAGTTCTAATAATCTATCCTCTCTTCTAGCAACTAATATTAAATTATAATTTTTAGCAAGTTTTCTTGCGAACTCTCTTCCTATACCTGATGAGGCACCTGTAATTAAACAATAATTCTTCATATCTACTCCTTTATATGCTTCTTCATTTCCTCTTCAAATTCAGCCTCAAATTCTAATTCCTCCTTTGAGCCTATTTCATGGAAATGAACTATTTTCTTCTTCCATGATGACAAATACATAGCATTAGATAAATATAGTGACTTTAATGAATCCTCGCCAGATGCGGCAATGATTCCATCACTAAATGATTTTAATATTTCATAGTATGCATCATTCTTTTCAAAATCAAATTTTTCAATATTATTATCCTCTTCAAAGCTTTCATCTGGCAATTCAAGATAATATTTATCATCATTATTATTTGATACTATATCAATATGATTTGGATAAACTGTAATTATAGCTCTATCTGTAGAAATCTCCATTCTATTAATGCCTGGTATTTCACCAGTTGATGCTATAAATACACCTGTTACTCCATCAGCCCATTCTAAATAGGCAGTAACATCATCCTCAACCTCTATCTTATGATATTTACCTTCATTACAAAAGGCGATAACCTTATTAGGCATTCCAAAGAAATGACATAATAAATCAAGTGAATGTGGGCATTGATTTAATAATGTTCCTCCACCATCTGTTTTATATGTACTTCTCCAATGGTTAGATTTATAATAAGCCTCTGTTCTAAACCAATCTGTAACTATATAATTAATTCTTTTAATTTTGCCATATTTATTAGATTTAATAATATTATATAAAAAGACATTGATAGGATATCTACGCTGATGGAAAACAAAGCCATATTTGTTATCCTTGCGATATTCAAGCATTTCACGTCCATCCTTTAAATAAACGCCTGCTGGCTTTTCACATAATACATCTAGATTTCTTTTAAAGCCTTCGATAACAGCATATTTATGATTGTAATGTGGTGTTGCAACCAAAATAGCATCACATTCAAATTCACCATTATCATAGCCTCTAAATAAATCTGAATCATTATCGTACATTTTAAATGTACCTAGGTATTTCTTAATCTTTTCAGCATTCTCATTATTAATTCTTGTTGAAGCAGTTAGAATCAATCCTAGCTCCTGCTTCTCTAAAATCATTTTGGCATATTTACTGCCCATTTTTCCCATACCAACAATCGCTATTTTTTTCATGATCGTAGACTCCTTTATAATATTATACAATGTTTATATTATTTTTTCATTCCTTAAAAATACAAAATTATAATTCTTAAAACGTTTAATTTTAAGAAATAGTACACAAATGTGGATTTATGTATAGACATTAAAAAATAATATGATAAAATATAAATAAGAGGTCATGCGTATGGAAGAAAATATTAAAAAACAAGATCGAAGAATTATTAAATCTAAGAAGGCAATTAAGAAAGCCTTCATGTCAATTCTAGCAACAAAGGATATTAACGATATTACAATTAAGAATATCGCTGACTTAGCTGATGTTGATAGAAAGACAGTTTACAATTATTACAATGGCACCTATGAAATTCTAAATGAAATTGAAAATGAAATGGTATCAACTATTAATGACGCTGTAGAAAGTCTAGATATAGAAGGTAATCTAGATCAGCAAGTTAACATCTTTAAAAAGATTACTGAGGTAATTAATGCTAATTTTGAATTCTATTCAATATTAATGAAATTAAATTACGATTCACAATTAATTAAAAAGCTTGTTAGCTTATTTAGTGAATATGCTAAGAGGATCTTAAGTAAGTTTAAATTACCTGCAGGTGTTAGTGTAGAGTATGCTTCTATTTTTATCGCATCTGGAGTATTAAATACTTATTATAAGTGGTTTAATTCAGATAAATCAATTTCACTAGATGATTTATCAAATCAGTTATATATCCTAGTAACTAATTCAATTACAAAGTAAAAAAAAGAACCAATTTTCAAAATTGAAAATTGGTTTTTGTTTTTTATAAGAAATTATTAGGATTAATAGCATCCTTAAGCTTATCAAAGTCAGAAATACTCTTATTATTATCCTTAATATCTTCTCCTGTTGCGAAAACAGATACGAATAATATACCCATAGATTCTGGATTTATTGATGATGTATATATAATATCAACATCATCACCAGTGATATTATAGATTTCATCATATAATAAATCTAATGTTTCCTTTGATATTTCTTCCTTATAATCAATAGTTAATAATATTCTATTAGCATTTGATAATGAGGTAATTAATAAATCAGATTTAATAGCATGTCTTAAAGCTGATACTGCTTGGAATTCTCCCATTACAGCACCACATCCAAAGAACATTTCCTTATTAGATCTAAATAAGCTTCTTAATGAATCAAAAGCATTCATAGAAATACCCTTTGAATAATTAAGCATATTCACTAATGAGCTTACCATATATCTAATTTGATTCTTAACACTAAGTAGCTTTTCTTCTACTCCATCAGTTGGCTTTGCGGTACCCTTTATTAGCTTTTGATTTGAGAAAACTAATATAGAATCACAAATTGCCTTAAGCTGGAATAAGCCCATTTTAGCAACTGCATCCTTATTAGCACCCTCAAAGGCAAATGGTGTTGTACAAACACCAATAGTAAAGGCACCTAAGTCCTTTGCAATACTAGCAACTAGTGGAGCACCACCTGTACCTGTACCAAAGCCTAATGCAGTAACTATTATAATTACATCATATCCTTCTAATGATTTTGTAATTTCTTCCTTTGAATCTAATACTCTTTTTTTACCTAGCTCGGGTGAGTGGTTTGTAGTAACACCTCCACCAAGAAGGATTTTTTCTGTTAAATTTGAATCATTAATAATAGGATGCTTATTAGATAAACCTAAGAAGTCAACTCCTACTATACCTTTACTCATTAATTCAACTGTAGAAAGGCCAAAGCCACCAAGGCCTACAACTTTTATTCTAATTTTGTCTTCCATAGTGGCTTTCACTTCCTTACTTTACTAAATATAAATTATTATTAGTTTCAACAACCTTATGATCTAGGATTAGATGCTCTAGGGCTTCAACTAAATATTGCTTAGACTGAGCTGTTACTCTATCATAGCCAAGCATATTAACGATAGTCTTGAAGGCACCACCCTCACTAATACCATTATTCTTTATAACAACATTATATAGACCATCAGCTAATTCATCAACGAAGATATGTCCAACATCTCTTCCTGATTCAAGTCTTAATTTTATATCAGAAACTTTGAAATTGAAATAGAAATCTCCAATTTTTAATAAACGCTCTGGTAAAGCCTCAGTTACACTATCCTTAAAGTCCTGAGTAATCTTTTCAACATCAATGATAGATGCGACTCTCTTATATAGGAATTCCTTATGGATTGGAGTTTCAACTCTAATTATTTCCTTAACAAGATTTGGCATACCACCATGCTGGAATAGCTTTCTACCCTTTGATCTATCTAAGAATTCATATACTGCGTAGCTCATATCGATTACATCAGCATTTCCTTCTCTTCTTAAATATGATACCTCTTCTGGATGTGATTCATATTCAACACCTTCAACTAAAGTACCATCTAGGCAAGCCTTAATACGCTCTAATTCCTTTTCAGGATCTTCAATCCATGATGTTGTAAATAGCTTATAATATTTCCATCCCTGACGCTCTAGTAGCATTCTTTCAAGACGATAGTTATCTGATAGATTAGTAGAATATTTACTCTTACCATCAATCATAATAGCTAATACGAAATTCTCATCCTTCTTAACAGCCATATCTACCTTAAATGCAGAATAACCATAATTAGGAACTACTGTATAGCCAAGTTCTTCAATCTTTTCAGTAATTGCCTTAACTGTACCTGAATTATCCTCTTCGTAATTCTTATCATCAACTACGTATTCAGCAAACTTTAAGTATTCCTTAAATCTAGTTACACCCTCACTATTAGGATTATCCTTTATATCATTATAATGAATAGAGGCAACTACTGATACGTTAATCTTCGCTCTAGTTATGGCAACGTTTAGACGTCTTTCACCACCAGATGCATTTAACGGACCAAATCTTTGATAGAATTTACCTTCATTATTATAACCATAACAAATAGAGAATATAATTCTATCACGCTCATCACCCTGAACTGATTCTAGGTTTTTAACGAATACTGGCTCTTCAAGCTCTGGGTCAAAGAATTTTTCATATTTAGGCTGCTTTCTTAATCTCTTATCAATTAATGATTGAATTAATTCAGCCTGAACGTTAGAGAACGCAACTACACCAACTGACTGAGTTGAATTATCCAAATGCTCAAATACCATATCACAAATTGCTTGTGCTTCAAGTGGATTTGTTCTACTAGTCATATCATATCTACCTTCAGGGATATAGTAATAATCAATACCAAATCCTCTTTCATGGTGACGTGATTGTGGAATAGTAATTAGGTTAGAATTATAGAAATTATTATTAGAGAATACAATTAATTCCTCTGTACGGCTTCTATAATGCCACTTTAATGCCTTAGTTTCAAATAGTTCAGATGCCTTATCTAGAATTGAATCTAGGTCATTTTCTTCTTCAACCTCTGCTTCCTCATCTACCTGCGAACCAATTGTTTCTGCAGATGCTTGGAAGAATGATGTTGGTGGCATTTGCTTTGTATCTCCGATAACGATACATTGCTTACCTCTATAAATAGAACCGAAGGCATCACATGCGAAAATCTGAGAGGCCTCATCGAATATTACTACGTCAAACATATTTAATTCAGATGCTAAATATGTTGAAACTGAAAGTGGAGACATTAGGAATACTGGCTTTATTTCTAGAGCTAATTCCATTATCTTTTCTAGTAATGCTCTAATTGGTAATTGTCTTCTTGTCTTATTATATTCCTTATCTAATAGCTTAAATTGAGAACCTTCAACTATATCTACCTGTCTCATTTGAGAGTTTTCAGCTATAATGAAATCTCTATTGATATGGAACATCTTTTCATCTAAATCTCTAAATTCATTAATGATATCATCTGTCTTAGCTCTATCGAAATTCTTGAAATCATCATGAGTTTCATGAATCTCATCAATCTTTTGCTTAACAAATGTCTTCTTATAGCAATCTCCAATCTCTTCAATTGGTAATTGATAATCTAAATATGTATGTAGGAAATCAAGACAATTATATCTCTTCATCTTACCAACAATTACCATCAATTCTTGATAATTGTATAGATAATCTAATTCCTTATAAATAGCTACAAATCTATCATATATTCTTTCTAATGTTGAAGTATATAAATCAATATCCTTCTTATAGAATATCTTAGCAGCACTCATCAGATGAATTGAATCTGGTTTAAAGTATGTATATGAAGGAATCTTAACAGCCTCCTCCTTTAATGCTTTAAATCTTTCTTCACTAATATCCATATCTGGTAAAGTTGATAATGTTTGACAATCCTTAAATACCTGGGCTAAATCATATTCCTCAAAATTACCTAAATATTTATTTAAATCATTAATATAGTTTTTAGCTACCGCGTAATAACGCTTATGTGCTGAAATCTTTTTAATTTCCTCTAGAATTTCCTCAGGCTTAGCCTTTTTATTCTTTCTATGATTTAAAATCTTAGCTGTATATTCCTTAAATTCAGCATTCTTGAATAAGCCTTTATTATTTTCTTCAATCTTCTTATAGCAAAGATCTAAATCCTCATTAACTATATTTGCGTCATATAATGCTAATTCATCACATTTTAAATTTGGTGAAATTGCAATATACTTATCAATTGCATTTAAAATTCTATTTCTAGATGCCTTAATGAATAAATACTTATTATAGGTCTTTGTCTTATTAATTCTTTCCATATAAGAAAGACCATTATAGATATCCATTACATTTTCAAATTTCATTCTAAGAGATGAGCTATTTAATTGGTCTCTTACTGCAATTAGCTTTTGAACGTGCTCAATAGCCACACTGAAGTTAGTAGCTAATTCACCTAAATTATTAATATTTTCTAGATTTAATCCAAATAAACCACTCTTTCTATAGTCAGAACCAATGTATTCCGTATAGATAGTATATTCATTAAATAATAATATTATTTCATCTAATGTCATAATATTAAAATCCTCTAGGTCTAGATGAACATCTAATGGATTAACATCATTTCCTAAATACATTGAATATAAATCAAATAATGAACACTCAAGTCCTGGAATCATTTGATGTAATAATTGCTCATAATGATTTAGCTTACCCTTTAAGGATAAATATCTACTTTCAGTAATCTTTGTTCTAACATTAAGCTCATATCTAGGTAATGTAGCAGCTGTATAAAGCTTTTCAATGAATTCCTTTTTAGATGCCTTATTAGAGTGAATTTCTAATGCGAATTCACTTAGCTTAGCTCTTCTTAGGTTTTCAAATACGACATTTAAAGCTGCTATCTTTTCAGATACGAAAAGAACCTTCTTTCTTTGTCCTAAGAATGTAGAAATCATATTAGTAATTGTCTGTGATTTACCAGATCCTGGAGGTCCTTGTAAACAGAATGATTTACCATTAGCGGCATTCTGTACTGCCTCTAGCTGTGATGAGTCACAGTTAACAACTGGATATACTGGCATATTTTCATCTAGAATTTCAATACTATCAGGCTCACCTAATAGTCTTCTAATATTCTTATTCTCTAATACCATTTCCTTATGAGATAAAAGGTCATTATACATATTCATCTTATAGAATGAGTAAATACCTAGTGAGGCACCATCCTCAAAAGTAACCTTTTCCTCTTGGTCTACTACTGCTTGGAGCTTTTCTAGATAAGTCGAATAAGCTTCATCACCATATTCAGGTAAAACGATATTATATGCAGTTTCTAGATAGAATGCTAAAGTCGGATTTAATAGGATATCATCCTCGTATTGTCTTAAAGAATAATAGCCCTCTTCATTTGATAATTCTACTGGAATTAGTAGTAATGGAGCTGTATATGTTTCTCCATCATTTTCTGTATAATGAATGAAACCAAATGAAATATACAATGGGTTAATACCCTTTTCAATCATTGATGATGACATATCCTTAAACAATGATTTCAAAGCTCTTACTAACTGATATCCTGCCTTATAACATAATATTTCATTTCTTTGTAAATACTTTCTTGTTACACCATAAACCTGTTCATATGTTAAATGCAATAAATCCTCATAGCCCTTTTTATCCGCTGCTAATATTTCTGGATTATTGATAAATTCATTTAATGTAGCATCAGTATCAAAAAATTTAAGATCTCTATAGCCCTTAACTCCACGGAATATTTCCTCAGTATTTTTATTCAATAATTTTAATGTTTTTAAACCCTTGTCTTGATAGTTTAATAGTCTGTTTCTTTTACCAAGGTCTAAAAGTTGGTTTGTTACAGCATTTAATTTACTTTCAAGTCCTTCAGGTACTCTCTTACGTTTCATTTGCATAAGTATCTACCACCAATCGAATAACATATATAAAGAATTATAGCATACAATTTTATTATTTTAAATAATAATTAAAAAATATAGGACAAAAGCATTAATATAGTAAAGAAAAAATAATGGATAAATCCATTATTGCTTCTCTTTTTTTCCTACTGTTAGGAAGAATACTATTAATGTAATTACAAACGCTAAAATAGCTAAAATTGGAATAAATGAATATTCCTCTGGAACAAAGAATCCTAATATACCAAAGGCTATAAATAGGATTGAATGAACAATACAAATTATTGGGAATAATAGCTTCTTTTCCTTTATAATTTTGATTATTCCAAAGCTTAAAACGATAAGTCCAATCAATATACTTACAATATTATAAAAAATATTTATCCATACGACTTCTAAAAAATTATTCATTAAAAACTACCTCTTCATGAAATATTATATAATATTTTGCTGTTTTTTCCAAAAAATATTTAACTATAAGTTAATTTGAGTTATAATGATATTTGAAATTTCTTTAATAGGGGAGGATTATTTATGTTAAATATCAAGATTAATAAGAATAACAATCCTAAAGCTAAACCAGAGGGTGCATTAGGATTTGGTCAATACTTTACTGACCATATGTTCATTATGGACTGGAACGAAGGACAAGGATGGCATGACGCAAGAATTGTTCCATATGGACCACTTGAAATGTCACCAGCATCAACTGCACTACACTATGGTGCTGAAATCTTCGAGGGTATGAAGGCTTATAAGCAGCCAGATGGTAGCATCAAGCTATTTAGACCTTATGAAAATGCAAAGAGAATGAATTCTTCTGCAGAAAGAATTTGCTTACCTCAATTAGACGAGGATGATTTTGTACAAGCTGTTTCTGCATTAGTTAATATCGATAGAGACTGGGTACCAAGTGAACCAGGTACTTCACTATATGTTAGACCATTTATGATTGGTGATGACCATACATTAGGTGTTCATGGTGTTCACCATGCAATGTTTATTGTAATCTTATGTCCAGTTGGTTCTTACTACAAGGAAGGCTTAAATCCAGTTGGAATTATGATTGAAACTGAGGATGAAAGAGTTGCTGGTAAAGGTGGTACTGGTTACACTAAGTGTGGTGGTAACTACGCTGCTTCTACTCGTGCTGGTAAAAAGGCTGAATTAAAGGGTTATTCACAGGTATTATGGTTAGACTGTGTTTATAAGAAGTATATCGAAGAGGTTGGAGCTATGAACGTTATGTTCAAGATTAATGGTGAGATTTGTACTCCATCATTAGTTGGTTCTATTTTACCTGGTATTACTAGAAAGTCTTGTTTACAAATTTTACAAGAAAAGGGATTGAATCCTGTTGAAAGACGTATTACATTAGATGAATTAACTGAAGCAGTAAAGAATGGTACTCTTGAGGAAGCTTGGGGTACTGGTACAGCAGCAGTTATTTCTCCAATTGGTCTACTTGAGGTTAATGGTGTTAAGTACCAAATCAACAATGGACAAATCGGACCTGTTTCTCAAATGCTTTATGATGAAATCACTGGTATTCAATCTGGTAAGATTAAGGATACTAGAGGTTGGACTTACGAAGTAAAGTAATTATTGAAGTGGCTTAGACCACTTCTTTTTTTACGAAAAAAATGAGCGATTATTCGCTCATTTAGTTCTTTAATTTTAATCCATCATTGAATGCATGACCTACTACATCACCTAACTTTTTATAAGTATGGTCAGATGCATCATAAACAATTGGATTAAGCTTTGAAATCGATACCTTACCATCTAAATCTAAAATTGATTCATCAGCAACAGTATTAATTACCTCACCAATTAATACCTCATTTTCTAGAGATATAACCTTACACTCTAATGTTAGTTTATATTCCTCAAATAGTGGAGCATTTATGTTTTCAGATTTTATAACATGAACTCCACTTTTTTCAATTTTATCTACCTTTCTTCCTGATACAACACCAAAATAATCTGAAATTAATTCTGTATCTACAGTACCAAAGGATACAGTAAACTCCTTATTTAGCTTTAAATTATCGGTTGTTTTATGATCAGATAAAGCAATAGCGATGCAATCAACATCAGTTTGGCCACCCCAAGCTGCGTTCATGGCGTTAGCTTTACCATTTTCATCATAAGTACCAATAATTAAAACTGGATAGACTGACATTATTGTTTTTTTACCCAAATTCTTCTTCATATAAAAATAGCCTCCTATTGAGACTATTATATCATATTTTTTAAATGTGTGCTTCCTTCACTTCTGTTAATTCACTATTTAATAAATATTTTTCTTTAGAATCGAAATCTATTACCTTTGATATTGCCATACCTAAGGCACCAGGTCCTGTATGGCATGAAATTGATAAAGATAGTGGCATTACTGTTACTACCTCTGTATTAAATTCATTCTTTATCTCCTCAGCAAGCTTTAAAGCTTCTTCATTAGATACTCCAGAATAAGCAACCTCAAAATGGAATTTAGCATTCTTATCAGCTTCTAAATATTTATCTATACATTTCTTGCAAGCATCCTTTAATATTTGCTTGGCTCCATCTAATGTACGATTTCTCATCTTATAGCTATCTAGCTTATCACCCTTAATTAATAAAACAGGCTTAAGCTTTAAAAAGCCTCCTAGCATAGCTGCCGCTGGTGTAATTCTTCCACCCTTTTTTAGATACTCTAATGTATCTAGCATGATATATATATCATGTTCCATAGATGTTTCTAATAATATTTCTACTATTTTTCTTACATCTATTCCTCTTTTAATTAATTCTAATGCATCATAAATGCTTTGAAGCATTGGAACTGAAATTCTCTTATTATCAATTACAAATACCTTGCCATCATATTCATCTGACTTAGATAGAATAGTTGCTGTCTCACATGACTTAGAAAGTCCAGATGACATAGGGAAATGTAAAATATAATCATTATCCTTTAATACCTGATCCCAAGTTTCCATTAAAACTCCGATTGATGGCTGTGATGTTGAAAATGAGCTACCCTTTTCTAGTTTGTCGAAGAATTCCTTTTGTGTTAAATTAATACCTTCAAAGTACTCATTACCATCAATAAAAAATGGCATAGGAATAACTGTCACTCCTAGTTCCTTTCCCATTTCTTGAGTTAAGCCTGAATTTGAATCAGTAACTATGGCTATTTTCATAATATCCCCTCTTAGAATATATCATATGATGATATTCCGACAAAAATTATATCAAAGACCGAAAAATATGTCAAGTTAACATTACAAAATAAACTTAATGAGGAAAACGGTTTTATAATTTAAAGCAAAATAAAAACCTAAGAAATTAATCTTAGGTTATTGGATATTAATCCTTTACCATTGCTTCATTAATCTTAGCTTCTACTTCAGCGGCTGTACCAGAAATGTAAGCAGCACTTGTACACTTACCTAAAGCAACTACTACAACTAAACAAGAAACCTTTGTATCCTTATCAAGTTCGTCTAACTTCTTATCTAATTCTTCCCAAGTAATGTCATTCTTGTAGCCCTTAACAGCAACTAAAACACCATTTTGTAAAATAGTGATATCGAAGCATTCATCTCCGATGTCGCTCTTAGCTGTTTCATAAGTGATATACTCCTTCTTTTCTGCAGCATCGTTAATCTTATCTGCATAAGATTGAGATACCTTTGAGCATGATGCTAATGTAATAACAAATGCAAAAGCAACAGCTAAACTTAATAAAATCTTTTTAACTCTATTCATTATTTTTTCTCCTTCTTTCTATTAAATTATATGAATATTATAAAACTAGATAATCAAAAAATCAAACAAATATACCACAAATAATCAACAAATGTGCATTTTTTTATGGAATATAATTGTTTTTCTTTTCTTATTAACGAAATAATTATATAATTTTGTTTGTGTTAGGGGTGTACATATGAAAACTTTAAAAGAAAGAATCATAAAAGACGGTGTCGTAATAGGCAATGATATATTAAAGGTTGATTCATTTATTAATCACCAAATTGATACTCAGTTATTAGATGAATTGGGTGAATATTTTAGCAAGAAATTTACTGGAGTAAATAAAATTTTAACTATTGAGGCATCAGGAATAGCATTTGGTGTTGGTGTAGCAAGACATTATGGAAATATACCAATGGTATTTGCTAAAAAGAGTAAATCTAAGATTGTTGATGAAAATAATCTATATACTACTTTCGTAGATTCATTTACAAAAGGTACTAGAAGCACTGTCTGTGTAGATAAGAGATTTTTAAAGCCCGGTGATAAGTGCTTAATTGTTGATGACTTCTTAGCTGAGGGTAATGCTTCTTTAGGTTTAATTGACCTATGTAAGCAAGCAGGAGCTGAGGTTGTAGGTGTTGCAATCGTAATTGAAAAGGGATTCCAAAATGGTAGAAAGAGACTTGAGGAGCTAGGATACCATGTTGAATCTGCTGCGATTGTTGATCATTTTGAGGATGGAAAAGTAATTTTAAGATAAAAAATATGTTTTAGAAAATGGATTTCGGTCCATTTTTTTTATTTTGTTTTAAATTCATTAATTTAAAGATTTTTATTTCAAAACAAAAAAATTTATTATATAATAATAACGTATGATTTTTTACAGTACTAATATGGTTCTAAAATATGATTATGAGCTTTGAAATAACTTACTTAGGATTTAGGGGTAATGCTAAGGACATAATATCTGTTATCAAAAGCTGAATTATATTAATGCTGTAAAGCTTAAAAAGGAGAAAAAATATAATGAAAAAGTTAAGATTATTAGCTTTAAGTGCTGCCGCTGTTGCTTGTGCTGGCACAATCGCTTTAACTACTTCTTGTGGTGGAAGCGGAACTAAGTTTGGTTTCATCTTCTTACATGATGAAAAATCAACTTATGACAAGAACTTTATTGACGCTGCTAAGAAGGCTTGTGAAAACAAGGGTGTAAAGGCTGTTCTTCAAGTTAACGTTGCTGAAGACGAAAACTGCTATTCTACAGCAAAGGATTTAGTTAACAAGGGTTGTAAAGGTGTATTCGCTGACTCATTCGGTCATGAATCATTCATCTTAAAGGCTGCTAAGGAATTTACAGATGTTCAATTCGCACATGCAACTGGTACAATGGCTCATACTGAAAAGTTAGATAATTTCCATAATGCATTTGCTAACATTTATGAAGGTAGATACATCGCTGGTGTTGCTGCTGGTATGAAGTTAAACGACATGATTTCAAAGGGTACTATCACAGCTAGCGAAGCAGTTATGGGTTATGTTGGTGCATATCCATACGCTGAAGTAGTTTCTGGTTATACTTCTTTCTATTTAGGTGCTAAGTCAGTTTGTCCTTCTGTCACAATGAAGGTTAAATATACAAACAGCTGGTATAATGAAACTGCTGAAAACACAACAGCTAAGGCATTGATTGAGACTGAAAAATGTGTATTAATTTCTCAACATGCAGACTCTCAAGGTGCTCCTTCTGTTTGTGAAGAAAAGAAGGTTCCTAACGTATTCTATAATGGTGAGAATACAACATTAACAAATTCATATTTAACATCATCAAGAATTAACTGGGTTCCATTCTTCGAGTATTTCATTGAAAATACATTAAATGGTACTAAGATGGATTATGACTGGTGTGGTAATTTAGCAAATGGTGCTGTTGAATACTTCGGTGTTAACGAGAAGATTGCAGCAACTGGTACTAAGGCTAAGATGGACGAAATTGCTAATAATATTAAGAATGGTACATTAAATGTATTTGATACTAACACATTCACAGTTTCTACTTTCGGTAATGGTACAACAACATTCACTAACTTAAATGCAACAGTTAATGCACAAGGTAGAGTTACTGCTTACCAAGCAGACGTTGATTCTGATGCTAATTACGAAGGTGACACACAAGTAATCGAGGGTGGCGTATTCAAAGAATCAGTTTATAGAAGTGCACCATACTTCGATTTAAGAATTGATGGTATTACTGAACTATAGAATTAACAAATTGTAAGGCGGGATTTATATTCCGCCTTTAATGGCTTTTAAAAATGAATTAAGGAGTAACAATATGTCTGAGTATGCAATTGAATTAAAAAACATAACGAAGACTTTTGGTTCTGTCGTTGCAAACGACAATGTCTCACTAAATGTTAAGAAGGGTGAAATATTATCATTATTAGGTGAAAACGGTAGTGGTAAGACAACTCTAATGAACATGATTTCAGGTATTTATTATCCTGATAGTGGCGAAATAATAGTTGACGGAAATCCTGTTATAATTAAGACACCAAAAGATGCATTTCAATATAAAATTGGTATGATACATCAACATTTCAAGCTAGTTGATATATTTTCAGCTGCCGAAAACATTGTTTTAGGTATGAGTAATGAGGAAATCAACTCTTTAGCTAGTAATGGCGAGGTTGAAGAAAACGAAAGTGATTCTAAGTTCAACCAATTTGTTGGAAAGGTAAAAAAGCATAGATTTGATATCAAGACTATTTACAAGATGGTTAATGAAATCTGTGAAAAGTATGGCTTCGATATAGACCCTAAGAAGAAAATTTATAATATGTCTGTGTCTGAAAAGCAAACAGTTGAAATTATTAAAGCAATTATTAGAGGTGCTGATATTCTAATATTAGATGAGCCTACTGCTGTTTTAACACCACAGGAAATCACTAAGCTATTTGCTATTCTTCGTGCTATGAGAGATGATGGTAAATCAATCATCATTATTACTCATAAATTAAATGAGGTTATGGAAATCTCAGATAGAGTAACTATTTTAAGAAAAGGTAAATATATCGCAACAGTTGATAAGGATTCTACAAGTGAACAGGAATTAACTGATATGATGGTTGGTCAAAAGACTGAGCTTGAAATTGATAGACCTATTACTACTTTTGATAGACCTTTACTAGAAATCCGTGATTTAAACATCATGAAGGATGATGGTACTAAGGCTATTGAAGATGTAAGCTTCTATATACGTGGTGGTGAAATACTAGGTGTTGCTGGTATTTCAGGATGTGGTCAAAAGGAATTATGTGAGGCTATTGCTGGTTTAAGAAAGATTAAATCTGGTGCCATTACACATAAGGGTGAATCAATTCTTAAATTAAAGCCAAAGGAAATTGCTAGAAAGGGTATTTCTATGAGTTTCGTTCCTGAGGATAGATTAGGAATGGGTCTAGCACCTAACTTCTCAATCACAGATAATATGATGATTAAGAATTATTCTGATTCTCCTTGGTATTATCCTTTTGTCAATCGTAAAAAGGCTAGAGAATCAGCAAAGAATCTTATTAAGAGATTAGATATTAAGACTCCTTCTTCTGAAACTCCAGTTAGAAGATTATCTGGTGGTAATGTTCAAAAGGTATTAGTAGGACGTGAGATTGAAGCAAATCCAAATGTAATTGTTACTGCTTATCCAGTAAGAGGATTAGATATTAATTCATCTTATGGTATTTATGATATTTTAAATGATGAAAAGAAAAAAGGAACAGGTATTCTATTCATAGGTGAGGACCTAGATGTAATGCTTGCTTTATGTGATAAGATTTTAGTCCTATGCCATGGTAAAAACATGGGTGTAGTTCATGCTTCTAAAACAACAAAAGAAAAGATCGGTCTAATGATGACTGGTGCCCTTAACTTGCTTGAAGAGCAAAGTGAGAGAAAATGGGGTCAAGCAAAGGACTCTAATATCTCTGAGGAGAAATGGGAAGAGCTTGTTAAGGAAAGTATTGAGCTTAACGCAGAGGAAGAAAATCAAAATAATAATGGGGAGGTGGCTGAATAATGGAAAAAACTGTTTCAAAGCCAATTAAGGACCCATTAATTCATATTGCTAAAAAGGATACAATAACAACTGGTAGATTAATCGGTATTAAAGCCATTGCCTTCCTACTAGCATTTATTGTTTCTTCTATTCTACTTGCTATATCTGAAGGATGTGATCCATTCACATTCCTAATCTCATTAATCAATGGTTCATTTGGAACCGGCTTAAGTATTTGGATGCTACTTAGAGATATGGCAATTCTTCTAGGCCTTGGTCTAGCCCTACTTCCAGCATTTAAAATGAAATTCTGGAATGTCGGTGCCGATGGTCAAGCATTAGTTGCCGCACTTGCTGCTTACATGGTTTTATATTTTGGTCATGAAAGCATGGGTGATGGTGCTCTTATAATTCTAAGCTTATTATCAGCACTTGCTGCTGGTGTTATATGGGCAGTTATTCCAGCTATATTTAAAGCTTTCTGGAATACAAATGAAACATTATTTACTTTAATGATGAATTATATTGCAATTCAATTAGTTGCAATATTCATTAATAAGTTCGCAACAGGTGGTTCTAACACATTACCTAATATTTATGAAGGATCACTTGGAATGATTTATGAATATTTAACTCCAGTATTAATTGTTGCTATTTTAACAGTTGGTATTGCAATTTATTTAAAGCATACTAAGCATGGCTTTGAATTATCATTAGTTGGTGATTCATTCAATACTGCTAAATATGCCGGTGTAAATGTTAAAAAGGTTATTATTAGAACATTAGTTTTATCAGGTTTAATTTGTGGTTTAATTGGTTTCATCCTAACAAATGGATTAAACCATGTAGTTAATACAAGTACACTAGGTGGTAGAGGATTTACAGCAATCATCGTAGTATGGCTTGCAAACTTCAATCCATATTTCATGATATTAACTACATTTATGATTGTATTCCTACAAAGAGGTTCTGCTGAGCTTTTAATGGAGCTTGGTGTAACAAATGACTCTATTACATCTATTATTACTTCAATATTTATCTTCTTCATTATTGGTTGTACATTCTTCTCTCGTTACAATGTAATATTTAGAAGAAATTCAGAAGGAAAGATTGATAATAAATTTTTGGCCTTCTGTGAAAAGATTGCAATTCCAGTAAATAAATTCTTTACAGTTCTTTATGTTAATATTACAAACTTCTTCAAGAAAATCATTAACAAGATTGCTAAGAAGGAAAAATTCGAAATTATTGATTTAAAGAAAAACGAAAATGAAGAAACTTCTACTGTTGCTGTAGACTCTACTTCTACATCTCAGGTTGTTGAAGAGACACAAGTAGTTGAAGCTGAATCTACTGAAGATACTAAAGAAGCTATCGTAGAAGAAAATAAAGAAAATGAAAATAAGGAGGGTGAATAATTATGGTTACATTAATAACATCAGCTATTAGATTATTTACAGTCTTCTTATTTGGTTCATTAGGTGAAATAATCACTGAAAAATCAGGACATTTAAATTTAGGTACTCCAGGTGTTATGTGCTTTGGTGGTATCGGTGGTTGTATCGGTATTTCACTTGCCGTAGATATGGTTGGAGTAGATAATGGATTTATAAGTGGATTCATTATTATATTATTCGCTATTATATTTACTATCTTATTTGGTTCATTAGTTGGTTTATTATATAGCTTCTTAACTGTAACATTAAGAGCTAATCAAAATATTACAGGCTTAGCTATTACAACATTTGGTGTTGCTTCTGCTAACTTCTTCAGCTTAAAGATTGAAAGAAATAATCTTATGGCTGCTTCAAATGGTTTCTTTGTAAATATGTTTGGTATTTCTGATGAAGCATCTGATGCAGTACAAATCCTATTTAGCTATGGATTCCTAGTTTATCTAGCAATTATAGTTGCTATTCTTACATCAGTGTTCCTAGTAAAGACTAAATGGGGCTTAGGCTTAAGAGCTGTAGGTGAAAATCCAGCAACAGCTGACGCAGCTGGTTTAAATGTATCTAGATATAGATATATAGCAACTATCGTTGGTTCATCAGTTGCAGGCTTTGGTGGCTTAGCATACATTATGGATTTCAGTAATGGTTTATTTGAGCAAGCAGTATCAATCGAAACATTAGGATGGCTTGCAGTAGCACTTGTTATCTTCTCTACATGGAGACCAAGTGTTGCAATCTTTGGATCATTAATATTCGCATTCTTATATGTTCTTCCATATTCATCATTATTATCAATGGATACAACAACTATGGAAGGCATCAAGATGCTACCATATATTGTAACAACAGTAGTATTAATTATAACTTCTATCCTAGGTAGACGTCAGGTTCAACCACCTGCATCATTAGGTATAAATTATTTCCGTGAGGATAGATAAAGCAAAGGGAACAGTTTAAGCTGTTCCCTTTTTAAAATCTATTAATCTTTACTAATTTATCATTTTCATAGAAAAGCTCCATCTCAAAATATGGCTCATTTTCAATTAATAATGGCAAGAATGATTTATCACCCTCCCATAGCTCTAAATCTAAAATTTCGTCTTTTTTAACCCATTTAAGAGTGCCTTCGTCGCATTCTTTTTCTTCTCCACCAAATTCTGTAGATGTATATAGATGCATTACCTCTGTATAATTATCATTATTGAAATAAACTATTCCTCTTAATTGATAATCAAATAGTAAAAGACCACTTTCTTCCTTTACCTCTCTTACAACGGTTTCAAATGGAGATTCACCAAATTCAACATGACCCCCTAAGCCTAACCATTTATTCTTATTCATATCATCTTTTCTTTTATTTCTATAAAGCATTAAATATGAATCACCATTATCAATATAGATTAATACTGTGTGAGTTATTATTTTAGTTACTTCCTCTTCCTTTAAATTATTAAAGGTAACCATTTGATCATTAACTAATGCTTGAGCATCAAATGAATTATCATTAATCTTAATTACATTAGCTCTAACTATTTTATTATCACGTAAGAATTCAACATAATCATTTAATCTAATTTTCATTTGATTCACTCCTTATCAATTTAATTTCACTTAATAGCATTATAGGTACAATAGCTACACCTAAAATCAAACAAGGTAATAGGGCAAAGCCTATATATGATAAAGCATACATAGGAGCCCTTAAAGAAAATATATCAAAATCTCTTCTTGTTATTCCTTGTATTACATTATTATTCTTTCTTAAATAATTACAATATAATCCAAACATGGGAACAAATGTAAATGGGAATGACACAGATGCCGTTGTACTTAAAATATATAAGACTACATTATTTTTAACAAATATTATAGATATGATACTAGTAAAGAATAATATAAAGCTTATAGACACCAAATAAATTGATTTTTTATGTCTTACAGCTATTTGGCTAATCATATTAGCTAATACCTTTAAAACCTCAACTACGACGATAAAAATGGTTACTGACTGGAATGATAAATCATTCATATATAAGTATAGTGGAACTATATTATCCATTATTGGCTGAAACAATCCAAATGCGATATGGAATATAATAAACCAAGGATTTAATTTAACTGTTTGGCTATTATTATTTTTAGTATTATCATAATTATTCTTTAATTCTTTATAAGCAAATAAAATAGGGAATACAGATAATATATAAAATGATGTAGATGCGATACTTAATATTAAAAAAGAATTCTTTATTTCACTAGATAAAATGAATCCTGATACTAATGTAAATATTATCTTTCCTATATTAGTAGCTATCATAAAAAGACCTACATTAGTCTTCTTATCTCCAAATGTAAATACCAAATTTAATGGAATTGAATATAGGGCCTGAGATAATCCCATAAGACCTGCACAAATAATAATTATCCATATATCAATAGTGGCAAATGATAATATATATTCTGTAATTATAATAGGAATAAAATGAAGTATCATAGCTAATACACCATATTTTTGAATTAGCTTTTTTAATACAAACATGAAGAATAAAACAAATAATGAAAAAATTATTAAATATGCCATTGATAATCTAAAATCATTAGTTGTCTTTAATACATAAAGAGGAATAAAAACAATTATGATTGAATCGGCTATTGATTTTAATAATTTATGAATAAATATATTATTTTGATTCTTCATATTATCTCTCCTCAACCTCATTAATTATAGAACTATTTTATTATTGTAACAAGTAAATAAAATAAAAATGGATGACTAGCATCCATTTCATAATTAGATTTGTGGGAATACTCCTACTGTTCTTAAAATTAAATAAGTTAAATATAATACATAAATGCCAATAAAGATAAAGCCCATCTTCTTATTTAGCTTCTTTGTTAAAGCAAATCCAAATAATAATACTGTAACAGACATCATTACAATTAAATCAACAATGATTTGGCTACCTGTTGTTAATGGATTTACAGTTGCAGAAATACCTAATACGAATAGGATATTAAAGATATTAGAACCAATTACATTACCAAGTGCAATATCATTTTCACCCTTCTTAGCGGCAACTACACTTGTTACTAATTCTGGAAGTGATGTACCTACAGCAACGATAGTTAAGCCAACTAGGCTTTCAGCTAAATCACTATCAATTCCCATAGCTGTCGCGCCTGTTACAGCTAAGCCCTTAGCTCCAAATACAACGAATTCACCACCACAAGCAATACCTAAAGCACCAACGACTACAAATAGGATTGCCTTCCACATCTTCATATCCTTGATTTCTTCTTCGTTATTATCTTCTGTTGGATTTCTCTTAGCATCAATAACAAGGAATATAATATAAGCAATCATTAATACAACAAATACAATACCCATCCATCTAGATATCTCATATGTACCTGTTACAGCACCACTTATTAATACGAAGCATACTAATAATAATGATATACCTAATAAGAATGGGAATTCCTTCTTTAAGCTAGATTTTTTAACAAAAATTGGCGTAAAGACTATAGATAAGCCTAATACTAATAAAATATTACAAATATTAGAACCAACTACATTACCTATCGCAACATTCGCATTTCCACCATTATTTAAGCATGCGATAGAGTCTGATACTGATACAGCAAGCTCAGGACAAGATGTACCCATAGCTACTACTGTTAATCCTATAATCATTGGGGCAATATGAAGCTTTTTAGCAATTGATGATGAAGCACCAACAAATAGATCACAAAACTTTACTAAAAAGAAAACACCAACAATCATAAAAGCTAATAAAATTAATAATTTTGGGGCAATATGCCAGCTTTCATAAAACTCTGGAATCATTTTATTTTTTTCTCCTTTTTAAAATTAAAAAAGACCTCTACCACTACAATGGTAAAAGTCTCGAAATTTAACTTATGTACGAGTATTATAAATAATACTGGGTATGTCGACACATAATCCTGCAAGCAGGCTTCTACTCCCTTTTAGAAGTCTATTTATTTACATAGGTATAATAACACTTTTATATTATATTTTCAACAATTTAATAGAAATATGTCACCTCTACTAATTGGACAAAAATTAATATTAATGTTAAAATTATTTAAATAAAGCTATTCCATGGAGGTGAAATCATGAATTTTAATAATATGAGCTCAGATGCTCTATTAGCAATGTTCTATGTTTGGGGAAATGCCATAGGTATAATTGTGGCATCACTTCTTCTAATTAAGAATTGGAAAAATAAGCAAACACAATCTAAATGCTTCAATACAATGCTAATATCCTTAATTATCTATTTTATTGGTGATGGTATTTGGGCATTTGCTTATTTTCAGATAATACCTTACCATGAAATAATCATTAAATTAGCAAGAATGATTTATTATTCTGCCGCTAATTTCATAGCATATGCATGGTTTATGTATGTAGAAATAAAAATAGATTTTCCTATTGTACGAAGTAAAAAAAGAAAATATTTATTTATTCCAATCATAATATCAGTGATTGCAGGAATTCTTATTTGCTCATTCTTAAATCCAGCAGAGAAAAATATTTATGGATATTTAACTGCGATATCATTAGTATTAGTTCCATTTACTTATATATTTGTATCAGGTATTCACATTATTAAAAAGGCTATTAGAAATAAGGAAGAATTTTATGATAGACATCTAAAGCTGTTTGCTATATGGCCATTTGGAATATTAATAATATCAATTCTTCAAATATTCTTCGCTGAATTACCTATCTACTGCTACGGAGCTGTAATAGTTAGTATGTATTTATATATTTTAAATCAGGATTCATACATATTTACAGATGCTTTAACTAAGATTAATAATAGAGCGGCATTTAACAAATATTTAAATGAAATTGATTTTGATGACTCTTCATATTATTTAATGATATTAGATATTGATAAATTTAAATCTATAAATGATACATATGGACATATTGAAGGCGATAGAGCCTTAATCTATTTTGCAAATCTTTTAAAGAAATCTATTAGTAATACATGCTTCCTCGCAAGATATGGTGGAGATGAATTTGTTATCATCGCAAAAACAAATAATGAGGATGGCGTTAAGGAAATAATTAATAATATTAATTCATTAACAGAAAATACAGAGAATGATCTAGGATACAAATTCACTACCTCTAGCGGCTATATCAAATTAGATAAGGATATCGATATTGAAAAGTCTATTAGTGAGGCAGATAAAATGCTATATCAAAATAAGGAAATAGCACATAATAAATAAAAGGACAGGAATTGAATCCTGTCCTTTTAGTTTGTCATTATTAATTATTTATCATCTGCAGAGTCAACTGTCTTAGATAATTCCTTTTGCTCATCAACGAAGTTTTGAGCTTCTTCCTTCTTCTTCTTAGAAGTCTTATAATCAGTAGGCTTGTAATTAGAAATAACAACCTGATTGAATGATAAGTCAATACCAGCTTCAGTAAATACCATACGATATTCTCTTAATAAATCTCTTTGAACCTGATATCTATCCTCTTCTTTACATTTAGCAACAATCTTTACAGCTACGTTAGAATCACCATATCCAGATACACCCTTATAGAAAGGTCCTTCAATGATTGCAGGAATCTTTTCACGGAATAAATCGAAATGCTCCTTTAATAAGCCTTCAATTACTTCGATTGGAACATCATAAGGGAATTCACAATCTACTACTGCTAAAGATAATTCTCTAGACATGTTAATTACATTAGAAATATCTGAGTTATTAATAATCTTAATATTACCAGCCATATCTAAAATTTTAGTTGCACGAATACCAATTTCAGTAACTGTACCTCTAAAGTCACCTACAGTGATAATTTCACCAACATTATATTCATTTTCAAATACAATAAACATACCAGCAACTACGTCTGCGATTAAGCTTTGGCAGCCTAAACCTATTACTAATGTTAAGATACCAACAGATGCGAAGATAGCTGTTGAATTAACACCTAATGCTTGTAATAAGAAAATGATAATAGCGATAGCACATCCATATTTAACTAAACCATCTGCTAAAGTAATAACAGTTTTAGCTCTGTTAGATTTTTTCATTTTTCTTTGGAAAAACATTCTAATTAGCTTACATACTGCATAAATTACAACTACATAAACAACACTTTGAATTAACACTGGTAAATGTGTCATAAAGGCTTTTCCAGTTGCCTCTGTGTCCCAAATGTTTTCCTTTACCCATTCACCAACAGTTGAGGCTGGTGAAGCCATTTCAATAACCATAAATACTAAGAATGTAATTAGTACAATACCGATTATTGTAAGCTCTACAATTGTAAATCCCTTTTTCTTTTTACTCATTTTAAGTTTCCTCCTATATTGTATAAGTTACGTCTACGTAACCTATTGAAGCATTACCTTGACTTATAGTAACAGTTCCTCTAGCATAACTAGAATCAGTTTTACCTATTATAGCAACTGAAATTACACCATTATCATTTAAAACCTGAACTCTAGTATTTGTTGATACAAATTGCTCTTCTGTATCAGTCAAATCAATTGAAGCAGTAACGCCTTTAATCTTAATATCTAATGTTTTTGTACCATCTAAATAATCTTGATTAATAAAGTTAGTATCTAGATATAGTGTATTTGTATAAGATGTAGTGCTTGAATCATAATTCCATCCATTAGCGTTTGCAAATGGGCTATTAGCATTTCCAAGCTTATATGAATTATATTTAATATATTCACCATCTTTACTATAATATACTTCGATGTATACTTCATAATTTGTATTTGCCAAATCATTAATTGTTACTTCATCTGATGTTAAATAATCAGATTCATATAGCTTTTCACCACTATCATAGCCATAGTAATCTAATCTATTATATAAAATAACCTTATAAGCATAATTTGGATTAGCAGCTGAATCAAAGCCAGTATCAATTGTCATATTGATAGTATCATCACTATTTGTAGTAACTGTATTATTAATTGCAGCTCTATCAATACTAAATGCACTTTCAGTAACTACAGTATTCTTACTAGGCTCATCTATTTCTAAGCTCTTAGAATATACTATGTTTCCACCTGCTATAATACTAAATTCAAGCTCACATAAATTAATTCCATAAACATCGTAATTATAATATTCAATAGATTTATTTGTATGTAAGAATGTAATATAAATACCTTGAATTTGAGAGCTATTCTCTAAATAAGATGTTTCTATATTTGGCGGATTACTATTGATTTGATATGAATACTTAATTTCACCAGTTGAAGTATTGATTATATTTCCACCAGCTTTAATAACATTTAAGGTGTAGTTACTATTATATTCTAGATTCTTAAAGCATCCAATATCTACCTTCATACCTTCTACTTTAAGAACATAGATTGTGTTTTTATAATTAGAGCTTACTGCACTATCAGGTGCCTCATTACCATCGTCATCATAATAAGATCCATTTTTGTAATAATAAATCTTATTAGTTTCTTGATCAAATTTGATATCCTGATTGCATGAGAAGTCACCATATGATGAATTACCTTGATATGAATAAATAGTATAATCTACATCAAGCTCTCCTTCTAATTCCTTAGTATATGTATAAGAATACTGAACCTGAACACCATTTAATTCATAAGTAATATCAAACATAATATCTATTACATTAGTTTCAAGCTGTGTTACTGTAATAGTACCAGTTTCAGAATCAATACTATCTGGGTCACCAATACCTGCAGTAATAGTACCAGAAACAAGGGTTGCGCCCTCAGGTAATTTTAAGTTGTATGGTAAAGTAATATAATCTTCACCATCAACATATGTATAATTACCAATTTCAGGCTCTAAATTCATTTCATATATTGCAAATACTCTATCACCTCTATAAACCTCTATTACATATTTGCTTACAGCATGAGCTTCTTCATTTGTAAGGCTTACGGTTGTAGAACCAACATCACCATTTGTATAATCTGTACTTAAAGTGGTAGCCTTAACTCCATTTGTAATAAGATAATAATATTTAGTAACCTTTAGGTTATATTCAGAGAAATCATCCACTGCTGTAACATCAAATTGAATCGCATCAGCTGTTTCTGTTACACTAACATTTGTTACGACATCGATAGGATCAACTGAAACATTTTGTCTATCTTGCTCACTAATCTTAGTTGTATAAACCTCTTCTATTTCATATCCACCAAATGGTTGAGGATGCTGAATTACATATTCAGATACTACAATCTCAATATTTGTATATGCAGGATCAACCTCAATGCTTGCTGAAGTTTCACCATTACCAATTGTAGTTTCACCTACAAGCACTCCATTTGAATAGGCTTCAATCAATAATTTATCGTTATCATTTTCTGAATTAAACTCAATGCCACTAACATTTATATAATTAACACCATAGTAGTCATTATATTCTGTTGTAACTGACATAGAATCAATATTGTAGTTTGCCTTATAGCCAACATTGTAATTTGCTTCTCCACCAGCAGATGCAGAATTAATAATATCATCTGAGCCATTATCAGAAACATATTTATCAATTATTACATCTAACTTTGAGTTTACTGTTATAGTTGCTTCATATGTAAAATCATCTTCAGCTTCTTTTACATAAGCCTCTACCATAATGTGCTCGATTGAATCATCATTTTGATTCTTAAATACCATAACCTTATAGCCTAATGAGCTATCTTCATTATCATAGTAATATGCATAGTATGAACTATTAGATTCAACCCCTTCATCAGTTTCATTCTTAAAAGGAATAAGGATTTTATTATTCTTATAAAGAACTTCTATTTCCTTAGATGTATCTAATAAACCATAGCTCACTGCGAAATCAATTACAGTATAATACTCTCTATCCTTTCTTAAATTAGCTAATGAAATTGAATTGGCTGTAAATACAGAACTTGATTCAATTAATTCACAAGGAATATATTGAGATTCATTAACCTTAATTCCATAATCAAAGCCATATGTTAAATCATGATAGAACATTTGACATTCAAATTTGTAATCTAAATCCTTTATATTCTCTAGCTTAATTGTCTTAGCTGTAGTGTTATCTGTATATTTATAAATTCTTTCATTATTACTATTTAAATATGAGTATCTAATTCTATATTGATGCTCATAGCTACTATTAGTACTTGTGTCAGTGAAATTAGTATCAAAATAATAATTTACAGTACCATCTTCATTTATAGTCTTAAAGTAATTTACAGGGTTATTAATTGTATATTTTTCAAAATTTATATCATAATCAGGATTACTTGAATTACATACATCAGAATCGAAATTAGTTAAATCTAATGAATCAATTTCAAATCCATCACTACTTAAATCATATTTAATCTCATTACCATCGAAGCTTACTCTATAAATATCTTCATTTGGACTGAATGACATTTCTTCATCATCAGAATTATAGAATGCTGGATCAAAATTGAAGTTAACTAGCTTATCCTTAATATAAGCTTCAAATTTTAAATCCATATACTGATAACTACTTAATAAATGAGGAGCATAATAAGAAACTCTTAAATCAACTCCCAAATCAAAGTTTTCAATATAAATATTTCTTTCAAAGCTTATTCCATTATATTCATATTCTAAATAGCCTGATATAGATACTGTATTAGTATCTAATTTATCAAACTTTAATGTACCAGTTGTATCTTTGAATGTTACTTCATTGTTATTTAAATATGATGTAAATGATTTAAATATAGCTCCTTCAGGAAGAACTACTTCAAATGGAACTAATACACTACCATCATCATCTATATCGAAATCACTACTTAATGTAAAGCATTCTTCATTTATGATATGTATCTTTTCAATAATTAAATCGCCATATGTTATTAAAATATCATATGATTCAACATCACCTTCTTGACTGCCTTCTACGCTAGCCACTTCAGTGAATTTCTGATTTTCAACAGTCTTTGAACCATCCTTATTATTAAGTGTAATTGTTAAATCAAATTCATTTTCAAAGGAAGTTGTATTTGTACAAACAGCTTCAAAATAATATCCACCATCATACATTCTAAATTCCTTTTTCTCAAAAATATTTGGATCAATGTCTACACCCTTAACTAATGATGCTTCAAATTCTACTAAGCCACCATCTGTATTTTTAAGAGGTGTAAATTTAATATCAACATTTTTAATATATGGCTGAATCTTGAAGCTTACTTCTTTTTCTGTTGATACAATAGAATCAATTATTTCATCGTTATTCAAAATATCTATTCTATAAGAATCATCTTCATCCGCAGCCTCAAAATTAGTCTTTACATTTAATGTAGTACCATTTACAGAATCAAAAGATTTATAGAAGCAATTATCATCAAATGTATAAAGTGATCTATAATCATTTCTAAACTCAAATCCTTCTGGTATATCAGGCTCATATCCATATTTACCTATTTCTGAATCATAATACCAATCCTTACCGTCAGTATAATCACCATAAACAATCGCACTTATCGCACCACTATTAGTTATATTCTTAATAGTACCTCTAAAGAAATGATTTTCAGGCAAATCATGGTCATCTACTATTAATTTATTACCAACATAAACCTGTAAATATACATTATTTGAATTATTATAATAATCTGAAATATATGTTTCATACTCTAAATCATATTTACCTAAAATATGATCAAAATTTGGTGTAAACTCAAATACAGCAACCGGCTTAGGTAAAACAGATGTAGATACTGTAGTAGTATGATATACAATATCACCAAGTGTTGGTTCCTTACTAATTACTGATACCTCATAATTTCTATATGGCTTTAAATCTGGAACTATTTGTTTTTGAAGACCACTTTCAATAATTGGGTATTCAACACTAAAGCTAGGATTAGAAACCTTAATATAATAATCCATATTTTCACTTAATTCAGTTACATCAATTTCATATTTAATATAGTTGGCTCCTGTCTCATAATTCTCTGAAACAATTGTAGGAGCCTTTTCCATAACACCACCGGCTACTATAGCTACTACAACACCGGCTACTGTGATTACAGAAACACTACCAGCTAATGAAGCTACTGTAGATGAAACAGAAACTGAAGCGGAAGTTGCCGCACCAGCTTGTGCTTCTGCGACTAATTCAGCCTCATTTGCTGCATTCACAGAATTCATATCTGGAGATTGAGTACCATCGGCAGTATTATTAAATCTATTTATGTTATCCATTTTTTCTTGGAAATCTTGATAATCTTCAACGCTTTGCTTAGAAGCACTTTGAGTTCCTTCATCGGAAGAAGTTTCTTTAACTAAAAATAGCTCATCGCCACTTGGAGCAACTTCGTAATATTTGGCAGCCTCTAAGCCTGGATTTACTTCATTAATAGACTTATTAAATTCAGTTCCTACGTCATTGAATTCGCTTTTCATAGACTATTACCTCCGTTTCCCCAAAAAAACCATTTAATTATAACATGTTTTTAAAAAAACTTCAAACTTTCTCGAACAATAATAAAAAAAGAGTTCGAAAACTCTTATTTTAAATATTCATTATAAAAATCATCTAGATTCTTATATACATTAGATATTTTATTTCTTTTACAAATCT
>JAFSJY010000008.1 GCA_017449215.1 Acholeplasmatales bacterium | reverse complement strand
CAAGCATTTAGTTTTTGTGCTGGAGCAAGTATTGGAGAAATATTCTTTAATACTGCGGGACAAAGTTTAGTATTTAATGTTAACGCTCCATTATTTAAATACTTGATTGGAGCAATAATCATTAGTTTGATACTAATGGTAGTGTTTATTATTGCTTTAACGATTGAACATCTGGTAACAAAAAAGAAGGTCAATATGATTTCAAAAATCAAATGACCGCTTTTAGCAATTACCAGCACAATAACTGTGCCTTTGGCGTTTGTTCTGCTTTCAACATTTTCAAGTGCTTTGATGAGTCTAATTGGTGGAACAACCACAAAGACTATCATTCTTACTGAAAATGTAAACGATATTTTTAACAATATGACTGCCGGTATCAATCAATTGTGTAAAGATATGAATATTGTATTACCAGATGGAACAATAAGTTGTGAGACATCTTTAACTAACGCTTTACAAGCAATTAGAGATGCAATAACTAATATTTCCCAAGAGGCAACTAAATCAGGAATGACAGATATTGCTGAAAGATGTCGTGTGGTAAATCAAAATTTAGATGCAATGATAGGCTTAGCTAATAATTGAGATAATGAAATTATCAAAGATTTTAATGAAGTAATGACCTATATTGTTGACCCATCGCATTGAGTTAATGGTGCTGTAAAAGTAGATAGTGGTACAAGTACCAAAATGAATGAGGTTATTGTTAAATTAATGAATTTCCAAACAAGTTGAAATAGTGTTATTGAAAATACAAATAGTATTTTTAAAGATGCTAAGAGTTATTTGCCAAGTGCAATAACAAACACCATTAAAGTTTATGATATTAGTGGTCTACCGCATGATATTACTGTAGAAACTATTTTAAACACACTAAATAATAATATTTGAAAAGATTTCAATTCATTATGAGTTGATACTGAAAAAGATAAATCATTATTAACCATTATGATGCAAGGTGGTAAATGATATGATTTAGTATTTGATATTGATAAGCAATGCTATTTAAATTTTGTTGCATGTGGAATTGATCCACAAACACAAAATACTTATAGTCTTGTAGTGCAAATTTACCAATTAGTAACTGGTAATAATGATAACAACTGAATGGGTTGATGAAATATGTCAAAAGGTGTAAGTTTAATCAATGTTGGAGTTGGTTTTATTATTATTGCTGGTAGCATATTTGTTACTGGATTATTTGGTTTAATGGCAGCAAGAAGGTTAGTAGAACTTGCAGTATTAGCAGTGTTTAGTATTGTAGCAGCAATGGCAGGAATTAAAGATGATGGTGCTAAATTCAATAACTCAATCAAATTGATTGTAGCTAAAATGTTTAGCATTGTTATTGGTTGAGCATCATTTAGCATCGGCTTAGCTTTAATGAATAGCATTAATGGTTTAATAGCAAATGCTACTGGATTAGATCATAGGAGTTTAGCTTATGGAGTAATTCAAGCAATGGTAATGGTTGGAGGATTATTAGGAGCTTACCATATTGCGATTATGTT
>JAFSJY010000007.1 GCA_017449215.1 Acholeplasmatales bacterium | reverse complement strand
TAGTACATAAATGTAGTACATAAAATAAAGACTAAAAATAGCACGCATGAGCAAATGACGGCCCTATTACGTGCTATTTTTTATTTCGATATCTAATATTTAGGCAAACTCCGGTTATAGCATGTATATAGAAAAAAATAAAGCAGGATTTTTATCCTGCTATCTCTATACTATTTTATACATGCTTTAATTACATTTTCTATAATGTCTAATCCAGCATATAACTGCTCATTTGTAATTACTAATGGAGCTAGGAATCTGATTACATTATTATATGTACCAGCACCTTCTACTAATAATCCATTATTAGCACATTCTAATATAATTCGCTTAGTTAATTCTGGTGCCGGTTCCTTTGTCTTCTTATCCTTAACGAATTCAATACCTATCATAGCACCTATTCCTCTAACATCACCTATGACATCATATTTATCCTGCATTTCTTTATATCTTTTTCTTACAATTTCTCCAATTTCTTTACTTCTTTTTTCATAGTTATCTCTTTCCATTATTTCAATAACCTTTAATGCAGCACTACAAGCAAGAGGATTACCACCAAATGTTCCTCCTATTACACCTGGTTCTACTGAATCCATTATTTCTTTTGATGCAATAATTGCAGAAAGTGGAATACCTGCCGCTATCGATTTTGCAGATGTTAAAATGTCTGGTTCAATTCCTTCATCCTTCCAATAATCTGTGCAATACATTCTACCTGTTCTACAAATACCAGATTGAACCTCATCAGCGATTAATAAAATTCCATATTTATCACAAAGTGCTCTTACTGCCTTTACCCATTCAATAGGGGCAGGAATAAATCCACCCTCTCCTTGCAAAGGCTCTACTACTATTGCAGCTATAGTTGATGGATCTGCACATTCTTCAAATACATCATAAATACTACTCATGTAATAGTCTAAATAATCTTCTTCCTTGATATCCTTTGGAGTTCTATAGTAATATGGAAATTTTGCTCTAAAAACTCCATCAGCTAAAGGACCCATTCCTTTGGCATATGCCTTTTTTGATGTCATTGCCATTGTGTAATGAGTTCTTCCATGGAAGGCTCCTGAAAAAACAATTATATTAGGTCTTTTTGTATAAGCCTTAGCTATCTTAACTGCATTTTCATCTGCTTCAGCTCCTGAGTTAGCAAAATATGCTTTTTTATCATTACCTCGTACTGGAGCTATGCTACATAATTTCTTAGCTAAGTTAACATAGCCCTCATGTGTCATTGTATTAAACATTGCATGAAAATACTTTTCTGATTGTTCCTTCACTACTTCAATAACTTCAGGATGACTATATCCAATATTTAATACACCAACGCCACCAATAAAATCTAAAAACTTATTACCATCTATATCCTCTACAATAGCCCCCTCTGCTCTTTTAATAACTATAGGATACACACATCCTATAGCATTAGGAATATATTTCTTTCTATTTTCAATTACCAAAGATGCTTTAGGTCCTGGTAATTTATCTGTTATTATTTTTGGTAAATCATCTTTTAACATATAAACTCCCCCCTAATTGTTATACCAACCAACTACACCTGGATTTAAATTAATATTAATTTGCTTTATTTCTTGATATTCCTCTAAGCCCTTAACACCAAGCTCTCTTCCGATACCACTCATTTTATATCCACCCCAAGGAGCTTCATTGAAGCAAGGGTTATAGCAATTAATCCAAGTAATACCAGCTCTTATTTCTTTTATTACTCTTAAGGCCTTAGAACCATCTGATGTAAATACAGCACCAGCTAATCCATATGGTGAATCATTAGACATTTCTATAGCCTCTTTTTCTGTTTTAAATGTTTGAATAGTTACAACAGGCCCAAATATTTCTTCCTTAACAATTCTCATATCACTACTACATTCATCAAAGATAGTTGGCTTAATAAAATACCCATTCTTACATTCACCTTCAAGATATCTATATCCACCACAAATACATTTAGCACCTTCCTTTTTACCTATTTCAATATAATCTAATACTCTATTCATTTGTATTTCATTAACAATAGGTCCCATATCAGGATTATTTAAAGGATTACCTATAGTAATATTGTTAGCTCTTTCTACTAATCTTTTTACGAATTCGTCGTGGAAAGATTCCTCAACTAGAATTCTTGAACCAGCACTACATATTTGACCTTGATTTAAAAATATACCAAGCATTGCCCATTCAACGGCACCTTCTAAATCTGCATCCTTAAAAATGACATTTGGTGATTTACCACCTAATTCAAGTCCAATCTTCTTAACATTTGATGCCGCATTTCTCATTACTGCCTGTCCAGCCTTAGTTGAACCTGTAAATGTAATCATATCAACATCCATAGATCCTGATAATATATTTCCAACCTCGGCTCCACCAATCAATAAATTACAGGCTCCCTTAGGAATACCAACCTCATCAAATATTTCAAATAATTTAATACTTGATAAAACACAATATGGTGATGGCTTATAGATTACGCTATTTCCGGCAGCTAATGCTGGCGCTAGCTTCCATACACCCATTAATAATGGATAATTCCATGGTGTAATTAATGCACATACTCCCGTTGGCTCATGAACTGTATATGAATGCATCTTACCAAATCCTTCATTTACATCATAAACTCCACCATAAGGAGTTTTAATTAATGATGCATAATATCTAAAATTATGAACAGCATCATCTACATCACATTCTGCCTCTCTTAGTGGTTTTCCATTATCTAATACTTCTAATCTTGCAAATTCTTCCTTTCTGCTTTCTAATATATCTGCAACCCTTAATAAGATATCCCCTCTTGTTTGTGAATCCATATCGCGCCAGCTTCTATCAATATAAAAAGAATATTTTGCTGCCTTAATAGCTTCTAATGCATCATTTTCCGATGATTCATAAATATCAGCTAAATGTGATCCATCATATGGATTCAATGTTTCAAATGTTTTTGCCTTTTCACCCTTAGTCCAATTACCATTTATATACATCATCCATTCCATACTTTTCCCTCCAAAAAATAATGGCGTAATTTTTATCTTACGCCATCGTAATTAAAGATTAAATACATGCTTTGTACAATCCAAAGCTAAATCCATTTTTTCAATAACTGCCTTAATATCATCCTCTGTTATTAATACAGAAGGCTCAAATCTAATAGTCTTAGCATTAACTAAGGTACCGGCAATTAATACTCTTCTTTTAAATAATCCTTTTGATACCTGATATCCATACTTAGTATCTCTAAATTCAACAGCAAGCATTAAGCCTACTCCTCTAACCTCTTCGATAATTTCTGGATATTTCTTAGCTAATTCTAATAAACCAGATTTTAGTAATACACCCTTTTTCTTACATTGACCTGGAACATCATTTTTTAGCATATATCTAATTGTAGCTAAAGCTGCACTACATGCAAGTGGGTTACCACCAAATGTAGGTGAGCCTAATAACCATGGATTATCTACTAATTGCTTAGTCCACATATGAGGTCTACAAATAATACCAGTAATAGGCATTATACCTCCACCAAAGGCCTTACCAAATGTCATAATATCTGGTGTTACACCTTCTGCCTCACATCTCCACATTGTACCGGTTCTACCCATACCTGTTTGAATTTCATCAAATATTAAAGCAACTCCAGTTTCATCACAGATTTTTCTAACCTCAGTTAAATATCCATCTGGTGGAACAATAACCCCGGCCTCACCTTGAATTGGCTCTAATATTACCGCAGCTGGCTTTTCGCCAACCTCAATTAAATTATAGATTGCCTTTCTAATATCTTCTGCAACTCCATATTCAACATGGACTACCTGTTGAACCATTGGAGCATATGGTACTCTATATGTACTCTTACCACCTACTGATACAGCGCCCATAGATTTACCATGGAAGGCATGAACTGTAGAAATGTACCATCTGCCTCCAGTTGCGATTCTTGCAAGCTTTAATGCCATTTCTACTGCCTCAGCACCACCATTTGTGAAGAAACAATATTGTAAATCACCAGGAGTGATTTCCGCAACGGCCTTAGCTAAATATCCTCTCAATGGATCTAATAGCTCCTGAGAGTGTAATGCTTGATGCTCAAGCTGTGCTCTTACAACCTCTAAGATTTCTTCATTTCTATGACCACATGTATAAATACCAAAGCCACCTAGACAATCAATAAATTTTTCACCCTTTAAGCCATATACATATTGGTTCTCATCTGTCCACTCTAGGATAGCTCCTAAGGCATCATCTGTAGATACACTCTTTCTATATTTTAACCATCCAGGAGATACATACTCATTAAAGTTTTTTAATGTGTCCTTAACCATTTGATTTTTCTTTTCCTTAGATAATCTCTTTGGACTTTTAGTTTCGATAAAATCGATAACCTCATCTAATTCTTCTAATAACTTTCCATGTTTCATTGTATCACCATCCTTATATAAACAAAAAAAGACGTATCTTTGAATATACGCCCTTGTAATATTGACTATTATTTTGTTTATACTTTCATTGTATCACAACATTTTTTAAAATCAACCCCCTCTTTCGAATTATATTCGTTAATTGTGCTTTTTTAGATAAATTTATATAACAAATTACCATATTTTTGTTATTTATTTTAAAATTGGTACTATAGTTTAACATTATGATATAATCTTTAATGTTTGAGAGGGAGTGGATCAAAATGCGAGATAAATGGACGAATAGAGGAGCTTTCATTTTAGCTTCTATCGGTTCCGCAGTAGGTTTAGGAAATGCATGGAGATTTCCTGGTTTATGTGCCAAATTTGGTGGTGGCGCATTTTTATTTGCATATATAATATGTATGGTTTTATTAGGTATTCCATTATTAATGATGGAAACAGCTATTGGTAGAAAGGCTAAAGGTGGAGCACCTAAATCAATGCGATTTATACATAAAAAGGCTGAACCAATTGGTTGGGCTTCTGTTGCTAACGCATTTGTTATTTTAACTTATTATGCAGTAGTATTTGCTTGGTGTATTCTAATGTGCTTTGTAGCATATAAGTTTGCAACAACAAATTCAACATCAGAAACTGCTTCTACTTTATGGATGGATAGTATAGGTGCTACATTCAAAACTTCATTTTTAGGTGAAGGCGGAAACATCAAAATATTATTATTAATATGTGTTGTAATAGCTTGGGGATTTATTTACGGATGTATTAGAAATGGTGCTGCACAGGTAAGTAAGGTTGTTAAATATACAGTATTTATTCCTGTTATTATGTTATTAATATTAGCTGTAAAGGGATTTATAAATAACCCACATCTAGGTGAAGCATTATCTGCATTATTCGTTCCTGATTGGAAGGCATTTGGAAATGCTGAATTATGGGTTAATGCTATGGGACAGTCATTCTATAGTCTATCAATAATGATGGCTATTATGTTTGCATATGGTTCTTATTTAAAGGACGATTCAAACATAGCTGTTGATTCAATTATTATTGCATTTAGCGATTTAGCTATTTCTGTATTAGCAGGTATCGTATTATTTACAACAATGTATCAAACAGGTCAAACTGTTGGTGATATGAGTGCATCAGGTATCGCTACAGCTTATATCATTTATCCAACTGCTATAGTTAATTTAACTTCTGTTGGTGCATTAAATGCTATCTTCGGCTTTGTATTCTATTTCATGCTATGTACCCTAGCAATTGATTCTGCATTCTCTATATTAGAGGGAATAGCTACATCAGTATCAGATAAATTTAAGACACCTAAAAAGAAAACAACACTTATCATTGCCATAATCGCCGGAGCAATTTCAATAGTATATATTACAGGGGCCGGTGTTGGATACTTAGATATAGTTGATAACTGGACAAACCAATATACATTAATCATAATAGGTATATTAGAAACAATCTTAGTAGGATGGTTCTTTAAACCGAAAAAGGTTCTTAATGAAATAAATAAAAATACTAATAAGTTTAAGATGCCAAGATGGTGGTTTGAAACATCAATTAAGTTCTTAGCACCTCTTGCGCTAGCATTCCTATTAATATGGCAAATAATTGTTTTAATTAAGAATGGATTTAGATATAACACAGACTATAACCTAGCAGCCGAAATAATTGCTGGTTGGTTAGTAACTGTATTAGTATTCTCTTCAGGATTCTTTATTAATCTATACATGAAAAAATCTAAACGTGGTATAGACTTATCTAAGGATGAGGATAATGAACCAACTTGGGATGAGTTAGATTCTATTGAGCAAAACCAAGTAGTTAGCGTTGATCAAGAACAAACAGCTAAAATCGAACAAGAAATTGAATCATAAGTATTTAAAAATGGCTACACTGTTTTTTTACAATGTAGCCATTATTTTTTTTATTTCTATTTTGACTCTTCTTCTGCTAAATTATCTTCTAATTCATCAGGAATACCATTGAAATTCTTATCAGTACATCTATATCTTAAAACGAAATAGAATACACCTAATAAAATATAAACTCCTGCAGAGATTAAGAATATAGCATTACCAATAACTCCATACAATAATACACCAATAACTCCACCAACTGTAAAGCTTATTATAGCAACTAATGGAATTAAGCCAGTAATATATTTTTCATTCTTATTACCTCTAAGCTTATAACCAACATAAACACCTAAATCAGTAATATTACCTGACATATGAGTCATTCTAACTACGATACCCTTAAATGATACTACCATACCATTTTGTAAGCCCATAATAAAAGCAAATAATATTACACTATATTTAATTGATAAGAAATAAGGAATGATAATTAATACACCAATTGTAATAATTATAAATCCATATCTTTTCTTTAAATAGAATGCTCTTTCTCCTGTAATAAATCCTGATAAAACAGCACCTGCGAAGAATGCAAGTATTACTCTCAATACCTCCCAAAGACCAGTAAAGTCTCCATTAGATAAATTAATAGCTACCTTAGATACTAATCCAGTTAAATGAGATACTGTCGTTCCATTATAACCAAATATTGATATAGCATTAATTACTCCTGCCAATGCTGTTAATATACACATCCATAATAACAAAGTTTTTTTATCCATATAAAGCACCTTCTCATAGAATACATTATTACAAAATACAACGTATTTATTTTACCAAAACAGGCGTATTTTTTAAATATTTTTTTATTTTTTTAATTCTAAAATATTATATAAAATTATATAGGCAAACGTTTTACAAATATAAGATAATAGGTCAAATATTGCGTTTTTGACCAAAAAGTTGTAAAATATTTATATTAATTAGCAGAATATTTATATTAATTAAAAGAATTTTATCAATAATAGGAGGTGCTATTATGTATAAAATTGAAGATTTAAAGAAATATAAATACTTTGAGACGGCAGATACAAACTTTGTATTAGACTCATTAACTGGTGTTGTATCAAGACAATATATATTAGAATTTGCTAAAAGCTTAGTTAATAACAATACACCATTTACTATGGTTATGATTGATTTAGATAATTTTAAATCTATAAATGATAATTATGGCCATCATGTAGGAGATTTATGTCTTCAAAAGACAGCTGATGGCATTCAAAAAATTGTTGGTAATGATGGATTAGTAGGTAGGTTTGGTGGAGATGAATTTATTGTCATTTACTTAAAATCAACAGAATATAATACAATTCATGATTTCTTTGATAACTTCTATTATAACGAAGGACCATTAAGAAGAGTATTAATGATTGAAAATAATAAAATATTTGTTACCGCTACTGTTGGTTCTGCTTCATTCCCAACTAATGCTTTAGATTATGATGATTTATTCTTAAAGATGGATAAAGCATTATATAGAGGTAAATCTAAAGGTAGAAACTGCTATATCATTTATGTTCATGAAAAGCATAAGGATATCATTGTTAAGGAAAGAGAAGGCAAGAGCCTAATAGAAAAGCTTGAAAGAATTGAATCAATTTGTAATGAAACTAATATTGAGCTTGTTAGAACTAATTTAGTTGATTACTTATATAGAATATTACATCCATATAACATAATTTATGTAAATGATGATAATTATATTCAGGTTGGAAATAAAACACAATATTATCATTATGATCAATATGATTCATATAATATCATAAAAATATATTAGGTGATCATAATTATTTAGCAGTTTCTGATATGGTAGAAACAATTTCATTACATCCAGAGACAGCTGACTTTATTGAGGAAAATACAATTCTAGCATTTGTTATTACGAAGGTTGCTAATCATGGCTTCTTTGTTGTAATTGAAAATAGTATATCAAGAATGTGGCAGGATTCAGATTTAGTATTATTATATTTCGCTGCTAACCAATTAAATCATAGACTTGATGAAAATCAAAAATAAGGAACCGAAAATGTTCCTTATTTTTTTATAAGCTTGCTCCAAATGTATAATTATCCTTTATACTTAGGAATCCATTTAAATTAACTGTATGGTCTTTATTTCTATATAGATAATGGATATTATCTAAATCACTTAAATCTATTTCTTCTTTCTTAAAAGGATTAAATATATTTGTTAAGCTTCCTTTAGTATATTTAGAGTTACATAACCCTGACATTATAAAATAATACTTATTACTTGTAGTGTAAAAATAACAATTATTAGCAGTTCCTGAATAACTATCAGTTACCTTACCATTATATGAAATAATATTTTCAAATACATTATGAGATTTAGGAACATTTTCAATAGGTCCCATTAATTGATCTCCCTCATACCATGTTGATGTATATGTGTTTTCATCCTCTAAGAATCTTCCCATTGCGAAATTTCTACTTCCATTATTATAACCGGTACAATTCTTTAATGTGATTGTTCCTGGATTTGAATTATCATCAAATCCATTCATTTTATTATTAAATGCAATCGAATTAGATACAAAGTGGTCTACCTCTATTGCTCTTCCACCAAGTTTAAAGCCATTACCGTTTTTTAAATCCTCTCCTGTTATGGAATAACCATTATTAAATGCTACACAATTTTTTATTGTTACACTACCTATTTTTCCTGTTAATTGCTTAGTAAATAAATCCCAACCATCATCTGAATTATTATATGAAATACATCCATCAAATACATTATTAGGTCCTGATGTCATCTTACATCCGAATCCATCTGCATCCTCACCTTGATTTTCTAAATCTAATCTATCCCAATCATAGCTTCCATATGATGTACAATTTAATACTAAATTATCATGTGCCCATGTATCCTTAGGATTAGAGCTAGATGATGATATACTTAAGCCAGTATTCCCATTATATGCCAGTATACAATTTTCTACCTTATTGTAGCTTCCTGATATATGAATACCTGAAGCTCCACAATTAGTTATTGTTAATCCTTCGATATAATAATACTTACCTTTAATAACAATTCCCTTAGACTTTTCAGAATTATATTTTCCTGTTACCTCAGGATTCTTTCTATAATCCTTACCGAAATCTAATATTACCTTATCATCCTCAAATGATGAAATTTTATAATATAAATCACTTCTAGCCTCACTATTTAAAATAATTGGCTCAGTTAAATTATATGTACCCTCATATAAATATACTTCATTCTTATTACTACATAATCTATTTATTCCACCCTTTAATGAGCATGGATTATCAATAGATCCATCTCCGTTTCCATTAGGTGATACAAATATAGCATAGCTATAATCGATAATTTCAGGCGTATTTTCGTTTTTTTCGTCAGGCGGTATTATCTCATCGTCTTTTTCATTATCCTTTGTTTCTGCTGGAATTTCTTCATTATTAGGGCCAGCCATATCATTATCACAACATACTAAAAATAAAGATAATATGAATATTAACATTAACATAAATATTTTCTTCATTTTTTATCATCCCCTATTCTTCTATAATAACATAATTTTAGGTATCAAAAAAGAGCTGTAAACACAGCTCATTTTGTTATTCGTTATTTACATGAATGACTACTGATTCATTAGTTGCTTCAACTAGTGGCTCATAATCATCATTCTTTACTTCTTCATTTTCTTCCTTTGATTCTTCTTCAGTTGGCTCTTCCTTCTTTAAATCCTCAGTTAAAGCAACATCACTTGTTACTATAACCTTATGAGAATAGCACTTAAAGATTTCATCAACATTTTCTGGCTTATTAGTAAATGAAGATACAACTGGAACAATGATAAAGCTTAATATCATTGCTAAAACACCCATATAGATTGAATCTGCAAAATCAAACCAGCGGATAGTGAATCCAGCACTTTCTGATTGAATCTTAGCATCAACACCACCCATACTTAATGCTAAGCCTACAACAGAAATGACAATACCAGAAATGAATGAAGCATATACTGATGCCTTTGTTGTCTTCTTCCAATATAATCCAAAGAAGAATGGTCCAATGAATGCACCTGAAATAGCACCCCAAGAAATACCCATAAGTGAAGCAATATCCTTAGTTAAATTAGCAGGTCCATATACTTGGAATATTGCAAGACCAGCAGATACTATAATAAATGCTACTACTAATATTCTTAACCAAGTCATCTTCTTCTTTTCAGGCATTTTCTTTTTTCTATCTAATAAATCAAATGTTACTGTAGAAGCACTTGTATGAACAAGTCCTGATAATGTAGACATTGAAGCTGCTAAAACTAATACTAATACAATAGCAACTATTACTACAGGTAATTGTGCTACCATATCTGGAATGATTGTTTTAGTATTCGATTTATCTGCATTTAGGAATAGTAAACCAAATCCACCTAAGAAATAGCATCCGCCCGCAACTATAATTGCGAATGCTGTAGAAATTACTGAGCCCTTTCTAATTTGGTTTTCATTCTTAATTGAATAGAATTTACCAACCATTTGAGGTAAGCCCCAGCATCCTAATGATGTTAATAAAACTACAAATATTAAATGTACTGGGTCTGGTCCAAATAATGATGTAAATTGCCATCCCTTTTCAGCTAAAGCCTCAAATGATCCCATTAGGCCACCATTTATATTTAAAGCAAAGATAATTACAAGTGCGATACCAACTAGCATAATTAATCCTTGTACAAATGAATTAAGTGCAGTTGACATTAAACCACCGATAATTACATATAATCCAGTCGCAACTGAAATAATTAGAATCCATACCCAATAAGGAACAGATGCAGAGAATGTTACATTAAATAAATAAGATAATCCATTATATAAAGCAGCTGTATATGGAATTAAGAAGATAAATATAATGATAGCTGCAAATATTCTTAATCCCTCAGAATTAAATCTTTTTGCAAAGAAATCTGGCATTGTAGATGAATTAAGGCTTTGAGTCATTATTCTTGTCTTTCTACCTAATAATACCCAAGCAAGCCAAGAACCAATTAATGCATTACCTATACCAATCCAGAATGCTGATACACCAAATGCTACACCAAATGAGCCAGCATAGCCAATAAAGATAACAGCAGAAAAATATGATGTACCATATGCAAAGGCTGAAAGCCAAGGGCCAACATTTCTACCACCTAATACGAAATCATTTGAATTAGTAGCCTTCTTTCTACAATAAAAGCCAATAAAGATTGTTGCTGCGAAGAACAGCGCAATAAATAAAATTTTAACAAATAAATCCATTTTTAATTTACTCCTACTTTTCTATTTGAATTTGTACTAATGACTTTCCAATATATTTTTCTCTTAGCTTTGGTTTTTCAATCTTACCAGTAGCGTTTCTAGGTACACTAGCTATAACAATCTTTCTAGGTCTCTTATATCTAGGTAAATCAAAAGTGAATTTTTCTATTTCCTCTTCAGTTAATTTTACTCCATCCTTAGGCTCTACAATCGCAAATGCAATTTCACCTAATCTTTCATCAGGAAGACCAATAACAGCAACATCCTTTACCTTATCATGCTTTCTAATGAAATCTTCAATTTGTACTGGATATAAATTCTCACCACCAGTGATAATTACATCCTTCTTTCTATCAACTAAATAAATGAAGCCATCCTTATCACGCTTAGCCATATCACCTGTATATAGCCAGCCATCCTTTAATACCTCATCAGTAGCTTCCTTATTCTTGTAATAACAAATCATTACACCAGGGCCCTTAACACAAAGCTCACCAACCTCTTCAGGCTCTGTAACCTCCTTGTCGCCATCCATAATCTTAGCCTCCCATAAATAGCCAGGCTTTCCGATAGCTCCAACATGGTCTACATTTTCAACACCTAAATGAACACAACCAGGTCCGATAGACTCTGATAAGCCATAGTTAGTATCGTATTGATGGTGAGGGAATACCTTTAACCATCTTTGAACTAGGCTTGGTGGTACTGGCTGAGCGCCAATGTGCATTAGTCTCCACTGATCAAGCTTATAATCCTCAAGCTTAATATCTCCTCTATCAATAGAATCTAGGATATCCTGTGCCCAAGGTACTAATAACCAAACAATACTACAATTTTCATCACTTACTGCTTCAAAGATCCATTCAGGCTTAATTCCTCTTAATAATACACCCTTTGAACCAGATAATAATGAACCAAACCAGTGCATCTTAGCTCCAGTATGATATAGTGGTGGAATACATAAGAATACATCACCATGCTTCTGTCCATGATGGTTTTGCTCAGTTCTACAAGATGAAACTAAAGCCTTATGTAAATGTAGGATTGCCTTAGGGAATCCTGTAGTTCCACTTGAGAAATAAATTGCAGCCTCATCATTTTCATCTAATTTAATATTAGGCTTCTTTTCAGAATATAAATCAATAATATCCTTATAAATATCTGCGAAAGGAACCTCACTATCACCTACAAAGATTAAAGTCTTTACATTAGGTGTATGGTCAGCAATTGGCTCAACTCTACCAATGAATTCATCGCCAAAGATTAAGCATGAGCAATCAGCTAAGTCTAAACAATATTTAATTTCATCAGTAGTATATCTATAATTCATAGGTACTGCTAAAGCACCAGTCTTTAAAATACCAAAATAGATAGGTAGCCATTCTAAGCAATTCATTAAAAGAATTGCTACCTTATCGCCCTTTTTAATTCCTTTGCTCAATAGAAGATTTGCCACCTTATTTGAAGTTATTTCAAATTGATTCCAAGTAATACTTCTTCTATATTCCTTAGCTAAGCCAGGCTCAACTAGGCTAAATTCTCTCCATGTACGATAATGCTCAGGCTTCTTTTGAGGATTTATTTCAACTAAAGCCTCTTCTTCACCATATTTTTTTACATTATCCTCTAAAAAATCAATAATTGTCATAACATTTTTTCTCCTTAATTTTAGACCAAAATAAAAACCGCCCTAAGTAAAGGACGATTTTTAACCGTGGTACCACCTTTTTTTATTCTAGCAAAAGCTAAAACCTCTAATCGATATAACGGTCGAACCCGTCTTACCTACTATTATTTCAATAAGAAGCTAATAAGTGTATTCAAAATAATAATTATGATATTTCACACCAACCAATATCTCTCTAAAAAAATCATCTATTTTTACTATTCTTATTTACGCTTTATTTAATTTATAGAGTCATAATTCTAATAATAATTATTTAGTAATAATGCCTCTACAGCTTCGATATCAGGTGTCTTTAGGATTGCCTCAGCACCTAAATTATTCTTACCGATAAATACATATAAATAGCTAATTTCTACGTTATTATCAGTTAATATCTTTAATAAATCGTTTAATCCATTAGGCTTATCTGGTACTACAACACTAATAACATCAGTTAGCTTTGCTGTATAACCATTTTCCTTAACTAATTCTAAGGCTTTAGTGCCATTATCTACAATAAGTCTTAAGATACCGAAATCAGTTGAATCAGCAATTTGAAGTGAACGAATATTAATATTATTGCTACCTAAAAGATTTGTTATATAACCAACAGAACCTGCTTTATTTTCAATAAAAATTGAAAGCTGCTTTACTATCATATTTATTCCTCCTACACTAATTTTCTCTTATCTATTACTCTCTTAGCCTTACCCTCACTTCTAGCTATAGAATTAGGGTTAACTAATGTTACCTTTGCACCAATACCTAATACATTTCTTAATTTATCTACTAATTGCTTTTGTAATCTTTCGATTGAAGCCATATCATCAGCGAATAAATCAGGATTCATTTCAACATATAAATCTAATGTATCTGTATTATTTACTCTATCTACAACAATTTGATAATTTGCTGTAATACCCTCTGGATTCTTTAATAATACCTCTTCGATTTGAGATGGGAATACATTTACACCTCTAATGATTAGCATATCATCAGATCTACCCTGAGGCTTACTTAATCTAACAAATGTTCTACCACATTTACATGGTGTTGGATTAATTGTTCCTAAATCTCTAGTTCTATATCTTAATAAAGGAGCACCCTCTCTATCAATAGTACTAAATACAATTTCACCAAGCTTATTTGGATCAGTTATAGGCTCTAATGTTTCTGGGTCAATTCTTTCTAGGATGAAATGGTCCTCATTAACATGCATTCCACCCTGAGCATCACATTCATAAGCAACACCAGGACCCACAATTTCAGTTAAACCATAAATATCATATGCCTTAATATGAAGCTTTTCTTCAATTTGCTTTCTCATTTCCTCTGTCCAAGGCTCAGCACCAAAGATACCAGCCTTTAATGATAGCTTATCAACAACACCCATCTTTTCAGCAGTTTCTGCTAAATACATTGCATAAGATGGAGTACATGCTAGGATAGTTGCCTTAAAATCAATCATAGTTTCAATTTGACGTTCTGTATTACCAGATGAAATAGGAATTACAGTTAATCCAAGCTTTTCAGCTCCATAATGTAAACCAAAGCCTCCAGTAAATAGGCCATAGCCATACGAAATTTGAATAATATCTTCTTTTGTAGCACCAATTGCAGATAGCATACGTGCAGCGCATGATGCCCACATATCTAAGTCATTTTTAGTATAACCTACAACTATTCTTTTACCAGTTGTACCTGAAGATGCATGTAGTTCTACTATTTCACTTAATGGCTTTGCGAATAAGCCATAAGGATAATAATCTCTTAAGTCTGATTTATAAGTAAATGGTAATTTAGTTATATCATCAATACTCTTGATATCCTCGGGCTTAACACCTGCCTCATCCATTCTTTTTCTATAACATTCTACATTATCATAAACATATTTTACTTGCTTTACTAATTTTTCGCTTTGTACTCTTTTGATATCCTCTTTAGACATACATTCGAAATCTTTTTGGAAATACATAATAATTCTCTCCTTGTATAACTACTTTAAGTTATATCCTAAATCAAATGCCTTTAAGTTTACGTCTAATAGCTTAGCGGGTACTGTAGATTTTAAAATCTCAATCCACTTCTCATAAGCTATATTAGTACTTTTAGCTAATACACCGATTAATACAACATTTACTGTCTTAATATTACCAGCTTCCTTAGCTAGCTTTAAAGCTTCAACGCATTCTAAGTTAACTTTTTGCTCTAATTTATTCTTAATATCCTTAGGATATTCCATAGCACCAATAATGACAGGCATAGGATTCATTTCTTGATTATTAACAATAATCTTTCCACCCTTCTTTAAATATGGAAGAGCTCTATATGCCTCTAGCATTTCAAATGCTAGGATAATATCTGCCTCACCCTTGTCAATAATTGGAGAATAAACCTTCTCACCAAACTTAACATAGGTAACAACAGATCCTCCTCTTTGGCTCATACCATGAACCTCTGATACCTTAACATCATAGCCTTCCTCGATAACTATGTTACCAAGAATTCTTGATGCTAATAATGTTCCTTGTCCACCGACACCAACAATCATAATATTCATATTACTCACCAACCTTAACTATTGCATCAAATGGACATACATTAATACATAATCCACATCCATTACATTGATTCTTATCAATTACTACATTTCCATCAACTAATGAAATTGCAGGACAACCAAGCTTCATACATTGCTTACACTTCTTACACTTATCTGATACTTCGCACTTACCAATGTATTTAACGCCCTTTAATAATGCACAAGGTCTTTGAGCAATAATTACAGAAACCTCATCAGCCTCTACCTCAGCCTTAACAACCTTTTCAAAGTTCTTAACATCAAATGGGTCAGCAACTACAATTCTCTTAACACCAACTGACTCAGCTAGCTTAATTAAGTTAACCTGTGAAGTTTCTTCCATTCTAATAGTCTTACCAGTTGTAGGGTTTTGCTGGTGACCAGTCATACCTGTAATTGAGTTATCTAAGATAATAACTGTATTAGAACCCTTGTTATAAACTATATCAATTAAGCCTGTAATACCAGAATGGATGAATGTTGAATCACCAATAACTGATACAAGCTTCTTATTAAATTCCTTACCACGAGCCTTAGCCATACCAAAGCCTGCAGAAACAGACGCACCCATACAAATAGTTGAATCAACTGATTGAAGTGGAGCTACAGCACCTAATGTATAGCATCCGATATCACCTGATACAGTTAAGCCTAGTTTCTTTAATACATAGAATGTTCCTCTATGTGGACAACCAGGACACATAACTGGAGGTCTCATAGGAATAACCTCTTCTACCTCATTAAATTCAGGTCCATCTAAATTTAATACAGCCTTCTTAATCATCTTAGGAGTATATTCACCAAGTAATGTGAATGCTTCCTTACCAATAACATTAGTAACACCTAATGCTCTTACATGCTCTTCAATAAATGGATCTAGCTCCTCAATGATAAATACCTTATCATGAGCCTTACAGAAATCAATAATCTTAGTAGTTGGTAAAGGATAGACCATACCAAGCTTTAAGTAATCAACCTCATTACCTAATGCTTCCTTAGAATATACATAAGATATACCTGCTGTAATAACACCAATCTTCTTATTGTTGTTTTCAATTGTATTTAATGAAGTTTCATTAGCAAATGCTACCTCATCTAAATGTCTCTTTTCTACAACAACGTGCTTCTTAATAGCATTACCGGGCATCATAACATTCTTAGCTATATCCTTGTTATAATCCTTTAATTTATAATCAATCTTATCTTCAATCTCAACTAAGCTTTGAGAATGAGATACTCTTGTAGACAATCTTAAAATAACTGGTGAATCAAATTTCTCAGATAGCTCAAATGCTAACTTTGTATAATCCTTACATTCCTTAGAATCTGATGGTTCTACCATTAAAACCTTTGATGCCTTTGCATAATGACGTGAATCTTGCTCATTTTGGCTTGAATGCATACCTGGATCATCTGCAACACAGAATACTAGACCACCATTAACACCAATATAAGAAACAGTAAATAATGGGTCAGCCATAACATTTAAACCAACGTGCTTCATACAAGACATTGCTCTAGCACCTGCCATAGATGCACCAATAGAAACCTCTGCTGCTACCTTTTCGTTTGGAGCCCATTCAACATTAACATCAGTATACTCAACCATTGATTCAGTAATTTCAGTTGATGGAGTACCAGGATAAGATGAAACAACACTACATCCTGCTTCATATGCTCCTCTAGCTACAGCAGCATTACCAATTAATAACTTCTTCATAGTACTTCTTGCTATAATCTAAAAAGATTATATCCCCCTTTAAAATATTATCTTTTTACGTGAGTTCCGGTTATATTAACCTTAGCAATTAATTTATCATTT
>JAFSJY010000006.1 GCA_017449215.1 Acholeplasmatales bacterium | reverse complement strand
CCTATGTTAATAGTTTTCTTTCTTACCTTATATTTGTTCTCCTCTTTAGAAAATTCACGATAAGACCTTGCTACTCTAATATATTTAGTATTGTTATTATCCATAATTTCAAGATGCACAATATCACTCCCTATCACTGTACTTATGTACTACATAAATAATAACATATTTTGAGTGATTAGTCAATAAAAAAACAGTAACTTATATATAAAATATATAAATCACTGTCGAAAATTTATATTATAGGTAGATAGTGGAGGCAAACTCGGGTGAAATTGGAGTGTATATTATATACACTCCTTTTTTTTCTTTTTAGATAATGATATAATATTTACAGTTTTTGGAGTTATTATGAAAATTAAATTATATGAGAAATTTGTTAAGGACAATAATTTAATAATTGGATATGATTCAGCTAAGGAATTCATTGATTTAATAGATGAACCTAATGTAGATAATGAGCTATTAAGTGAAGAATATACAGAATATGCTCAAGGATTATCTACTAAAAAGGCTAAGATAAATAATTATATTAAGGCATGTAAAATATGTCCTGATAATTTAGTTGCTAGAATATTATTATTTGATTCTGCAAAGAATAATAAAAATAATATGGTAGATTTATCATTGATAAAGGATGTAAGTTTTAAAATACCATATAAAACTAATAAGGTATTCTTTAGCGATTATCTAGTAGATGAATTAAATTTAAAATATAAGGAATTAATAGAAAAGGATATCTATCATCCTGAATATGATGTAGATATGTTTTTATTAGGATATGAAGCTAAGCAGTATCTATGGGCAATAAAAAAGCTCTATGTTAACTTTATAGAGCAATGGGATATAGATAATGCGTCTAAGGTAGGAGAAAGACTTTTAGCACTAAATCCTAATGATGATTTTAATATATTAGATAGTCTTCCATATTTGTATATTTATTTAAATATGTATGATGATGCTAAGGTATGTGCTGGAAATAAAAGTATGGATAATACACAAAGATATTTAGTAAATGCTTATATCGATGTGCTAGAAGAAAATGAGACTAAGGCAATAGATAGCCTAATCGAATTAAATAAATTAAATCCATTCTTAATGAAGATGATAGCTACATCTTATAATCCTAAGAATTTAAATAGCTTAATACATGAGGATAATGATTATTCATTTGCCTCATACTTATATGTTAATTTAATGCTATCAGGAGATAAGATGGAGTTATTAAAAAAAGTAATTATAAAGAATTATGAGGTATTCGAATAATGAAAAGATTAATTACATTAGGTGGTTTATTATTAGGCTCATGCTTATTATTATCTAGCTGTAGTTTTGTATCAGTATCTAAAATTGGTAAATGTGACGAATTAGAGGAAGATGCGCCTAATAAAGCAGTGTATTTAACTAGTGATGAATTTAATGAATCATATAATAAATTCGCGGCTAATATTAGCGTAGTAGCTAATGAAACTAATAAAAATACCTGTATATCACCTATTTCAGTATATTCAGCTTTAAGTATGCTATCATTATCTACAAGTGGAAATACACAAAATGAAATATTAAAATATTTAAATACTAATGAAGAAGATTTAAAAAATAATTATAAGAAATTATTTATAACATCTAATTATTATGATAATAATATAGAGGATTATAGAGAAATTCTATGCAATTCTATTTGGATAAATAATGAATTCGATTATAAAAAGGATGGAGTAGAAGCTGTTGCTAAGAATGCCTGTGCTGATATATTTAAAATTGATTTTAAAAATAGCTCCGCAGGAGAATATATTTCTGATTATGTTAAAGAAAATACTCATGATTTAATTGATCAAGAAATTAATGTTAGCTCTGAAACACAAATGGCTTTAGTTAATACATTATATTTAAATGATCCATGGTTTAGATTTGGTGATGAGCTAGGTGTAACACCAATGACTTTTAAAAATAGTGATAATACTACAACACAGGATTCATTTATGATTAAATCTACAAAAGGAAAGATTTATTCTAATTCAGATGTTAGAGTAATGTGTGTTTCTACATATAATAGATATAAGTTAACATTCATTGTTCCCAATGACGGTAAAAATATAAATGAAGTATTTAATGAAAAAAATATTAATGAAGCTATAAATGCTGATTATTTTGATTATGATCAAGAAAAATATGTTTATGAAACAATTAATAGGTTCCCTAAATTTAGTGCTGAATCAAACTATGATTTAGTAAATAATTTAAAAGCAAAGGGTATCAATGATGTATTTAGCGCAAATGCTGATTTTTTACCTATTTCTAATACTGATTTATTTTGTAGCCAAGTAATTCACACTACTAAGCTAGGAGTAGATAGAAAGGGTATAATTGGTGCCGCTATGACTTATGTGGCAACTGAAGGTGCTGCTGCACCAGATAAAAGAATTGAAGTAATTGAAGAATTCAATGTTGATAGAGCATTTGGCTATTTAATTAGTGATAGAAGAGATAGAGTTATATTTAGTGGTGTAATTAATAAGATTTAAAAAGTAGTATAAAAATATAATATATAATTCAATATTATTATTTCACGGAGAGTAAATATAATGAAAAAGAAATTTTTGATACCACTTATTTTGTCATCATTTTGTCTTTTAGGGTGCCATAATGGTTTAGATGAAATATCTGAAGTTCCTCAGGCATCTGATGAAACAAACAAAATTAGTAATATAACAGATGATTATGAACTATCTGGATTTAATAATGAAATAAAAACAACTGAAGTTAAAAATCCAGGAATGGGATTTTATAACACTAAATATATAGAATTAAAAAGAGATTCTGAAATACCTGAAAATCATGACTTTATGTACAGAGGATTTTATCATTTAAGAATAGATTTATCTGATTTCTCTAATGTGACTAATGGTATAGATGATTATGATATTTCAGATGATGCACTAGAGCTATTAAATTATTATTTTACCCAAGCTAAAGTTAATCAATGCTCACTAATTATTAGATTTGCATACGACAAATTTCATGGTAACGCAAATATGGAACCACAATTAGATATGATAAAAAATCATATTAAAAGATTAGCTGAGGTAATTAATGATTATAAAGATTTAATAATTGCTGTTGAATGTGGCCTTATAGGACCATGGGGTGAAATGCATACATCATTATTAGATAAGCAAGATGTATATAATGAATTATTAAATTCTTGGCTAAAGGAAGTTGAAACACTTCCAATTTTAGCTAGAAAGCCTGTATTTATATATAAATATTTGGGATATTCAATAGAGAATTTAGAAGAATATAATAATGATAATAATCGTCTAGGAATATATAATGATGGATATTACGGCACTGATTTAGATACTGGTACATATGAAACTTTAGAAGCAAGAGAAAAAGAAACTAAATTCATTAATAAGCTTAATACTGTCTTTGGTGGTGAATGTATTGGTGAGCCTACAGATTATTTTTCTTATGATGAAGTTATAAAGGAAATGAATTTAGTTAATTTAACTTATTTGAATTATGAATGGGACGATTCAATAATTGTTTCATGGAAAAATAAAACATATAATAATCAATCATTCTATACATATATGGTTAATCATATGGGTTTTAAATTATATGTAGATAGCTTTGATTATTCAGTTAAGAATAATAGATTATTTGTAGATATAAAAATAGCTAATATGGGATTTAGTCCGGTCACAAGAAATTTAAAAGCACAATTATATTTTGATGATGGTAAATCAGTTGCTAAAATTACAAAAAGCTTGAGTGATACAAATAATAATATTAATCTAGAAACAATAATAGATAGTAATTTAAGTACAAAGATATATCTAAAAATTACTGATGATATGCAAAGATGTTATGAGCTTATGAATGGATGTTATATAGATGATGTCAATTATTTAGGTGAAATAAAATTAAAAGAAAATAAATAAAAGAAAAAAATATATGGATTCATAAATATGAAAAATAAAACGGCTGTTAACTAGGTAATGAATAAATATCCAAAAACTAGTTATTACAGCCTATTTTTATTTTTACTCTTTTATTCCATGCTTTTCTTTAACGTACTTATCGATTTCTTCAGCGGCTAGTTTAGTAGCGGCAACAGCTTCAACAACTGTTCTAGCACCAGATACTACATCTCCGGCTGCGTATACACCAGGTCTAGTTGTAGCACCCTTCTTATCAGCCTCAATTAAGCCCTTTTGGTTTGTATCAATTTGCTTTGTATTCTTAACAATATTTGTTTGAGCACCTTGACCAATTGCGATAATAACTGCAGAAGAAGGCATCTTAAATGGATGGTCATGATCAATTACATATTCAACTGTACCATCCTCATGCTCAACCTTTTCAATCTTTTCTACAATGATACCATCATCTTCAATCTTGATTGTGTTTAGATAATAATTCATCTTAGCACCATCAATCATAGCTAAATCTAATTCTTCCTTTAATGCTGTTACATCCTCATGCCCACGGAAGAAGATAATATCAACCTTAGCATGTGTCTTTCTTAAAATTGTTCTAGCTGCATCCATCGCAACATTACCAGCACCAATGATATTTACATGGTCACCTAAATTATCATAAGAATCTGGATTCTTTAAATAATCAATTGCGAAATGTACATTACCTAATGTTTCACCAGCAATCTTTAATCTATTAGGATTCCATACACCAGTTCCAATGAAGATTGCGTCATATCCATCTCTAAATAAATCATCAATTGTAATTGAAGGTCCAATTAATGTATTAGGTCTAAATAAAATACCTAATTCATACATTCTCTTTAAAAGAAGATCTAATAATGATTTTGGTAATCTAAATTCAGGAATACCATATCTTAATACTCCACCAATCTTATCCTTAGAATCAATGATTGTAACCTTATAGCCCTTTTTAGCCATAATGATAGCTAGTGTTAAACCAGCAGGACCAGCACCAATGATTGCTAATCTATATCCATTTGGCTTAGAAGCCTTTAATGTTGCCTTCTCTAAGAAGAAGGTAGAAATATATTGTTCAACCTCATAAAATTTAATAGGTGTACCTTTTCTATTTAATACACAATGACCCATACAATTTTTTTCATGAGGACAAATTCTTGAGCATAAAGCTGTTAATGGATTATTTTCAAATAGCTTTTCTCCTGCCTCATCCATATGACCATCTAATAGCATTTGCATAATAGTAGGAATATCAGTACCTACAGGACATCCATCCTTACACATTGGTTTTTTACATTTAAGACATCTTTGAGCCTCGCCTAAAATATCAGCCATAAAATCAACTCCTTAAATCGAAATTTTATATAAATAATTATATCAAAAATAGCAAATATAAAAAAGTAAAAATAAAAAAATATGGTAAAATTAAAGTATGAAATTAGAATTTATTGTAAATAATGATGGCATAAGACTATCAGAGGAATTAAAAACACATGTATCTAGAAAATTATATAAGCATATAAAGGGATATAATTGTCCAATTTATTTAAATGGAGAAGAAACTAAAACATTTGTTTTAGTTAAAAAAGGAGATATTATAACTATCCATTATAATAAAGAAAATGAAATTAATTGGGAATTATATGAATCTAAGCTAGATGTAAGATATGAGGATGATAATTATCTTGTAGTATTTAAAAGAAGTGGGTTATTATCTATTCCAACTAAGGGTAATCCTAAATCCTTATATCAGGAGGCTCTATATTATTTAAAGGAAAATAATAATGAGCTTAATGTATCTATTTTAAATAGATTAGATAAGGATACAGAAGGATTAGTACTAATAGCTAAAAACACCTACGCAGCATCATTATTACAACCAACACATGAGCATATTACAAGAAAATATTTAGCATATTGTCATGGTATTTTTGATAAGAAGGAGGATAAAATTATCCTTAATATCAAAAAGGATGGAGATAACTATAAAAGAATAATAGCTAGTGATGGTAAGGAATCTATCACTAATTATAAGGTATTAAAGGAAATAGATGGTAATTCATTAGTAGAATTCATCTTAGAAACAGGTAGAACTCATCAAATAAGATTAACATCAAGCTATTTAAATCATCCATTGTTTGGAGATGTAATTTATGGTAATGATGATATAGATAAATTACATCTAACAAGCTATTATCTATCTTTTATTAATCCTTTTACCAAAGAAGAAATAAAAATTGTAGAAGATAAACCTACATGGCTTTCATATTAAGATAATCCACAAACTGCAGTAATCATATTGATTAACGCAGTTTTTTTATTATGCTACGTTGACATAATATTAATTATGAATTATCATAATGATAGACAAACTATCAAAATGAAAGCGATTTATATCAAAGGAATTAAATATGAGAAAAGTAAAAGAGTCAACAAGAGAAAAGCTTATAGATGTGAGTAAGGAATTGTTTTTAAAAAATTCTATCGCATCAGTTACAATTCAAAATATTGCAGTAAAAGCTAATATTGGTGAAGCCACGGTTTATAGATATTTTAAAAAGAAGATAAATCTAGTGGTAGCCTGTGCTACATCAATGTCAGAAGAGGTTACTAAGGATTATTTCATATTAAATGAAAATGATACAGGCTTTGAAGCAATTAAAAGATTTTATGAAATATATTTATATGTATATGATAAGGATATTAATTATTTTAAGTTCTTAAATGATTTTGATTCATATATAGAACAAGAATCAAAAAGCCCAGATGATGAATATGAGGATTCAATAAATACATATAAGGAATTATTCCTAAAAAGCTATAATAAGGGATTAAATGATAAGACTATTATAAAGATTGATGATATAGATACATTTTATTATTCAACTACCTTAGCACTTTTAAATTTATGTAAAAAGGTAGCTAAAGAAAAATCTATCTTAAAATCAGATAACTTATATGATGGTAAAAAGGTTATAAAAAATCTCGTTGATATAATTTTAAAAAGTCTTAAAGCATAAGGAGGAATGAAAAAATGAACACAAAGAGACTTACTAAAAAACAAATGTGGATTTTCGCTATTGGTCAGCTAGGATGGTCAATCCTAGGAGGTATTATCAGTGCTTGGTTGGTATCTTTTTATTTACCAACAAAGGCTGTAGATTCAGCGGGAAATACATTAAATTATTTCTCAGGTACAGAATTAGATTTCTATACTATTATTAAACCAGGCTTAATCATTGGTGGATTCTTAACAATCCTAGGACTAATAACTGCCCTATGTAGAGTATGGGATGCAGTATCAGATCCATTAATCGCTAATCTAAGTGATAATTCAAAGAATAAGAAGGGAAGAAGAATTCCTTTCATGAAGTTCGCTGCTATTCCATTTGCAGTAATTACAATTTTAGTATTTATGGCACCTTCATTATTCACAGGAGGTACTGAGCCAACTGGCTGGAACGTTGCTTGGGTTGCTATTATGCTTGTATTATTCTATACATTCATGACTATTTATTGTACTCCATATAATGCTTTAATTTCTGAATTTGGTAAAACACAAGAAGATAGAATGAATATATCTACATATATTTCATTAACATATTTTGCTGGTACATTAATTGCTTACCTACCATTCGTATTTGCAGGTGTTGTAAGAGGCTTTGGTGTTGGATATTATTGGAGCTATGTAATTTGCTTCATTCCACTAGTTATTATAGCATGTATCGCAATGCTTATTCCTACATTCCTACTAAAGGAAACTGATTTCGTAGAGGCTAAGCCAGCTGGGACTAACGCATTTAAGTCTTTAAAGGCTACATTTAAGAATAAGAACTTCTTAAAGTTCTCTGGTAGTGATGTTATGTATTTCATTGGTTTAACATTATTCCAAACAGGCTTACCATTCTTTGTTAAGCTAACTATTGGCTTACCTGAGGCTTGGACTATGTATCTTTTAGGTGGTATGACAGTATTATCTGCATGCTTCTACCCAATTGTATCTAAGCTAGTTTCTAAGTGGGGTAAGAAGAAGCTTGTTATCGCAGGCTTCCTAGGCTTAGCACTTGCATATGTTATAACTGCATTATCTTATTTAATTACTAAGGGTCAAGAATCTGGATTAAGCTATGCAGTAGGTATTGCAATCGTTGTTGTAGCTGCATTCCCAATGGCATTACTTGGTATTATTCCTCAAGCAATCGTTGCCGATGTTGCTGAAGAGGATGCTATTGTAACAGGTGAAAAGAGAGAAGGTATGTTCTTCGCTGCTCGTACATTTGCTATGAAGCTTGGTCAATCAATTGCTATGCTAGTATTTACATCTTTAGCAATTATTGGTGCTGAGGCAGTAGATCCTTCATCAAATGACATTTCTGCATCACCTACAGGTGTAACAATCGTTGCTATCGCGGCTGTAATATTCTGTTTATTAGGTGCTTTAATATTATTCTTCTATAATGAGAAGAAGGTAATGAAGACTATTGAAGAATCTCATTTAAAGCTTGGTCTTGAAACTGAGGCAGAGGTTAATGCTATTGAAGAATCAGTAAGTGCTGAAAATGGAACAGTTGAAGAAGTAAAGACTGAAGAAGCCGTTGAAGAAACTCAAGAAGTAAAGGAAGAGGCTAAGGAAGATACTCCAGAAGAAAAGGAGGAATAAGTCTATGTTAAATTTGACTTATATCATTAATGATAAAAAATATGATGTATCTGAATCAGATAATAATATCATTATTGAAATAAAAAAATCTGCTCATAGAGAAAAAATCACAGTAAAAGCATTAAATGATTTAGTATTAAATTATGCTTCTAATTCATTAGATATTGAATTTAGTGATGATTCTAAATTCTTCTTAAATGGCTATCAGTCATGGACTGATACTAAGGAATGCTATTTATACGAAAAAGAAAAAATAGCAAGAAGAGCTAAAAGATTTTTTAAGAAATTTAAAAAGAATGATACATTTGATAAAACAAGAGATTTATTATTAAATAGATTCGCATTTGATAGATATGGAGATGTTTTATCATATGATTATTCAACTAATAAGCTACATGGATATGATATTTTCTATATAAAGGGTAAGAAGGAATTCTTTTCATATAATTACAATTTTAGAAATGCATATTTAGTATATGAAATATTAAGAAAAGAAAGAAAAATAAATGTAGTTTCTGATATTAAGAAATTACATTTAAAGAAGGGTGAGGAATTTACTCTATTCGATTATTCATTATTCGATAATAATGAAGAAGGCCTAAATGGCTTATATGAATTATATCCATATAAGTATTCAGAAAAGATATTTGGATATACATCTTGGTATAATTATTACCAAAATATAAATGAAGAAATCATATTAAGAGATTTAGAAGGATTAGATAGTAGATTTAATCTATTCCAAATCGATGATGGCTATGAAACATTTGTTGGTGACTGGCTAGATATCGATAAGAATAAATTCCCTAATGGCTTTGAGGCTATAGTAAAAAAGATTCATGAAAAGGGCTATAAGGCTGGTATTTGGCTTGCTCCATTTGTGGCAGAAGAAAAATCAAAGCTATTTAGAGAGCATAAGGAATTATTTAAAAGAGATAAGAAAAATAATTTAGTTAAAGCAGGTGGAAACTGGAGTGGATTCTATCTACTTGATATGGATAATAAGAATACACTTGCTTATATTGAAAAATGCTTAAGATATTATATTGATTTAGGATTTGATTTTTTCAAACTAGATTTCTTATATGCAGTAACATTACCTAGATATTATGATAAGACTAAGGCAATGGCTACAGAAAAGGGATATAAATTTGTAAGAGATATTTTAGAAAATAAGCTTATTTTAGGATGTGGTGCTATACCATCTACATCATCTTCATATTTTGATTATTTAAGAGTAGGACCAGATGTATCATTAAAATTTGATGATGTTTGGTTTATGAGATTTGCTCATAGAGAAAGAATCTCAACAAAGGTTACTCTTCAAAATACTATTTATAGAAGTATCTTTAATAAGCATTTATTCTATAATGATCCAGATGTTTTTTTATTAAGAGATGAAAACATCGAGCTTAATAATAAGCAAAAGGAAGCTTTATTAACTATTAATGCTTTATTTGGTAGTGTATTAATGACATCTGATAATATCGCAACCTATAATGATAAAACAAAGGAAATATTAGAGGATGCGTTAAAGCTATTTAAGGACGCTAAAGATATAAAGTATGAAAGAGATAATGATTACATTCATATTGAATATAAATATAATGATAAGATAGAAAAAATAACATATGATACAGTGAGGGGAGAGATAATAAATGGAAGATAAAACATCTGTAATTTTCGGAAATAAAATCCCTAATAAGGTTGTAAAGAAAGCAAATAAATCAAAGAAGAAGGCATTAAAGAAATTTGGAGATGATTCAAATGCTGATTATAAATTAGGATTTGAAAAAATACCAACATTAGATTATATTAATGCATCTAATATTGTATTTAAGGATACTAATGAGGAATTCCCCAAGAAGCCTTTAATTGTTGGTAATATTAGAATGGGCTTCGGTCATTATAGAATTAGTATTGCCATGGCTTCATGTGCTAAGGCCTTAGGCTATGATCCAATTTGGTTAGATTTAGCATCATTTGATGCCACTGGCTCTAAATGGATTAGAAATCAAAATGATTTATATTCTATGGGCTCAAAGCTAAGCCAAAAATCAAAATTATTTAATCATTTCTATTGGGAACCATTAAATAGTGAAGGATTTAGAAAAATAACTTATAACGCTGCGGACCAAAAGAATACTGAATTATTAGTTCCAATATTTAAGAATATTCCAAAGGATATTCCATATATTGCAACTCACGTATGGCCAAGCCAGGCAGCTATTCATGCTGGCTTAACTCATGTAGTTAATGCCATTCCAGATAATTGGCCTATGGGCTTACATTTATCTGAGGGTGCTATTCATACAGTTCAAACTGAATTTGCATATCATGGATATAAGATGCTAAATGGCTTTGATAAGAAGCCACTTAAGCCTATGCCTGATAATTCATTAAAGATTGTTGGTCATTATGTAGACCATGAATTATTAGTTAATTTAAAGAAGGATAACGAAAAGAGAATTAATAGATTAGAAAAGGTTGAACCAATTAGATTATTATTAACTGTTGGTGGTGCTGGTGCTGGCTTTGATATGTTCCTATCTATGATTAAGTACTTAAAGCCATATATGGATAAGAAGCAGGTAGCTCTATTTATTAATTTTGGAGATCATAAAGATGTTTATGATAAGATGTGTTCTAAATTACCTTGGTTTAATTTAGGTAAAACATTCTTTAATGAATACGATAAATTAAAGAATTTCGTTGAAGAATCTAGAAATTCAAGAGTAGAAGGATTATACTCAATATATAATAAGAACATTTTTGAAGCCGTTTATTCAACTAATTTATTAATGCCAGTTTCTGATTTATTAGTAACTAAGCCTAGTGAATTAGTATTTTATCCAATTCCAAAGCTATTCATGCGTCATATTGGTGGACATGAGGCATATGGTGCAGTTCATGGCTCTGAGCTAGGAGATGCGACATTTGAATGTCCAACAGAAAAATCATTATGCAATATGCTAGATACATTAATTAATGATAAATCTCATATTAAGCATATGGTAGAGGTAATTGGTAAGCTTAAGAATGAAGGATATTATGATGGTGGCTATGAATGCGTTAAGCTTGCAGTAGGGGAGAGATAATATGGAAAACATTGATGTAAAGGATGTATTTAAGCAATTATATGGAAAAGAGGTTGAAGCTGTTTATAAGGCTCCAGCTAGAATAAATCTAATAGGAGAGCACATTGATTATAATGGTGGTTTAGTATTCCCATCTACAATTGGTATTTATACTAAATGCTATTTTTCAAAAAGAGATGATAAGGAAATCCATCTTTGCTCATTAAATAAGAAGAAGGCTGTAACTAGAAATCTAGATGATTTATCTAAGAATGGTAATTCTTGGGAAAATTATCCAATAGGTGCCGTTTATACATTAGCTAGAAATGGATTTAAAATTGAACAAGGCTTTAATATGTTATTTACATCAGAAATACCAATGGGTTCTGGATTATCATCATCTGCCGCTATATTAGACTTAACAATTTATACATTAAAAAGTGAATATAATTTTGATATTGATAATAAGCTAGTATCATTAATCGCATGGGAAACAGAAAATAAATATTGTGGCTTATCTTGTGGTATTATGGACCAAGCTATAATAGCACTAGGTAAGAAGAATCATGCAATGTTATTAGATTGTTATAAATATAAATATGATTATTTCCCATTTGATTTAGGAGATTATAGCTTATTAGTATTAAAGACAAATAAGCCAAGAACATTAACTGATTCTAAATATAATGAAAGAGTTAGAGAATGTGATTTAGCCTTAGATAAGCTAAAGGAAAAATTCCGTCATGCTAATAATCTATGTGAATATAAAATGGAAGAAATGGATGAAATCAAAAAGGTATTAAATGATGATCTTCTATATAGAAGAGTATTACATGTAGTATCTGAAAATAAGAGAGTATCTGATTTTAAGGATGCCCTACTTAAAAATGATTTAAAGCTTGTTGGAAAGCTTTTAAATGAATCTCATTTTTCACTTAAGGATAACTATGAGGTTACAGGAGAACACCTTGATACAATCACTAAATTAGCAAGAGAGAATAAGGGTTGCCTTGGCGCTAGAATGACAGGTGCTGGTTTTGGTGGATGTGCTATAGCGATTGTAAAGAAGGATTCTATAGAAGAATTTAAAAAGACTGTAATCTCAGGTTATTCTAAGGCATTAGGAATTACATGTGATATATTTGAATGTGAAATCCCTGATGGAGTATCTAAAGAATAATGAGTAAAATTATTAAAATTACAATTGATTCATCCTCAAATTCATTTTCTCCATTTTCATATGTTGATAGATTAGAATTTACATCTGATTATATTTCATATGTAAAGGCCATAGATGGAGCTGATACATATGAATGGAATTACAATACACAAAGTAAAGTATTTCAAAAGAAGTTTTTAATTGCAACTGAATTAATAGAAAAATATTTTAATAATGATGATGACATTATTTTAGATAATGTATCAGCATTTACTATTTATCTTTTATATGATAATGGTGATTTAAAGGAAAAATCTTTTCCTTTGACATTTGAAGAAAATAAAATGTATGATTTTATGTTTATATTAAAGGATTTATTCCCAACAAGCGAGGAATTACCAGAATATTTCTTTATGGAAACAATAGATAATCCATTATTAAATGATGATGTAATAGATGAGGAATAGAAGTGGAATGATTTAAATCATTCCCTTTTCTTTTTTGTCCTTGTTTTAAGGATTATACTAGGGTATAATTTCTATGTATAGAAAAGGATTATTTTTATGAGAATTTGTGTAGTGTCTGACGTTTTGGACGAAGAAAATAATGGAACAACCATTGCCGCTATGAATTTAATAAGAAGCCTTAAGGAAAAAGGACATGAGGTAAAAATTGTTTGCCCAGTTACTAAATATCATAATGGTGATGATTTTTATTTTGTCCCAAAATTGAAGCTACCTAAGGTTTTACAAAATATTGTTGATAAGAATAATGTAGTTATAGGAAGACCTAAAAAGAAGATATTTTATGAGGCTATGAAGGATTGTGATGTAGTCCATGTTATGATACCTTTATTTATTGGTCCTAAGGCTGCGAGATTTGCTAAAAAGAAATTACATAAGCCTGTGACTATCGGATTCCATGCTCAAGCAGAAAATGTATCAAGCCATATCTTAGGATTAATGAATTCTAAAATGGTTAATAAGGTTATTTATAAGCATTATTACAATAAGGCATATAAATATGCTGATTGTATACATTACCCAACTAATTTCATTAGAAACGTATTTGAGGATATAGTTGGTGATACTAATGGATATGTTATATCTAATGGTGTTCAAAAGATATTTAAGCCAACAGAATCAGAAAGACCAGAGGAATTAAAGAATAAAAAGGTTATCCTTTTTACTGGTAGATTATCTTTAGAAAAAAGTCATTCTATTTTAATAAAGGCCATTAGTAAATCTAAATATGAAAAGGATATTCAATTAATCCTTGCAGGACAAGGTCCTAGAAAGGATGAAATATTAAAGCTATCTAGTAAACTATTAACTAATCAGCCTATTATAAATTTCTATTCTAGAGAGGAATTAGTTAAGATAATTAATTATGCAGATTTATATTGTCATCCAGCTGAGGTTGAAATAGAAGCTATTTCATGCTTAGAGGCAATTTGCTGTGGTCTTGTTCCAGTCATTGCAAATTCACCTAAATGTGCAACTAAGGAATTTGCGTTAGATGAAAGAAGCTTATTTACTGTAAATGATCCAGATTCATTAAGAGATAAAATTGATTATTGGTTTGATCATCCAGAAGAATTAAAAGAAATGAAGGCAAAATATGCTAATTCAGCATCTAGATTTGATTTTGATGAATGCATGGATAAAATGGAATTAATGATAAAGGACGCATATAAATTAAATGAAAAGTAAAACATTTTATTATGAATCATATGGTGATGATTTTGCAGTAACTCAAAATTTACATTCAGATATAGTAGATGAAAGATATAAATATGAATCTAAAAATCCTTTCTATCATATATTTGCATTTATTGTTTACCAAATTATAGTTAAGCCATTGGCTTGGTTAATATTAAAGGTATGGTTTGGATATAGAATTAAGAACAAAAAGGTCTTAAGGAAATGTAAAAATAAGGGATATTTTATTTATGGTAACCATACTAATTATTTACCAGATGCATTTACACCAAATATAATTAGATGTAGAAAGAATTATATTATAGTAACATCACAAACTACATCTATTAAAGGTATAAAATTATTAGTTAAGGCACTAGGTGCTACTCCTTTAGGAGATACATATCAAGCAAAAAAGAATTTGTTTAGATTTATGAAGGGAAGAATAGAAAAGAAACAAAGCATTACTATTTACCCTGAGGCACATATTTGGCCATATTATACAAATGTTAGACCATTTGATTCAGTTAACATAAAGTATCAGGTATTACTAAATGCTCCATGCTATACATTATCTTATTGTTATTCAAGAAGAAAAATGATTAAAAGACCTAAACTAACAGTATATGTAGATGGACCATTTTATCCAAATAATGAATTAGATTCAAAAGAAAGATTAGATGATTTAACAAATCTAATATATAATAAGATGAAAGAAAGAATAAATATGTATTCTACATATAGCATACATAAGTATGTTAGAAAGGAATCTGAAAATGAAACAAGAGAACAAGCCTGAAATTATTACTATTACTGGTGATAATGGTAAAAAATTAGATTTTTATTTAGAAGCTGAAATAGAATATGATGGATATGCATACCAAATATTAATGCCAACTAAAAAGTATGATGATTTAGAAGAGGATATGGCAATAGTATTTAGAGTAGAGGTTATTGATGGTGAAAATCAATATTTCATAGAAGAGAATGATGATGTCATTTCTATAATTGAAGAGATTTATAACGAGGGCTAGATGCCCTTTTTATTTTTATAATTTTTATATGACAATTATTCATAATTGTGATATAATGCTTATGGTCATTTAAATATGAATAAATATTGATAAATGGAGGAATTATTATTATGGCTATGTTTGATAAGTTACTTGCTAATTTAAAGGCATCTAGAAAGACTATCGTTTTTACAGAAGGTACTGATGCTAGAATTCTTGAAGCTGCTGCTAGATTACAAGCAGATGATTTAATGGATGTTATTTTATGTGGAAATAAAGAAGCAGTTGCTGCTGCAGCAAAGGCTGGAAACTTCGATGTTTCTAAGGCTACTGTATTAGATCCTTTAACATATGAAGGATTCGATGAAATGGTTAAGTGCATGTTCGACTTACGTAAGGGTAAGATGACTATGGAAGAGTGCGCTTCATCATTAAAGAAGTCAAATTATTTTGGTACTATGTTAGTTAAGATGGGTAAGGCAGACGCATTATTAGGTGGTGCTACTTATTCAACTGCTGATACAGTTAGACCAGCATTACAATTAGTTAAGACTAAGAAGGGTGCTAATTTAGTATCATCTTCATTCATTTTATTCCGTGAGAAGGATGGTAAGGAAGAGAAGATTTGTATGGGTGACTGTGCAATCAACATTTCTTATGAGGATACAGTTGATAAGGCAACTGGTGCTGTAACAGTTACAGCTGCTCAAAAGTTAGCAGAGGTTGCTGTTGAGTCTGCAAAGACTGCTGCTTTCTTCGGTATTGATCCAAAGGTTGCAGTATTATCATTCTCTACATATGGTTCTGGTAAGGGTGGAACTGTTCAATTATCTCATGACGCAGTAATTGAAGCTAGAAAGTTAAATCCAGAATTAGTTATCGATGGTGAATTCCAATTCGATGCTGCTGTATCACCAGTAGTTGCTAAGACTAAGTGTCCTGATTCTAAGGTTGCAGGTCAAGCTAATACATTCATTTTCCCATTAATCGAAGCTGGTAACATTGGTTACAAGATTGCTCAAAGATTAGGTGGTTATGAAGCTTATGGTCCTATCCTACAAGGATTAAATGCTCCAATCAACGACTTATCTCGTGGCTGCAACGCTGATGAAGTTTACAAGATGGCTATCATCACTGCAGGTATGGCTGAATAATTCTAATTATTATAAATTTTATAAAATTGACCTACTTTGTAGGTCTTTTTTATTTATTAGGAAATTCTATTTAGGCGTATTTCAGTAAGTATAAACTCAAAAATCCTAGATATCAAAATCTAGGATGGTAGTATTAAAGTTTGTTTTATCTTTTATATTTGTTTTTTTGTTTCCAAATATCTAGTGGTACAAATTTTCCTTTACCATATTTAGGACAATATAATTTAGGATAATCAATACCATCCCACATTTCCTCTATTTCTTCATAATCTTGATTTAGTTCCTCGTAGTCACAATTTAGGCATTTTAGATCAATGGTTTCATCATATATTTCACGATTAGCAAATTCAAGAACTAGAGCCTTTGTCTCATTATCTAGTCTATCAAAATTCTCTTTAATTTTTATAAGAGGTTGGCCATAATTGTCGGATAAATTATTTTCATCCTCATATATAAGATTAAAATTATAAGCATTAAAAAGTATAATAAAAAATAGCTCTACGCATTTTCTCATAAAGTAAATGAAATTCAATAATGTTTTACTTAAATATAGAATTATATTAAAATATAAACAGAAGAGAGGTATTATTATGGCTAAATGGGATTCTAATACATATTCAAAATTTATTGAAGAAAGACATAGACCATCAAAAGATTTAATATCTAGACTTAATGATCATAAGAATATTTTAGATATTGGATCAGGACCTGGTAATAGTACTTATGAATTATATAAAAAATATAATAATGCAAATATTATTGGGGCAGAAGCTGATGATAATATGCTATTAAAAGCTAATAATAATTATCCAAATTTAAGATTTATAAAAGCATTTATGCCTGATGATTTTAATAAATTTGGATTGTTTGATTTAATATATTCAAATGCTTGTATCCATTGGATAGAGAATCAAGAATTATTATTTAATGAAATATTTAATCATCTTGAGGATAATGGAGTAGTAGCGATTCAAATACCATTAACCCAAGAATCTGAATTTTATAAAATGCTATATAAGCTTATAGATGATAAATATCCAGAATTAAAGAATATTAATAATTTCCATAATTTAGATAAATATGGATATTATAATTTATTAAATAAAATAGGCTTTAAAAAGATAGAAATATGGGAGACTACCTATGTTCATCATGTAAATAATATTGACGATATTATTACATGGTATAGTGGTTCTGGTTTAAAGCCTTATTTGGATAGAATAAATGATAAAGAAATGTTTATTAATGATTTAAAAGAATTAATTAATAAAAAATATACTATGCTTGATGATGGAACATATTTCTTATTAATGCCTAGATTATTTTTTATAGCAAATAAATAATTGTTAGTTTTTATTTCTATTGAATGATTGTCTCAATAACAGTAACGATAAGTTTGTTGCGCTTATTGTGAAAAATGTCATACTAAATATTATACAGGTATCTCGAAAGAGGTGCCTTTTTAATATTTAAAACATTTTTAACTATACTTTTTCTTCTAAAATGTTTAATATTTCAAATAAAAGTATTATAATACTTTTTGGAGATGATATTATGGAAAAAATTACTTATTCAAAATCATTAAAGGCTAAATTAACATTAGAAAGAGGATTTATGATGGAATCATACCAAACTCTAATGGATGTAGTAAACACAAGAAAAGATGTTTTATTAGTACAAAGCTTTTATAAGGATAGAGTAGCTAACGGCAAAAATAAGGTAGCTATCATTAAAGGCTTTAAAAAGAATTTAGTTGTATATTTTGCATTAGATCCTAATAAGATTAATGAAAAATATGGCATTACAGATGTATCAGAAACTAAAGCGTATGTTAATTATCCAACAAAACTAATTATAGATAGCGCTAAGGATTTAAAGAACGCAATTAGATTAATGGAAAAGGCGTTAGCTAAGGCAGGCTTAAATGAAATAGTTGGGGCAGAGGATATAGACTATAACCTAGTTTATCCTGAAAAATCATTTGATGAATTAGTTGAAATTGGTCTAATTAAGAAAAGAATTAGATATATAGATGAAAATACTGATGATTATTATCATGTAGAAGAATATAAGGAAAAGCCAGTTGTAGAGGTAAAGCCTAACCCAGTAGTAGAGGTTAAGGAAGCCCCAATGATTGAAATGGTAAATGTTAAGCTAAAGGTTATGATTAAAGGTAAGATGACTGATAGATTATTCTTATTTACTAATTACACTAATTGGAGTGAGGATAAGGTTTTAGAATTAACTAAGGTTGAGGATTACTTCATTATTAATGCTAAATTCCCTAAGAATTTTAATTTAGAATTTAAGATTTCATTATCACAAAATTGGAATGGTGTTGAAAAAGGTATGTTTGGTGAGGAAATCAAAAATCACCAATATTATCTAGATAAGGATTTAGAAATAGAAGACATCATTTATAATTGGAGAGATAAGTAAGATTGCTTCAGGTTTAGCCCTGAAGCTTTTTTTTATTCTTAAATATTGTGTTTTTTTTGAATAAATTGTATAATGAGAAAAAGTACAATTTCGGACAAATTTAAGGAAGTGGTCTATATGGTTTATTCTATAATGGGCTTATGCGCATTATTTGTTTGTTTAATTATTAACAAAGAAATATTATTTAAAAAGCATAATTTACCGAAAACATATAAAATTTATCGTATATATTTAATTGTCACAATGTTTTTTTTGTCTGTGATGCATTATGGGGCTTTTATGATGAATATCATTATTCAACAGCTTTATTTGCAAATACAAATGTCTTCTTCATATTAATGACCATATCAGTAATGCTTTGGACAATATTCGTAGCTTCCTATGCAAATAAGGGTAAGAAGATGAGTATAACTGTTATGATAGGTGGAGCTATAATCTTCCTTTATCTAATTGTGATGACTATAATCAATTTCTTTAAGCCAGTATTATTTGATGTAGATGGAATCGAATATATCCCATATTGGGGAAGACATTTATTATTTATATTACAGATTATATTATTCGCAATAGTATCGTCAGTATCATTATTTTTCTTTTATTACGATAAGGAAAACTTAAATAGATATAGATTCTTAGCTATAGGTCTATTTGGTATCTTTATGGCACTATCTATTATCGTTCAGTTTATGTTCCCTCATCTACCTATTTATACATTTGGTTCTATAATAAGTATTTGTTTAATCCATATTTATGTAGTAGGTTCTGAAAAGGAAGCGGTCGTAAGAAAGCTAAAAGCATCTTTAAAAAGAGAAAAGGTTATGGATTTAGAATTAGGACATGCTAAGGAATTAGTATATGTTGATCCATTAACTGGTGCGAAGAGTAAGCATGCCTTTGTAGAAATTGAATCTAAAATGGATTCATTGATTGATAAAAATAATATTGAAGAATTCTCAATTGTAGTATTTGATATTAATGGATTAAAGGTAATTAATGATACAAAGGGACATGAATATGGCGATTATTATATTAAGGAAAGCTATAATATGATTAAGGAAGTCTATAAGAATACTGAGGTTTATAGATTTGGTGGAGATGAATTTGTAGCTATACTTGATGGTGATGATTTTAATAATAGAGATGAATTATTAAATAAATTTAATGAAATTATCGATAATAATATTGATAATGAGAAGCCTGTTGTATCAGTAGGTATGGCAGATTTTAATTCATTAGAGGATCATGCATTTAATGCTGTATTTGCTAAGGCAGATGAAAAGATGTATATAAGAAAGAAATACTTAAAATCAATAGTTATAAGCTAAAAGAAAAGCTTCAGGAAATCCTGAAGCTTATTTTCTTATTTAGATAATTTTTCTAAAACTCTATCCTTAATTTCTGCTGGAATATATTTTGAAATATCACAACCAAATGAAACTAATTCTTTAATTGCAGAGCTTGATACAATTTGAAGCTTTGTTGTTGGCATAAGAAGAACTGTTTCAATTCCAGGATATAAATCTCTATTATATTGAAATAAGGCAAATTCATTTTCATAATCAGAATAATTTCTCATACCTCTTAAAATTACTCCAATTTGATTTTCTTTACAATATTGAACAACTAAACCATCATAACCTTTAACAATTACATTAGGAATATTCTTAACACAATCATTAACCATCTTAATTCTTTCATCTAATGTAAAAGCTGTTTTCTTTTGTGGGTTTATAGCAACTACTACATGTACCTCATCAAATAGCTTAGAAGCTCTTCTTATTAAATCTACATGGCCATTTGAAATTGGATCAAATGAACCAGGGTATACGCATTTTCTCATAATTTTTACCACCTAATACACGGAAATTATACCATAAATTCAAAAAAATAAAAGATATGGCAAATATTTATTTCTCTCATAATTAAAATTATGAGAATTATTAATATTTTATGATAAAATTGTATTAGGAGAGATTTTATGAAAACAGTAGTAATTGCGACAAACAATAAAAATAAGGTAAGAGAATTTAAATCTATTTTAGATAATCCAAATCTAGAATTTAAAACATTAAAGGAAATTGGATATGATAAGGAAATAGAAGAAAATGGTAATACATTTGAAGAAAATGCTATTATTAAGGCTATGACAGTTGCCAAGGATTTAAATGTTATAGCTATAAGTGATGATTCAGGATTATGCGTAGACGCATTAAATGGAGCTCCTGGTATTTATTCAGCTAGATATGCAGGTACACATAATGATGAAGATAATAATGCATTATTAATCAAAAATTTAAATGGCATTGAAAATAGAAATGCTCATTATGAATGTGCAATTTGTATTGCATATCCAAATGGAGATTATATTACTGAAATAGGTACTGTTTCTGGAATTATTATTGATGATAGAAGAGGAAATGGTGGCTTTGGATATGATCCATATTTCTATATTCCAGAATTTGGTAAGACATTTGCGGAAGTGCCGCTAGAAAAGAAAAATACTATTTCACATAGAAATAAGGCATTAATGAAAATAAAGGATAGAATAGATGAGAATTTTAATATTATCAGATAGTCATTATAGAAGCTTAGATGATATAAAATTTAATGAATTTGATTATATCTTGCATGCTGGTGACTATGGAAAATCAATTGATACAATTAAACAAAATGGAATTATCTATGTAAAGGGTAATTGTGACTTTAATGGATTAAATGAGGTAAATATTAAAATAGAGGATAGAAATGTTTTAATAACTCATGGTCATTTATATGATGTAAAATATGATTTTACTAGATTATTATTTAAGGGATTAAGCAATAAAGCTGATTATGTAATATTTGGTCATACCCATAATCCTACTTTATTTATTGAAGAAGGTATTGTGTTTATAAATCCAGGTGCTTATCAGGATGGATATTATGTAATTATAGATGAGCATCAAATAACATTCTATAAGGATGATAAGGCTTATAAAAAATATAAAAGAAAGTGGTAAATAATATGGCAAAGCTATCAGAGATTCTAAATCTTAATAAGACTAAAGCCTCAATCAATAAGATTGATTTATTTTTAGAATCCTCTGAAAAAAATGGCTATGAATATATTATGGCACTATGCTTTAAGGCAGAAATAATCCATGAGCTAGGAAATACAAATGAAGCCTTAAAGCTAATCTATCCATATACAGCTGATGTAGCTAAAATGGAAAATAGATCAGTAATTGCTTTATATAATGCAATTATTAAAATATGTACTGATGTAGAAAGATATGATCAGGTAAATAAATATATTGAATTAAAAAAAGGATATTTACCAATATCCTCTTTAAGTGCTTATACAAAGGATAAAATTAATCTAGCTTTAAAGACAAATGATTTAGTAAAGGCAAGAGAATATTTAGAGGAATATTTAAGTGATGATATATCTAAAGAGGAAGCTATTAGCGCAAAGGAAAGCCTAGCATCTATTTATTATTATGAAAGAAGCTTTGATGAATATATTAACATATTGCCACAACTAGAAACATATTATAAAGAAAATTTAATGTTTGATAAGCTATTAGTATTACATTTTAATTTACTATATATAGATTATTCTAAGGAAAAATATACTAAGGTAATATTTGAGGGTAAGGACTTTTTAAAAGAAGCTAATGATAATGTTTTATATTCAATTAAAGCATCTACATTATTAATAAAATCATATCTTGCATACAATAATGTTAAGCAAGCATCTATTATTGTATCTAATTTAGATGATGTAGTAGGAGAACAGTATTTAGACGATTCTATAGATTTTCTTTATGCAGCTAAGGCAACCTATGCAAGACTTCAAAATACAGATGCTATTAAGGATTATTCAGATAGAATACAAGCCCTAGAGCAGATAAAGAATCCTGCTATTAAGGAAAAGAAAAAAGAAAAAGTAAAAGAAGTAAAAAGAAAAGAATCATATGAGGATATAGTAATTCCTACTATTGATTTTAATAAGGAACAAGAAATTAAAATTGAAATGCCTGAGGTAAATTATAGGAGAAATATTTTAAATCCTAAGCCAAAGGAAGAAATAATTCAAACTCAGGAAGTAATAAAAAAGATTAATTCTAAAAAGACTTTTGAGGTAGTTCCTGAATTTAAAACATTAGAAAATGTATTAGAGGCATTAACTAATAAAAATCCTAATTTAAAATTTAGAGAATTATTTAGATTAACCTGTATTGAAATAGCTAAAGCATTTAAGATAGATGAAATCTATTTATTATATGAAAAGAAGGGCTTTAAAGGGCTTCAATTTAAAAAGGATAGAGCATATGATAAAAAGCTAAATGTTTCAGATATAGAAAAAACACCAAATTACGTTTCTTATTTACAGGATACTGAAATATTTTCTGATGATACAGATAGAACATATAATATCAATATTGTAAATGGAGAAGAATATAGTGAGGGTACATCTATTTATTCATTCCCACTTCATAATGAATATGGACCTATAGGATCTATATCATATGTTGGTATTGGTAATTTTATGAATGAAGGATTAGCTTTTGAATCTATAAAAATTATTAATGGTATTATTAATACAAGATTAATGATTTATCTAAATCAAGAAAAGCTAGAAAGAGATAATAATAGAACATTCTTCTTAATTAATAATATGAATTCAGGAATTAAAGAGGAAATGGATGGCTATATTCATTTAAATGAATCTGCCGTATCCATTTTAGGTACAATTCCTGAATTAAGAAGAGAGGATTATATTTATAATATTGATTCTAATTATCAAATTGAATATAGAAATTTAGTAGATGAAATATCATATTCATTAGAAAAGGGTAGAAGCATTGAATATAAATATAGGAAGGATAATGATTATGTTTTTGTAAAAGAAACATTCTATCCTGAAATAGTAGATGGAGATTTATGGCTAACATCCTTAATTGATGATATTTCTGCAATTAAAAATAAAGAGGATGTATTAAAGGATTTAGCATATAAGAATCCTATTTCAAATATGAATACTGAGGTTAAGCTAATAGATGATTTAAAGTTAGCCCTAGAGCTAGATCATTTAACACTTGCTGTAATTGAGATTCAGGATTTTGAAATATTTAGAGAATTATATGGATATAATTTACAATCGCAAATTATTAAATTTGTAGGTATTGAATTAAATAAAGCTATAGAAAATGATTTTAAATATGATTGTTATCATTTAGAGCGTGATAGATTTGTTATATTGATGAGAAATATAGTAGATAAAAGAGCAGTAGAATCTAAATTAACAAATATATTAAATTCTGTATCAACTGCTTTATATAAAAAAAATAATAGATTCTCTATATTATTTAATGCAGGTGTATATAGAATGGGTAAGGGTGTTACTAATATTGATACTAATACAATATTAGGTAACGCTCTAGATGCTTTAAATGATACATATATTTTAGATTCTAAGGAGAATCATATAGCTCATTTTAATGGAGAATTAAATAAGCAAAGATTTTTAGAAAATGAAAAGGTTAATGCTATTAGTGAGGCATTAGATACATCTAAAATAGCACTTTATTATCAACAAATTGTAGATATAGAAACTAAATCAGTATTAGGATATTATATTAATCCAAGCCATGAATCATATGAAATAGAATATTCATTGATGGAATCAATTGCTAAAAGAAAGAATCTAATTAAAAGATTTGATAAATATGTAATTGATAATGCTATGAAGGAAATGAAAATGATTAAGACTGAATTTAAGTCATTTATAACTGTATTCATTCCTATTCATGAGGAAGCATTTGATGGTACATTAGCTCCATTTATTTTAAAGAGATTAGAGTATTATAAAATAAATCCTAATGCGTTAGTAATTCTATGTGACAATATTAAATCTATTGAAATAAATTATATTAAATCATTAGGTATTGGTGTTGCCACTAGAAATATATTAGATTTATTTGATGGTAAGGCTAATTATTTATTTTATGATTATCATAAGGCTAACTTTGATTCTATTAAGGATATGTCCTATATAGCTAGTAAATATGGTGCTACTATGATATTAGATGAAATAAATAGTCCAGAAGAAATAAAGGCATGTCTAGCTAATCATTATAGATATGTTTATGGTAGACAGTATAAGAAAAAGGAAAAAATAAAGGGTTTACTTGAAAAATTCAGATAAAAGTTTTATTTTAGTTTTAAATATTGTATAATTGAAAACAAGTTTGGGTGATATTATGAGAGATTTTAAGGACATCAAAAGAGTAATAATTAAGGTTGGTTCATCAAGCCTAGTAAATAAGGATTTGAGTGTAAATAACGAGGTTATTATTTCTATATTATCAGTATTTAAAAAATTAAAGAATGATGGCATTGAATGTGCACTAGTTACGAGTGGTGCGATTGCCTTAGGTATGCATGAGCTTAAGCTTAATAAGAAGCCGAAGGAGCTAAGTCTTAAGCAGGCATGTGCGGCTGTAGGTCAGGCTAAGCTAATGGAATCATATAATAAGGTAGCATCTTTATATGATTTAGTATTAGGTCAGATTTTAATTAGTCATGATGATTTCCAGGTTAGAAAAAGAATGCTTATCTTATCTGATACATTAGATAGTATGTTTAAAAATGGTATCATTCCGGTTATTAATGAAAATGATGCTTTAGCAGTAGATGAAATTAAGGTTGGAGATAATGATACATTAGCTTCACTTATTTCACCGATGATTAAAGCTGATTTATTAGTATTATTTTCTGATATAGATGGTCTTTATGATAAAAACCCAAAGCTTTATCCTGATGCTAAAATGATAAATAAGGTTGAAAAGATTGATGATTCAATTTTAGCTATGGTCTCTGGCGCGACAACTAATGTTGGTACTGGTGGTATGGAAACTAAAATTGATGCAGCATTATCATCTATTTCATCAGGTGTTAATATGATTATTTGTAATTCTAATCGTATTAATGATTTAGAAAAGATTGTTAAGGGAGAGGAAATAGGTACTCTATTTGTTAAGGGTGATGCTTTAGCATCAAGAGATCATTGGATTATTTTTAAATCTAATGCCTTAGGTGCTATTGTTGTAGATAGTGGTCTTGAAAAGCTATTAAGAGATAAAAAAGTATCAATTCTTCCTAAGGGTATAAAGGATGTTAAGGGTGAATTCTTAGCCTCTAGTGTAATTAATGTCATTAATCAAAATGGTGATATTTTAGCTAAGGGTATTACTAATTATTCATCTGCGGAAATTAAATTAACTATTGGTGTAGCCTCTGATAAGATGTCTGAAATCTTAGGCTATAAGGGAAAAAAACAAATTATTCATGCGAATGATTTGGTTTTATTAGGAGATGGTTATTATGGACACTTTGTTAAATAATTGTAAGATAGCTAGTAAGGAATTATTAAAGCTATCTAATGATGATAGAAATAAATTATTATTAAATATTTCAAATGCTTTAAAGGATGAAAATAACATAAATGTAATCCTTAAGGCTAATGAAATGGATGTAGCTAATGCTCATAATAATGGAATTAGTCAGGTAATGGTTGATAGATTATCTTTAAATAAGAATAAGATATTAAGCATTGCAGATTCTATTATTGATGTTATGAAATTACCTAATTATATTGGTGAGGTAATTGAGGAATGGACTACTGAAACAGGATTAAAAATAAAAAAGGTAAGAGTACCTTTTGGAGTTATCGCAGCAGTATTTGAATCAAGACCAAATGTTGCTGTAGATATTTCAGTATTAACATTAAAAACAGCTAATGCATGTGTATTAAAGGGTGGTAAGGAAGCTATTAATACAAATAAGGCATTAGTTAATATTATGAAAAATGCTATTAAGGATATTATTAATCCTAATGTCATTACATTAATTGAATCAACTGATAGAAGTGCAACTGATGAGCTTATTAGAAAGAAGGAATATATTGATTTATTAATTCCTAGAGGCTCTAAGAGATTAATAAATTATATAGTTGAAAATTCTAAGGTTCCATATATTGAAACCGGTGCGGGTAATTGCTCATTATATATCCATAAGGATGCTGATATAGAAAAAGCAATTAAGGTTGCTATCAATGCTAAAATTCAAAGACCTTCAGTATGTAACGCTATTGAAAATATATTAGTAGATGAGGATATCTTAGATAAATTCTTACCTAAATTAAATGATGCATTTAATGGCAATAATATGTTTAATAAGAAAATTGAAATTAGAGCTGATGAAAAGGCATTAAAATATGTTGATGGATTTAAGGCTACTGAAGAAGATTATTATACAGAATATAATGATTATATTGTAGCTATTAAGACTGTTAAGAATGTAGATGAAGCTATTTTCTTTATTAATGAGCATTCAACAAAGCATAGTGAATCTATTATTACTGAAAATATGGATGCTTACTTAAAGTTTGTTAATGAGGTTGATTCTGCATGTGTATATCATAATGCATCAACAAGATTTACTGATGGTGGTGAATTTGGATTTGGTGCTGAAATTGGTATTTCAACAACTAAGCTTCATGCAAGAGGTCCTATGGGATTAAAGGAAATAACTACTTATAAATATATTATTGATGGTAAGAACGGAGAGTGCAGAAAATGAGTTATAAATTTGGTATTTTAGGTGTAGGTAAGATGGGATCTAGTATCCTAAGAGGTATTATCGCATCTGGTGTATTCAAGAAAGAAGATATTTTATTAAATTTATATACTGATGAAGAGGTTAAAACATATGGTGATGAGGGCTTTACTTATGTAAAGAATGATCCAAAGAGAGTATTTGAGCTATGTGATTTAACATTATTATCTGTAAAGCCACAGGTATTTCCAGAGGTAGCTAAAATAGCTGATGAACTAGATTTTAATGGTAAGGGTATTATGTCTATTATGGCAGGTATTACTATTTCATCTATAGAGGTTCATTTTAAAAATGCTAAAATTATTAGAGTTATGCCTAATACTCCAGCATTAATTAAAAAGGCAGTAGCGACTGTATGCTCAAAGGATATTAGCTCAATTTATTATAATCAGGTATTTGATATTTTATCTTCAATTGGAGTTGCATATCCAATTGATGAATCTAAAATGGATGAATCTTTAGCATTAAATGGTTCAATGCCTGCATATCTAGAATTATTTGCTAAAGCATTTATTGATCAGGCTGTAAAGGATGGCATTGATTATGAAACAGCTAAGAAGCTTACATGTCAATCAATTATTTCATCTGCCTCACTTATTTTAAAATCAGATGAATCAATTGATCAATTAATTACTAATGTATGCTCAAAGGGTGGTACTACAATTGCAGGCTTAGAAAAATTATATGAATATAAATTTGAAGAAGCTATTTATGAATGTAGTAAGGCTTGTGCAAATAGAAGTAGAGAATTAAGTAAATAAAAATAAAGGACTCGATTGAGTCCTTTTAGTTTTCCTCTGAATCCTTATTTTCAGATTCTTCCTGTTTCTTTTCTTTTTTCTTTTCTTTCTCTAAACGTTCTTTTTCAGCATTTGCATATTCTTCCTTAGCCTTTTGATAGAATTCATAATTTCTATTCAGATAAAGAATTCTTTTGGCAATTTCAATATATGAATTAGCTATAATAGCATAATCAAGTGCAATCTTATTTAAAGCTTCAATATCATTATCATCAACATCATTTAATCTTTTGAATGTTTCCTCAACTACATTAGAAGTAGTAGTAGAATTCATTAAATTAAATTCATTATATGATTCTGGATTTTCTTGTCCAGGCTTATGAGTCTTATCTAATACCTGCTTAACCTCGGCGATAGATAAAACCTGCTTTAATGTACAAACCTCTTGGATAACAGCTAGGTGCTCCTTAGAGTATTTTTTAGATATTGGTGCTGGAACAACTTCACCCTTAACATAATTGTTAATCATAGAAGTAGTTATTTGCTTATCTGATGTAGATGTTTGGAATATATATAATTGCTTATCAAGATATTTCATTACTTGATCCATATATAATTCAAGTTCAGGTAAATCCTCATAATTTCTAAAGCTAAAATTATTTAAATCATTTAACCAATTCTCAAGTGACTTCTTAATGTTTTCCATACCAAAACCTCCGACTAAAAAAATTTTATCATAATATATTAAATAATACAATATTTTGTCTAAAAAAACATTGACTATTATAAGAAAATGAGATAAACTAATATTGAAAACTAGATGATATAGTTTTGTAATAGGAGGTTTAAGTTATGAAAAAGAGAATTTTATTAATTGGAAATGATAAATTTATGAGAGAAGCATACGTTGATGGCAAATTTGTTGTATTACCAAAAAGAAAATACGTAGATGCATTATATGAGTCATATGAAATTGATAATATCTCTAATTATGAATTAACTTCAAAGAGAGCTTTATCATTAGTTGATTGCTTCATTAAGCATCATGATTATGATATCTGTTTAATTTCATTTGGAACAAATGAATTAAAAAATATATCTGTTGAAAATTTCAAAAAAAATTTACAGAATATAGTAAATGTGTTAATATGTAAAGGGGTTGTTCCTGTAATAATGGAATTTAACTCTGATTCTAGCATTGATGTTAATCCTTATAACCAAGTTATAAGTGATATAAAGGCTATGAATCAATTTGATAACAAGTATTATAATGAATGTATGAAGCTTGTTAATGCATAAAGGAGAACATAAATGGAAAATAATAAAATTATTCCGATCTTTCTTGCTTGTGATGATAACTATGTAAAATTTGCGATGGTAACTTTAAAATCAATCGCTTGTAACGCTAATAAAGATTATACATATAATTGTTATATATTAAATGCTGGTATCAGTGAAGAAACAAAAAATAGAACTAAGGGCTTATTACCTGATAACTTCAATTTATTCTTCCCTGATGTAACTGATTATTATGAATCTATCAAGGATAGATTACCAATACGTCATTATTATTCTAAAACAACATATTTTAGATTCTTTATTGCTGAGATGTATCCAGAATATGATAAGGCAATCTATATTGATTCTGACACAGTTGTATTAGGAGATATTAGTGAATTCTATAATCATGAATTAGGTAATAATTTAGTTGGTGCTTGTCAGGAACAAGCAATTATTCAAACTAAGATTTATGGTGATTATGTTGAAACTGTAACTGGTGTTTCTAGAAATGAATATTTCAATGCTGGTTTATTATTAATCAATTCAAAGCTATTTAGAGAAGAATGTATCTTAGATCAATTCATTGATTTATTAGATTTATATAATTTCGTTTTAATTCAGGATGAGGATTATTTAAATGTTATGTGTAATCATAGAGTTACATGGATTGATAATTCTTGGAATACTGAAATCTATGGTGAAATTAAATATAAGGATAGTGAAATCAATATGATTCATTATCTAATGTGGAATAAGCCATGGCATTTTGACAACATTAGACTTCAAAAGTATTTCTGGGAATATGCTAAGATGACTTGTTATTATGATGATATTAAATCAATCTTAGACAATTATACTGATGAGCAAAGAGATAATGACTTAAAGGGCGCTGCTAACTTATTTGTAATGGCAGAAAATGAAATTAAACGTCCTGACAGTTATTTTAAGCTATTAAATGAAGGTAAGATCAAGAGAAAATCAATTGATAGACTTCAGGTTCAAAAGAAGATTAGAGAATTAGAAAAGGCAGGTATCTTTGATCAGGATGTTGAGCAAGATCCACCTACTAAGGAATTATTACCAGATCAAATTGATTATGAAAGAAAGAGCGTAAAGAGTAAGATTAAGACTAGATATGCTTATTTCATTGCTAGAAAGTTCTTAAATAAGATGGTAAGAGAAGACCAAATTATTATTAAGGAAGTAAAGGGCATTGAAAATATTCAAGGTCTTGATACAGGTGCTATTCTAACATGTAATCATTTTAATGCCTTTGATTCGTTTGCTATTCAGGTAGCATATGAGGAATCAATTAAATCAAAGAAGGAAAGAAAAAAGAAGAAATTCTTTAGAGTTATCAGAGAGGGTAATTATACATCTTATTCTGGATTCTATGGATTCCTAATGAGAAATTGCTATACATTACCATTATCAAGCAATGCAAAGACAATGGCTAAGTTTATGAGATCTATGAATAATCTTTTAAAGCAAGGTCATTTAGTATTAGTATATCCAGAGCAGAGTATGTGGTGGAATTATAGAAAGCCTAAGCCTTTAAAGGAAGGTGCCTATAAGTTTGCCGTTGCTGCTAATGTACCAGTAGTTCCATGCTTCATCACAATGGAAGATACTGATAAGATTGGTACTGATGGATATCCAATCCAGGAATATACAATTCATATTTCTAAGCCTATTTATCCAGATCCTAATAAGAGCAAGATTGATAATGTAAAATACATTATGGATGAGAATTATCGTGTTTGGAAGGATATTTATGAATCTGTATACCATGTAAAATTGGAATATACAACACAAGAAGCTAGAGCATAATCTAGCTTTTTTTCTATATTTTTAGATATTTATTGTGCAAAACGCACAAAAGTGAAATATTTGAACTAAAACTTTCTTGAATAAAAAAATAACTTTGATATAATATTAATAAGAATATTGATCGTTTTTTGTTATGTTTTGATTTTAATACTAATATTATAAATATTAAAATCTTGTTTTTATCTCAATTTCTTTTAATTAGGTTATGATCATAGTCCTACTATGATTGAACATAAAGTAGTATGCAAAACTAAAAATTTTAGTGTGAGTTAAAATAACTCTATTTTCCGACAAACGCACATTTATATCTTGAGATAAGCTTTTATTTTCATTTCATTGGTGCTTGTGAATCTAAAAGTGATAGTGCCCATTTTGCTTGGAACGCTAGTTACAAATTTTTAAAAACAACATGCCCTACCGAAAACGGACGCGTACTACAGGGTTAGGCAAATAAGAAAATTGAAAAGGAGAAAACACATGAAGAAAATAGTATGTGATTTATGTGGTGAATCTGATTTCGTCAAGGTAGAAGGAATGTTTGAATGTCAGGTTTGTGGTGCAAAGTACACTATTGAACAAGCCAAGACACTATTCAGGGAAGTATCAGATACTCCACATCAAAATGCAACAGTAAATGAAGCACCAGAAGATGATGAACCAGTTGGAAGCCAAGTTGCTATGCCAAAAGCTGGACCTGCAGTAGTTAAAAAGGTTATAGTTGCAAAACCTACAGCTGCAAAAGAAACTGACGCAGGAGCTGCAAAGAAGATTGTATCTCAATTTAAGAAGCCTGCCGGTGTTACACCTCAACCTGCTGTCCCAGGCGCTAAGCAGGGACAACCTACAGTTATTAAGAAAGTTGTTGTTAAGCCTACAACAGTAGTTGCTAAGCCAGCAGCTGCACCAGCACAAAAGAAGGTTGTTAGAAACCTTGATACTAGTGCTAACGTAGGAACTGCACAAATGATTGAAAATCTATTCATTTTATCAGAAAATGCATATGATTCAGAAAATTATGTTGATGCAGAAAATTACGCAAACCGTGTTATTGAAATTGACGCTAATAACACAGACGCATGGTTAATGAAGGGTAACTGTGCTGCTAGACTGTCTAATCCTCAAAACTTCCGTTTCAAGGAAGCTATCAATTGTTGGAATACATGTCTACAGAGATCTGACAAGGATGAAATCGACGATTATCAATTTACAGTAAGAACTAACTTAATTGATATTATGGTTGCTTTCGTATTAAAGGGATGCATTAATTTTGCAAAGGATCCTACTACAAAGAACTTTGAAGAAGTAAAAGATGTTATCAATCAAGCTGATCCTATGATGAGATTAGCAAACCAAACATTTGGTGTAGATATTGCAACTTATGAAGATAAACTTGCATCAAATATCTCAGCCGTTGTTACAAAGGTTAGTAAGCAAGCTATCCAAGATTATGGTAAGAAGAAGGAAACTCAAACTGTAGAAGCATACAAGAAGTATGTTGAGACTCAAGACATTTGTATTTATTGTTGGGATTATCTAATTGACCTAGCAAAGAGACATGGTACAGTTACAGCTATCCTATCAAGCGTTGTAAAGATGCATGAATCTATTATCCGTAATAAGGGTTACATTACTAAGAATGGCAAGACTAAGGTTGGTCTTGAATGCTCAATGGCAGAACGTAATCAACGTCTAGAAGCTATCAAAGCTGAAAAGAAGAAACTTGACGATAAGTTCGTTGATATCCGTAAGCGTGACCGTGTTGAACAGAAGATTAAGAATGAAAAGTATTGGGAAGAACATCAAGAAGAAAAGAAGCAATTACTTGATGAACATTCTAAGCTTGACCATGAAATCTTTGAACTTGAGAATTCAAAACTAAAGATGCCAGAATTAACTGAATTAAAGAAGCTTGAGGAAGAAGCAATTCGTCTTCAAGTATTAAAGGATAACCCAGTTTATTCTAACAAGGAACGTGCAGCTTACATGGAGCAATTAAATAAGACTCGTAAGCAAATCGTTACTAAGAAGAGAGAGTTAGCATCTCGTCTTAACCCAATCGAAGATAAGATTGAAAAGTATAAGAAGAGAATGTATAACATCGAAAAAGAATTAAATATGAACCGTTAATTAGAAATAACACACCGACAATTTCGGTGTGTTTTTCTTAATTTTTTATGAAAATGTTTTAGTATATATTTTTAAGATTTTTTTCTCAAAATATCATATTTTTAATATATATTCTAAATAAAATATATGCTTGTGTTTTGGTATTTTTCTCAAAAAAATTGGTGCTAAAAATATGGTAATTTGCATATAAAAAATACATATTATATACTTATGCTGGCACAATATGTGCTGCATCGGAGGAACAAATGAGACTTTCACAGAAGTTGGATATAACGGCTGTGTGAGTGGAGGTTAGTCATGGAATATCTAGTTATTCTTGTTATTGTACTTGTTATGATAACTTGTATTCTATTAACTATTAAAAAATAGTTAGTAGATGACTAGATGGGGCCCCAATCTCTTTGAGGTAATATGTAGTCTAGAATGCATATTGCTATTCAGCTCGTTTGTATCCAAAAATGCGAAAAGGGGATGCACGAACATCCCATTTTCACTTTATTCAGCTCATTTGTCTCTCGACAACAATATTATACATTATATTTAGCACTTTGTAAATGTCTCTTATTTAATATGATTTTTATTCAAATCTATATTATATATTATAAATAATATATTTATGATATAATCGATATGGTGATTATTATGAAGATTGCGATAATTGGAGCGGGTGCTTCAGGCTTATTTTTAGCTAATTTATTAGAACAAAATAATATTAAATATACTATTTTTGATGATGGTAAAATTGGAAGAAAAATCCTAGCATCAGGTAATGGTAGATGTAATATATCTAATTTGAATTTAGATAAGAAATATTATCATAATAATAGATTAGCATCTATATTAATAAATAAGCATAAAGAAAGATTATTTAATGAATTTAATAAATTAAATATCTATACTAAAGCTGATAATGAAGGAAGATTATATCCTTTATCTGAATCATCGTTATCTGTTTTAAATGCTTTAACTAAAAACATCAAATTAAATGTTGTTAATCTTCATATTAATAAAGTAAGTAAAAAGAATAATAAATATTTTTTAAATGATTATAATGAAGCCTTTGATTATGTAGCTATTGGTATTGGAAGTCCATCTTCATATAAGCAGATGCTTGATTATTCTATATTAGAATCCTTAGATTTAAAGTTTAATAAATTTAAGCCATCATTAACTGGCTTTAAGCTAAAAGAAAATGTAAAGACAATTTCAGGTGTTAGAGCTAAGGCTACTGTATCCTTATTAGAGAATGATAAATTAATTCATAAAGAGGATGGAGAAATAATATTTAAGGATGATGGTATATCAGGTATTTGTATTATGAATCTATCTAGCTATTACAATTATACAAAAGAGAAGAATATTAAATTAATTGTTTCATTAGTAGATAAGAAATATGATTCATATATTACTGTATTAAATCCTAAATTATTAGATTATGTTAATAAGAATAATTTAGATCCTATGAAGCTAGAATTTAATATTAAATCAACTTATGATTTTGAATTTTCTCAGGTATCAAATGGTGGCATAGATTTATCATCATTAAATGATAATTTATCTTTAAAATCTGATAATCATATTTTCTTTATGGGAGAAGTAATAGATTGTGATGGATTATGTGGTGGATTTAATTTATCCTTTGCGTTCTTATCAGCCATAGAGGTTAGTGAGGTACTTATTAATGAAATATCAAATAAATAATTTTAAAATAAGTCCTAAGACTAATTTAGAGCAGGAAATAAAATCTAAATTAAAAATTAATAATTTTAAATATAAAATCTTATTAAAATCTATTGATGCAAGAGATAAATCTAATATTAAATTAGTCTATAATTTAATGATTGATACAAACGATAAGATACATTCTAAAAATGTAGATATTTATAAAGAGAAGAAAATAGAATTAGAATATCCTGCCTATCCTTATGATGATAGACCTATCATTGTAGGATTTGGCCCTGCAGGTATGTTTAGTGCTCTTTATTTAGCTAGATGTAAGGCAAGTCCTATAATTATCGAACGTGGCTCTAAAATTGAAATTAGAAAAGAAAAAGTAGATAATTTCTTAAAGAATAAGGTATTATCACCTAATTCTAATATTCAATTTGGTGAGGGTGGAGCTGGTACATTTTCTGATGGTAAGCTAACAACAAATTTAAAGGATCCACTTATTAATTGGATATTAAATGAATTTTATCTTCATGGAGCTAAGGAAGATGTAATCTATGATTCAAAGCCTCACATTGGTACTGATTATTTAGAAAAAATAGTTAAGAATATAAGACTTGAAATAGAATCATTAGGTGGAGAATTTTATTTCGATACAAAGTTTATAGATGCTAAGGGTGAGAATGATTTAGAGGTATATGCTAAATCAGTAATAGATGATAAGGAATATAAATTTAATACATCGCATTTATTATTAGGATTAGGCCATAGTGCAAAGGATACTATTAGACATCTATATAACGATATGCATATTAATATGGAACAAAAGGCCTTTTCTATGGGTGTAAGAATAGAGCATCCAAGGGAATTAATAGATAAGGCACAATATGGTGAATTTTATAAATATTTACCAGCTGCCTATTATAAGCTATCTACTCATAAAAATGATAGAGGTATTTATACATTCTGTATGTGTCCTGGTGGCTATGTAATGGCTTCCCAATCAGATTTAAATACTATTGTAGTAAATGGAATGAGCAATAATGATAGAAATAGTATTAATTCTAATTCAGCTTTACTTGTAGATGTAAAGCCATCAGATTATGATAATGGTAATGTATTAGATGGTATTGATTATCAAGAAAAATATGAAAGATTAGCATATTCATTATCTAATGATTATAGAGCTCCTTCTAATTTAGTAAAGGAATTCTTAAATGATGAGGTAGCTTCTAATTTAAGAAGTGTAAATACAACATATCCTCATGGATTATATTTTACTGATTTAAGAAGATGTCTTCCGGATTTTGTAATTCAAGGTTTAAAGGATGGAATCTTAGATTTTAATAATAAAATAAAAGGATTTAATCATCCTGATGCGATATTAATTGGAATTGAATCTAGATCATCATGCCCAATTAGAATATTAAGAAATGAAAATGGCGTATCATCAATTAAGGGAATCTATCCAATTGGTGAGGGAGCTGGCTATGCTGGTGGTATTACAAGCGCGGCATTAGATGGCTTAAAATGTGCTATAAAAATAGTTTGTGGTGTTAAAAATGAGTAATGTAGAAAAATATAAAGAATTTAGAACAAGATTAAAAAATTTAACTTATGCATGTAATGTATTAGCCTTTGATGAGGCTACTGTATGTCCTAAGCTAGATAAAGAAAATTCTATGGATGTATATAATTATTTTGCGATAGAGGCAGATAGAATAGCTACATCAGATGAATATTATAATCTAGTTAAGGAATTAAATAATAATCCTAGCGGATTAGAGGATATCGAAATAGAAATGATTAAGAAGGAATTAAAGGAATTAACTAAGCAAAGAAAGATTCCTTCTGATTTAAGAGAATTAGGATATGAAATAATATCTAAGACTTCATTATCTTGGGAAAAGGGAAAAGAAACAGGAGATTATTCTGAATTCGATAAGAATATTAATGAGGAAGTAGAATATTATAAAAAGTATATTAAATGCTTAGAGGATAAATATAAGGGTTATGATGTATTATTAGATGAGATGGAGGATGATTTTACTGAATCCATGTATGATGAATTCTTTAATAAGTTAGAAAAAGAAATTTATCCTTTATTAAAGAAAATATTATCTATGCCTAAAAAGTATAATGAAAATATTAAGAATGTTAAATTTGATATCGATAAGCAAAGAAAGCTTACAAAAAGAATTTGTGAGATGATGGGCTATGATGATACAAATGGCTATATTGGTGAAACATTACATCCTTTTACTAATGGATTTAATTCTAATGATGTAAGAACTACTACATCTTATAGTGAAGAATTATTATTCTCAAATATCTATTCTGTAATGCATGAGGTTGGTCATGCTATCTATGAGCTTCAGGTAGATAAAAGATTTGATGGGACTGTATTCCAAGGTGGAGCTTCATGTGCAATTCATGAATCTCAATCTAGATTCTTTGAGAATTATTTAGGTAGAAGTAAGGCATTTATTCATTATTTTTATCCTATTTTATTAGAATATTTCCCTAATGAATTAAAGGATTATACAGAGGATGATATTTATTATTACGTTAATGATGTTTATGCTCAGCTAACTAGAACTGAGGCAGATGAATTAACATATCCTTTTCATGTTCTTATAAGATATAACATTGAAAAAAAATTATTTAGTGGTAAACTTAATACTGATGGTATTAGTGATGAATTTGACTGTCAAATGGAAAAGTATTTAGGTATTAAACCTAAAAATAAGAAGGAAGGCTGTTACCAAGACATACACTGGGCATCTGGATTTGGATATTTTCCTACCTATGCCTTAGGCTCAGCAATGAGTGCTCAATTCTATTATTCTATGAAAAAGGATATAGATATTGATGCATGTATGGAAAAGGGTGATTTTAAGACAATTAGAGAATGGTTAGGAAGCCATGTCCATAAATATGGTGCTTCTAAAAAGAATCTTGAAATTGTTAAGCTAGCAACTAATGAAGAATTTAATCCTGATTATTATATTAAGTATTTGAAAGAAAAATTCACTCTAATTTATGGTGTTGAGGAGTAGATTATGGAAGAACATTCATGTGGTGTAATTTTATACACCGATAAGCAAGGTTGTAGAGAATATGTTTTAATTATGGAGCCAAGTGGCACATATGGCTTTCCTAAGGGTCATATTAGAAGAGGAGAAACAGAGTTAGAGTGTGCATTAAGAGAATGCTACGAGGAGACTGGTATTACACCAACAATCCTACCTGACTTTAAGAGAACTATCCATTATAATATGGCTGGTAAGGGCCATTCTAAGGAGGTTACTTATTTTTTAGCTAAGTACCAGGATGAGGAATTAAAGCCTAATGATTCAAATATTCAATCTTGTAAGAAATATACAATTGATGTTGCATTAAATTTAATTAAATTTAAACAAATAAAGGATATTTTAATCGAAAGTGATTTTGTTATTGAAATGAAAGGATTTTAAATTATGCAAATAAAAAATGCTGAATTTATTACATCTGCAGTTGATTTAAAAACTCTTCCAGAAAGTAATTATCCAGAATTTATGTTTTGTGGTAGAAGTAATGTTGGTAAATCTTCTTTTATAAATATGGTTTGTAACAGAAATAAGCTTGCTAGAACATCTTCAAATCCTGGTAAAACGCAAACATTAAATTTCTTTTTAATTAATAATTTATTTTACTTTGTAGATGTTCCAGGATATGGCTATGCTAATGTAGCTAAATCTATTAAGGCAACATTTGGTAAAATGATAGAGGAATATGTTACTAATAGAGATAATCTAAAAATGGTATTTTTATTAGTTGATTTTAGACATAAGCCTACTGAGGATGATTGCTTAATGTATAATTTCTTAAAATATTATAATAAGAGAGTAACTATTATAGCTACTAAATCTGATAAGATTAAAAATATTGAAAGAAAAAAGTGCAAGCAACAAATTATTGATACATTAAATCTAGATGAAAATGATAATTTAATTATTACATCTAGTGAAAAAAGAATTGGTTTACCTGAATTCTTATCAGTATTAGATGAATTTGTAGAATAATAGCCCGGTTGGGCTTTTTTTGTTAGACAAAATCCATATTAAATGATAAAATTTATATTAGAGGTATTTAGCTATGAATAGAGAAAAAACGATATTTTTTATATCAGGTGGAATAGGGATTGCATTCTTATTAGTTGGTATTATTTTTGTATGTACTAAGGGTACTGAAAATCCTTATTTTATCATTTCAATAATATCATTAATATTATCAGGTTTAGTTCTTAGCTTTGCCGGTATGTTTAATCCATTTAGGAGGAATAATAAAAGATGAGAGGAAATTTTGAGTATTATAATCCTACCAAATTAATATTTGGTGAAAATTCAGTAAATAAATTAAAGGATGAATTAGCTAATTATGGAACTAATATTTTATTAGTTTATGGTGGCGGATCAATTAAAAAGACTGGCCTTTATGATAAGGTTATGAATGCCTTAAATGAGGCTAATAAAAAAGTTACAGAATTACCAGGTGTAATGCCTAATCCAACACTTGAAAAGTTATATGAGGGTATTCAGGTTGCAAGAGAAAATAAGATTGAATTTATTTTAGCTGTTGGTGGAGGCTCTGTAATTGATTATTGTAAGGGATTAGCCGCATCTATTAATCTAAAGGGAGAAGATCCTTGGAAGAAGTATTATTTAGATATGCAAGAGGCTGATTGTGAATGTGTTCCAATTGGTTCTATTTTAACTATGGTTGGAACTGGATCTGAAATGAATGGTGGTTCAGTTATTACTAATACAGAGCAAAAGCTTAAAATAGGAAAGGTGTTTGGAGCTTATAATTTCCCTAAATTTGCTATTTTAGACCCAACATTAACATATACTGTGCCTAGATATCAAATGGTAGCTGGTATCTTTGATATTATGTCTCATATTATGGAACAATATTTTTCTGATAATGATGACACAGCATCTGATTATATTATGGAAGGCTTAATGAGAGGATTAATTAGTGCATCTAGAGTAGCTATTAAGAATCCTCAAGACTATGATGCTAGAAGTAATATCATGTGGATAGCAACATGGGCATTAAATACATTAGTATCTAAGGGTAAAACAGAAGACTGGGAGGTACATATGATTGGTCAGGCTATCGGAGCTGTAACTAACGCAACTCATGGTATGACATTATCAGCTGTATCAATTCCATATTATGAATATGTAATGCCATTTGGATTATTAAAATTCAAAAGATTTGCAGAGGTTGTATGGGGTGTTGAATCCTATAGATTCAATAATGATGCAACTTTAGTAGCAAAGGAAGGCTTAAGATGTATGTCTGATTGGATGAAGGAAATTGGTCTTGTAATGAGAATTTCTGATTTAGGTGTTACACCTTCTAATTTAGATGATGTTGTTAATGCTACATTCTTATTGAATGGTGGATATAAGAAATTAAATAAGGATGAGCTTCTAGATATCCTAAAAAGAGCAATGTAATATATAAATATATTACTAAATTAAATATTTTTAAAAAAAGTGCCGCGATTAACTTGCGGCATTTCATTTTATTTATTATAATAGTAAAATAGCGAGTATGTGTATAAACATATTTTGGGAGGTAGATTTTATGCAAAAAATTACGCTTGAAGGCTTAGTTTCATATCTAAAGGAACAAGGTTTTGTTTTCCAAGGAAGTGAAATCTATGGCGGTTTAGCTAATTCTTGGGATTACGGTCCACTTGGTGTTGAATTAAAGAAGAATATTAAGGATGCTTGGTGGAAGAAGTTCGTTCAAAATAATCGTTATAATGTAGGTCTAGATTCTGCATTATTAATGAATAAAGAGGTTTGGGTTGCATCTGGTCATATCGGATCATTCTCTGACCCACTAGTTGATTGTAAGAAGTGTCATTCTAGATTTAGAGCAGATAAATTAATTGAGGATTTCACTCATGGTGCTTTAACTGGTGATGGTATGTCTAATCAAGAATTAACACAATACTTAAAGGATAATAATGTAGTATGTCCTACTTGTGGTGCTTTAGACTATACAGACATTCGTCAATTCAATCTAATGTTTAAGACTCATATGGGTGTTGTTGAGGATGCTAAGGCTGAGGTTTATTTAAGACCTGAAACAGCACAAGGTATCTTTGTTAACTTTAAGAATATTCAAAGAACTACAAGAAGAAAGCTACCATTTGGTGTAGGTCAAATTGGTAAATCATTTAGAAATGAAATTACTCCAGGTAACTTCATTTTCAGAACAAGAGAATTTGAGCAAATGGAATTAGAATTCTTCTGTAAGCCAGGTACTGAGCTTGAATGGTTCAGCTACTGGAGAAAGTATTGTATGGATTTCTTAGTTTCTATTGGTGTAGATAAGGATAAGTTAAGATATCGTGATCATGACCAAAAGGAATTATCATTCTATTCAAATGCTACAACAGATATCGAATTTGATTTCCCTTGGGGCTTTGGTGAATTATGGGGTATTGCAAGCCGTACAAATTATGACTTAAATGCTCATCAAAATCATTCTAAGCAAAATCTAGAATATCTAGATCCAGAAACAAATGAGAAGTATTTACCATACGTTGTTGAACCATCTGTAGGTGTTGAAAGAATGTTACTTTCAGTATTATTCAGTGCTTACGATGAGGAAAAGGATGAAAAGGGTGGAGTAAGAAATGTATTAAGATTACATCCAGCTTTAGCTCCTTATAAAGTAGCTATCCTTCCATTAATCAAGAAGAATCATTCAGAGAAGGCTTTAGAAATCTTTGATTTATTAAGCGAAAGATTCCAAGCTGTATATGATGAAACAGCTAATATCGGTAAGAGATATAGAAGACAAGATGCAATTGGTACTCCATTCTGCGTTTGTGTTGATGATGAAACAATGAATAATGGTACTGTTACAGTAAGAGATAGAGATACTATGGAACAAATTACTTTAAAGATTGAAGAAGTAATTCCATATATCGAGTCAAAATTAAAGTTTTAATAAAAATTAGGGAGTGATTGATTTGACTGATGAAGAATTAAATAATCTTATAGGTCAAACCGATTTGGTTTCCCTAGTATCTAAATATGTTTCTTTAGAAAAGAAAGGTAAAAACTACATGGGATGCTGTCCTTTCCATAATGAAAAGACTCCATCGTTTGTAGTATCACCTGAAAAGGGCATCTTTAATTGCTTTGGATGCCATAAGGGTGGTAATGCCTTAACCTTTATTAGAGAAATAGAAAATATTGAAACTAGAGACGCAATAATTAAATTATGCGAATTCAATGGTGTTGAATATAAGGATTCAGTACCAAAGAAGAATAATGTAAATTCTAATTATTATAAGCTAATGAATACTGCTAAGGATTTTTATAAGCTATATTTAAATTCTGATAAGGCAGGAGTTGAGGCTTTAAAATATTTAGAATCTAGAGGAATTAAAAAGAATATTCTTGAGGAATTTGAAATTGGTTTATCACCTTCAAATGGTGATACAATTCATCAGGTACTATTAAAGCAAGGCTTCTTAGAGCTTGATATGGCAGATATGTCATTGATAGATAAAAATGATAAGGGCTATTATGATTTATTTAATAGTAGAATAATGTTTCCTATTAAGGATGAAAATGGTAATACAATTGCCTTTTCAGCTAGAATATTTAATAATCCTGATAAGAGTCAGCCAAAATATATAAATTCAAGAGAAACAAAATTATTCATTAAGAATGAAACATTATTTAATTTACATTTAGCTAAAAAATTCATTAATAAAACTCATCGTGTAATCTTACATGAGGGTCAGATGGATGTTATAGCTGCCTATAAGGCAGGCCTTGGAGAGGCTGTATGCTCACTAGGTACAGCATTCTCAATTAATCAGGCTAATAAGCTAAGAAGATATACAGATAATGTTGTCATTTGTTATGATGGAGACCAAGCAGGTATAAATGCCTCAATAAAGGCAATTAAAGTATTTAAAAATGCTGGCTTTAAGGTTCATTTAGTATTATTACCAGCTAAGATGGACCCAGATGAATATGTTTTAAAATATGGTGAAGAGGAATATGTAAAATATTTTGAATCACATATTATAGATGATATCGAATATCAATATCAGGTATTATTCTTAAATAAGAATTTAGCTGATAGAGATGTTTTAGATAATTTAAGATTAGAATTATTTAAATTAATTTTTAGTCTTGAAAGTAGTATTTTAGAGGAACAATATTTATCAAGATTATCTAAGGATTTAGATGTATCAATTGATGCAGTTAGAAGAGATTATGATAAATATGTAAGTACTCATGCAAGGAATAATGCATATGAAAATTATGATTATCCTGTAGAAGTGGTTCCGCCTCAAGTTGAACCAGTCAAAAAAAGAACTAGAAATTATACTAATTTAGCAGAAATACAAATCTTTGTATATGCAATACAAAGTAAATATTTAGCTAAATTAATTGATTCTAGAATAATGAATTCACTTCAAGTTTTATCACAGGAATATTTTAATATTTGGGATACATTAATTAATTCTTATTATGCAAATTTTGATGTATTTGACCAAGGTAAATTTATGCAATTACTTGATGTAAATACAATGGATTCGTTTGTAGAATTAATTGATGAAATCAATAAATATCCTTGTGAATGCAATGAAGCTGAATTGGATAAATGTATTAAGAAATTTAATTCATTAGCTGATGATTATGACAATAGAAAGATGCAAAAAAGATTTCAAGAATCATCAGATGAAGATAGAGTAGTAATGCTACAAAAGATGTTTGATAATAAAAAGAAACAAGATAAGAAAAAGCATAATGATGCTGGGAGGAAAAGTTAGTTATGGATTTTGAATTAGCATTAAAGGAACTTGTTGAATTAAGCAAGGCAAACAACAATACAATCTATTCAAATGATATTTTAAAGTATTGTAGTGATGATGAGAATTCTAACGATTATGATAAGCTAGAGGAAGCTTTAATCGCTAAGGAAATCGATATTGTTCCATCAAAGGAATCAATCGATGATAGTGAACCAGATGATTCAGAATTAGAGCCAAATTTAGCAGATATGGAAGAGGTCGATGTATCTACATATGACCAATTACCATCATCAATTAGAGTTGATGACCCTGTTAGAATGTATTTAAAAGACATTGGTAAAATTCCTCTACTTTCTTATGATGAAGAAATTGAACTAGCAGAATTAGTTGAGGATGGTCGTGAGGCTAAGGAAGCTGTAGCTAAGATTGAAGCTGACGATATGAATACTGTATCTAGTGAAGAATATGAGGCTTTATTAGATAGAGTTGAGGCAGCAAGCGAGGCTAAGGATAAGCTTGTTAATGCAAACTTAAGATTAGTAGTATCTATCGCTAAAAGATATTTATCTAGAGGTTTACAATTCTTAGATCTAATCCAAGAAGGTAATATGGGTCTTATGAAGGCCGTAGATAAGTTTGATCATAGAAGAGGATATAAGTTCTCTACATACGCAACTTGGTGGATTAGACAGGCTATCACAAGAGCTGTAGCTGACCAAGCTAGAACTATTCGTATTCCAGTTCATATGGTAGAAACTATCAATAAGCTTGTTAGAGTTCAGCGCCAATTAGTACAAGAATTATCTAGAGAGCCATCTCCTGAGGAGGTAGCTGAAAAGATGGGTATTTCTGTTGAGAAGGTACAACAAATTCAACGTATCGCTCAAGAGCCTATTTCATTAGAGGCTCCAGTAGGTGAGGAAGAGGATTCATCACTTGGTGATTTCATTTCTGACCCACACGCACTTGACCCATATGAATATACTGCAAAGATGAAGCTAAGAGAGGAATTAGATTCTGTTTTAGCTACATTAACAGAAAGAGAAGAAAGAGTATTAAGATTACGTTTTGGTCTAATCGATGGTAGACAAAGAACATTAGAGGAAGTTGGTAAGGAATTTAATGTTACTCGTGAGCGTATTAGACAAATTGAGGCTAAGGCTTTAAGAAAGCTTAAGCATCCATCTAGAAGCCGTAAGCTTAAGGACTTCATGACAAATCATTAATTATGAATAAAAGCACCATCACTGGTGCTTTTTATTTTGCTTCCTATATTCATTAGGTGACATATTAAAATATTTTTTAAATGCTAAAGAGAAATGCTCTGGGGCTGAATAACCTACATCTTCATATAATTCTGATATTTTAATATCAGTATATATTAATTTATTGGCAGAATAATTCATTCTAGCCTCAGTCTTTAATTCATTAAAGCTCTTTTTATAATTCTTTAATAAATATCTTTGTAGCTCTCTAGTTCCTATATGTAATCTATTTGCTAAATCATCTAATGTTATTGTACTAAATTCATTATTAATGATATTTTCAATATCATATTGTAGGCTTTCAATTTTATAATATGATACTCTTTCTTCATTAATTTTTTCATTTCTTAATATTTTAACTATTATTTTTTTAAATAGGGAAGTAGCTATTTCATTATATCCAAAATCTAATCTTTTTAATTCATCACATAGCTCATCAAAATCATATTTTAATTCAATTAAATTACCAATATATTTTTCCTTAAGAAGAGGTACATAATTCTTAAATCCAGCCTTATTATCAATTAATAAATATGCAGAATATATTTCTATAGGTTCAATAGGAATTAATGAATATGAAACAAATTCTGGGATGATTATATATGAACCTTGATTTACCTCATATTCAATATCATTGATTTTAACCATTCCCTTACCTTTCCTAATAAAATTGACCTCAACTGTATCACTTCCATGTGATGTTACAGGGGTTACTTCATCAATTTTTTTAAAGCTAAAATTAGCTAAATTAAAGAAAATTTTTGCCATCATAAATTTTATAGAAGCATTCGAATTAAACATAATATCACTCCATTTATTGTAATTATATACTATTTTACGACAAAATGTAATAAAAAATGACATATAAAACGCTTCATATAGTAAGTAATTAAAAATATAATTAAATTATTAATGGAGGTAAAAAAGATGAAATTAAAGAAATTATTATTATCATTTGGTGCGTTATCTTTTATGCTTACAGCTTGTGGTGAGGCTGAAGAAAATAAGGATAATGAACCAAGCATAAATGACGGAAGCAACACTAATAATGAAGGTACTAATAGTACTACACCTAATACTGATGCTGGAAATACTTCTAATAGCAATAAAAGAAATAAGCCAGCTGATTTAAGTAAGACATCAACATTATATATTGTAGGTGACTCAACAGTTGATGAATTTCTAACTGAATCAGGAACACCTAAGGATACTACATATTTTTATGAAAGATGTGGCTGGGGTGGTCATATTAAGGACTATACTGAAAATATTACAATTAAGAATTATGGCGCTTCAGGTAGAAGCTCAAAGGATTATTTAACTACAGCATATTATTCTGATATTTCTAGTAACATTAAATCTGGTGACTATTTAATGATTGGATTTGGTCATAATGATGAAAAATCAGATGACGCAACTAGATTTACAGACGCTTCAAAGCCAATTACTGATAATACATCTTTTAAATATAGCTTATATGAAAATTATATTAAATTAGCAGAATCTAAGGGTGCGACTCCAATTTTATGTACACCTATAGTAAGACTTTCACCTACTGGTGATTATACCGGCTCAAGTGCTCATATAACTTCAACTGGTAATTATAGTCAAGCAATTATTGAACTAGGTCAAGAGAAGAATGTTAAGGTTATTGATTTAACAACCTATACAAAGAATTTATATACTGAAATTGGATATGATAATGCAGTATATTACCATGCTATAACTGCTGGTTCATCTCAAACTGAGCCTAATTTATCAACAGTTGATAAGACTCATATTAATAATTTTGGTGCGATGACTTTTGATTATTATATAGCAACAGAATTATATAAGGACAGTAGCTGTTATCTAGGTAATTATGTAAAGGATGAAATTACAGCTCCTACAAAAGAAAAGGATTTAAAGGTAAATTCTTTATATAAATATTCTCCATATTCAGCGCCTAATTTAGCTACATACTCTCCAGCTGATCAATTTAAAACAACAACTGCTGGCTGGTATGGAACTGCATTTGGTGATGCAGGTGGAGATCCAGCATCTGCAAGCAATGGATATATTGCAAAGGAGACATCTACTGGTGTATTCCAGGTTGGTCAATCTAAGAGTGCGGCAACTTATTATAAGGGTAAGATTTCTAATACAGCAGAAGGTATAGCATTCTGCTTCAAGCAAATTTCTATAAATGATGACTTTGAATTCTCTGTTAAGGCTAAGGTATTAAAGGTTAATGGTGATGATAAGCAGGATGGCTTTGGTATTATGCTAAGAGATGCTTGCTGGCTACCAGCTCAGGATGCTTCATTATTATCTAATTATGTAGCGGCTGGTATATTTAGAAATAAAGCAACTGATATAGTTGCTAACTTCTCAAGAACTAACCTAACTGAAATCACTAAATCAAATAATACATTAAGTGCTTATCCAGCAGTTAATGATGAATTAGAATTTAAGATTACTAGAACTGGTCAAAGCGTTATTTGTGAAACAAAGATTGGTACTAAAACTTATACAACAAATTATTTAGACTTTGACTTTGTTGCAAAAGACTCAGAATATTTCTATTTAGGTATGTTTGGAGCTAGAGGAACAGTAGTAGAATTTAGCCAAGTAACATATACTAAAACAGGCGAAAGCCAAGGCGCATAATCCCTCCCTCGAGGCTTATGAAAATGTAGGATTAAAAACTATGTTTTTATAAGCCTCATTTTACTTATTCTATGTTATAATTTCAATGGGGTGGTGGTCATATGGAATTTAATGAGAAATTAAATAATTTAACAGAAAAAAGTAAATTAAATAATAATCAAATTAAAGTTTCAGAAATTGAAGACTTATTTTCACCATCTTCGGATGAATATTTTAAGGTGATTGATATATTATCTGACCTAAATATTTCTATCATTCCTGATAATTTAGAAGAAAATATTAATGAAATTGATGAGGATATTTATAGAACAGATGATAAGAGTATTACTAATATCTATTTAAGAGATATTGGTACTGTTAAATTAATATCTAAGGAAGAGGAAGTAGAGCTTGCTAAAGAGATTGAGAATGGTAAATTAGCTTCACTTGAAATAGATAAATTAGATATTAATGTAGATAAGAAAATATATGATGATTTAGTTTATAAAATTGAAAAGGCTGAAATAGCTAAAAATAAATTAGTATCTGCTAATTTAAGATTAGTAGTTTTCATTGCTAAAAAATATGTAGGAAGAGGAATGCCTATTCAGGATTTAATTCAAGCTGGTAATATGGGCTTATTAAAGGCTGCCGATAAGTTTGATTATAAATTAAATTTCCAATTCGCAACCTATGCTACATGGTGGATTAAGCAATCTATTATAAGAGAGATTACTGAAAATACTAGAACTATAAGAATTCCAGTTCATATTAATGATAATCTAATTAAATATAATAGAGCTAAAACTGAATTATATAATGAATTAGGTAGAGAGGCTACTGTTAAAGAAATAGCTGAATATTTAGATATGCCTGAGGCAAGAATATATGAATTTATGGATATTCAAAAGAAGCCAAAGAGCCTGGATCAAGAGGTTGGAGATGATGAAGAGTCATCATTTGGTGATTTTATTCCTGATAAGGATAATCCTAATCCATATCAATATACATTCTCTAATATCAGAATAAAGGAAATAAATAAGGCATTAGCTATCCTAACTGATAAGGAAAGAGATATTATGTATAAAAGATTTGGCTTTGGAGGTGCTGAACCAATGACATTAGAGGATATTGGTGCCTGCTATGGTGTTACAAGAGAGGCTATAAGACAACAAATCACAAGAATATTAAGAAGACTAAAAACATCTGAATACGGAAAGGTCTTAGAGGAATTATGGGAGGAATTAGACAGTGAAGAGAATTGATTTAATTGCATCACTTGCTAAGAATAGTAATATTATTTGTGATATCGGCTGTGACCACGCCTATACAGTAATAAAGGCAATTAAGGATTATGGAGTATCATATGCTATCGCATCTGATATAAATGATGGTCCACTTGAGATAGCCAAAAAGAATATCATATCTCATAAAATTGAGGATAAGGTTAAAATTGTAAAATCTGATGGATTTAAGAATGTTAATGATGAATTTGATACAGCTATCATATCTGGTATGGGTGGTAATTTAATAATTGATATATTAAATAGCTCATTAGATAAGATTAAGAATAAGAAATTAATAATTTCTGCTAATTCTGATTTTTACTTAGTTAGAAAATATTTAAATAATAATGGATTTATTATTAGTGATGAATATTCATTAGTAGATGATAATAAATATTACGAGGTTGCTATATTTATTCCAGGTAATAGTAAATATGCCTCATTTGAATTAAAATATGGTCCTATTTTATTAAAAAAGAAGGAAGAAACATTTATTAATGAATATAAGAAGAGATTAAAAAAACTTGAAGAATTCTTGCCTACTATTAAGGATACTATTCAAAAGGATGAAAAGCTTGTTTTAAGAAATGATTATTTTAAAATTATTTTAGGTGATTCAACACCTATGATTCCTATTTTAGATACAGATAATTATTATAGAGAATATTTTATAGATGATAATAAGAGACCTTTAATAATAATTTCTGCCGGTGGAGGTTATAAATATACTTCACCTAGAGAATCTGAACCAGTGGCTAAATTTTATAATGATAATGGATTCCATTCTGTAATAGTTAATTATAGGGAGGATTTAAATATCTATCCTGCCCCAGGTCAAGCATTAGCTTATGTAATTAATTTATATAAGAATGATAATAGAGTATCTAAGATTATTGGAATTGGCTTTAGTGCAGGTGGACATAATATATTAGAGGTAGCCTTACATAAGGAGAATTATGATAATCCTAGAATAGATTATTTAATATTAGGATATCCTGTTATCACAGCTGATGATAGATATTGGCATAAGGGATCATTTGTTAATTTATTAAAGGATGGAATTAATGATTCAGATTTATTAAATAAGCTATCCTTAGAAAAAGAAGTTAAATCTGATTCACCTGAACTATTCTTATGGTCAACATTTACTGATGAATCAGTTCATGTAATGAATTCCTTATTATTAGTAGAAGCATATAAGAATGCAAATGTTAATTGTGAATACCATATGTATCCTATGGGAGGTCATGGATTATCACTTGCAAATAGTGAATCCTCTGGTGGAGATAAGAATAAGGAAATAGAATATGTATCTCGCTGGAAGGAAGATTCTATAAAATGGTTAAGATATAAACTTATTGAGAATAATTCTTAATAACCATTGACAAGTTAACATTTATAACTTAAAATGTAGATGTAAGAAATAAATCATTAGATTTATTAGAAGGGAGTGGTTATGGTGATAGGTAAAATTCATTCGTTTTTTGCTGGTGGTACAGTAGATGGACCAGGAATTAGATATGTTATCTTTGTTAAGGGCTGTCCTTTAAGATGTATGTATTGCCATAATCCAGACACTTGGACACAGGATGGTGCTCAAGAATTTACTCCTGAGGATATAGTTAAGGAAGCATTAAAGTATAGAGGATATTTTTCAACTGGTGGTGGTGTAACTATTACTGGTGGAGAGCCTTTAATGCAAATTGATTTTGTTACTGAGGTATTTAAGCTATTAAAGAAGAATAAGATTCATACAGCACTTGATACGTCGGGTATCTGCTTTGATGAAGATGATTCTCTATTAATGGAAAAATTTAATGAGTTAATTAAATATACTGATTTAGTTTTATTAGATATTAAACATATTGATGATAATGAGCATATTAAATTAACTGGTAAATCGAATAAGAATGTATTAAAGTTTGCTAAATATTTATCTGATAATAATATCCATATGTGGATAAGACATGTACTTGTACCTACAATTACATTAAATGATGAATATTTAATTAAAACTAAGGAATTTATTGATACATTAAAGACTGTAGATAAGATTGAGGTATTACCTTACCACACTATGGGAATTAATAAATATAAGAATTTAGGTATTCCATATAGATTAGAAGGAATAGAGACTCCATCTAAGGAAGAGGTAAGACATGCCAAATATCTTTTAGGAGTGATTAAAGATGTGGCTTAAAACACAAAATGATTTAGATAATAATTTAAAGGGTATATCTATTGTTGAGGTATCTGGTGAGTCATGTGCTAATTGTCTTACCTTAATGCCAATTCTAGATAGATTAGTTTCTAAAATGGATGGTGTTAATCTATTTCATATAGAAGCAGATAATGATACTATGCCATTAATTGAGAAATTTGAAATTATGGCAGTTCCTACTATTTTAGTTTTATATAATCAAGAAATTAAAGCTAGATGCAAGGGATTCCAGCCAGAAGAAATTTTAGAATTATGGCTAGATGCAAAGGTAGAAGAAATAAGAAAAGAATTAAAATAACGTTTTCAATTAGTTTAGACTAACTTTTAATGTACTTTATAGCATTTTTATGTTGAAGTTTTAATTTTAAAAGTGTACAATAGTGAATGTTTATTGACTATATATATTATATATAGTTAAAGAAAGGGAGATAAAGACAATGTTTAATGAAGCATGGGAAGGATTTGTTCCTGGCAAGTGGAGCAATGATGAAATTAATGTACGTGATTTCATTCAAAGAAACTATAAGCCTTATGAGGGTGATGCTAGCTTTCTAGCACCAGCTACTCAAAGCACTATTATCCTTTGGAATGAAGTTAGAGCATTAATGAAGGAAGAAAGACAAAAGGGTGGTGTATTAGATTGTGATACTGATATCGTATCTCAAGTTAATTCTCATCAGCCTGGTTATATAGATAAGCAATATGAAAAGATTGTTGGTCTTCAAACTGACAAGCCATTAAAGAGAGCATTTATGCCATTTGGTGGTATTAAGATGGCAGAGCAAGCTGCTGAAATGTATGGTTATAAGATTAACCCTATGTGGTCTGAGTTCTTTAGAAAGTATAGAAAGACTCATAATGATGGTGTATTTGATGTTTATACTCCAGAAATGAGAGCTTGTCGTACAGCTCACATCCTTACTGGTTTACCTGATACTTATGGTAGAGGTAGAATCGTTGGAGATTATAGAAGAATCGCATTATACGGTACTGCATACTTAATAAAGAAGAAGGAAGAGGACAAGGCTTTAATCGTTGGTGAAATGACACCAGAGCGTGTTAGAGATAGAGAAGAGGTTGCAGAACAAATTAAGGCATTAAAGGCTTTAACTGAAATGGCAGCTTCATATGGTTCTGATATTTCTAAGCCTGCTACTAGTGCTAAGGAAGCTATACAAGCATTATATTTTGGTTATTTAGCTGCAGTTAAGGACCAAAATGGTGCCGCTATGTCAATTGGACGTAATTCTACATTCCTAGATATTTATATTGAAAGAGATTTTGAAAGAGGAGTATTAACTGAGGATGAAGCTCAAGAATTAATGGATCACTTCATTATGAAGCTTCGTATGGTTAGATTCGCTCGTATTCAATCTTATAATGAATTATTCTCAGGAGACCCAACTTGGGTAACTGAATCAATTGGTGGTATGGGTACTGATGGTAGAACATTAGTAACTAAGAACTCTTTCCGTATTTTACATACATTAGAGAACCTAGGACCAGCTCCAGAGCCAAACCTAACAGTTTTATGGTCTAAGAGATTACCAATGAACTTCAAGCAATATTGTGCTAAACTTTCAATTGAAACTTCATCAATTCAATACGAATCAGATGAATTAATGAGACCTGAAATGGGTGATGATTACTGTATCGCTTGCTGCGTATCATCTATGAGAATGGGTAAGGATATGCAATTCTTTGGTGCTCGTGCTAACCTAGCTAAGGCATTATTATATGCTATGAACGGTGGTAAGGACGAATTAACAAAGGATAAGAAGACTGGTAAGGCATTACAGGTAGGTCCTGAATATGCTCCTATCTTAGGTGATGGCAAGTTAGATTATAATGAAGTTATGCATAAGTATGACATTATGATGGAGTGGTTAGCTGACATCTATGTTAATACATTAAATCTAATTCACTATATGCATGATAAGTATTCATATGAAGCATTAGAAATGGCTTTACATGATACTAAGGTTGGTAGATTCTTCGCTACAGGTATCGCAGGTTTATCTTGTGCAGTAGATTCACTTTCTGCAATTAAGTATGCAAATGTATACCCAATTAGAGATGAAGAAGGCTTAATTGTTGACTTCAAGACTGAGGGAGATTTCCCTAAGTATGGTAATAATGACGATAGAGTAGATGAGATTGCTGTATGGCTTGTTAAGACATTCATGAACAAGATTAAGAAGCATTATACATATCGTAATTCTGTTCCTACAATGTCAATCTTAACTATTACTTCAAATGTAGTTTATGGTAAGAAGACTGGTAATACACCAGATGGTAGAAAGGCTGGAGAGCCATTAGCTCCAGGTGCAAACCCAATGCATGGTAGAGATTCTCATGGTGCACTTGCATCTTTAGAGTCAGTAGCTAAGCTTCCATATGATTATTCAAGAGATGGTATTTCTAATACATTCTCTATTACACCAGCTTCACTTGGTAAAGACGAAGATTAATAAATAAAAGGAGGATATTAATTTATGTCACAAAGAGTAGATAATTTAGTTCAAATGCTAGATACATATGTAAATGATGGAGGATATCATTTAAATGTTAATGTTTTCAATCGTGAAACATTATTAGACGCACAGGCTCATCCTGAAAAGTATCCTCAATTAACAATTCGTGTATCAGGATATGCAGTTAATTTCATCAAGCTTACAAAAGAGCAACAAGATGATGTAATTAGCCGTACAATTCATGAATCTATGTAATTAGACTAAGCTACTAGAAATAGTAGCTTTTTCTTTAAATTTTTTCTTGTAAACGTAATATTAATATAATATAATGTCATTGTTTAATAAACAGAGTAGCAAAATCGCGTTAAGTGCTTTACCATGGGAAGTTGGGTATTGACGAACACTAATGTGGCGGTGGTTTTGTGCGTCCGCTGTAAAATAGAATGTTTTTTTATTTTTAGGTGGGACTCTAATTTTTTTTGGAGGCCTTTTTTTATGGAAGAAAATAATATTGAAGTAGAAGAAACTGTACAAAACGAGGTACAGGAAAAGAGCTTTTTTAAGAAGTTCTTAAAAGCTCTAACAAAGGGATATTTGATAATTATCATATTATCAATTATCGGCTTATTAACATCATTATTAGTTACTAATTTTGTTGTTAAGGATGAAACAATGATTAAATTTAGCTTTAGATATACAATTGATTTAAATCTAAATGCTAATGATATTATCAGTAAAGAAAATATCGATAAGGTTAAAAATGTATCTGTAAGCTATTATACAGGTTCTAAAATATCAACCTATAAATATGTTGAAATAGAAAATATATCAATAGAAGAGGATAGTAAGAATACATATACTATCTATGTAAATAAATCTGCATTTAATTTACAGGATAAAGAAGGTAATGTAAATTATAATGATACTGCCGCTAAGGGCTTTTTAAAGCATTTAGTAATAATTTCACTTCCCGAAGAATTATATACTGAATATGAAAAGTATGATGAAACTAATAATGGTAAAACCATTAAGGGTATTATAAAAATATTTGATAATGATTATTATGAAGAAAATTCATTAAGTGATGATAATGTATTACTAACAGCTGAAAAGTCTGGAAGTAGTAAAAAGACAGCTTTAATTCAAGCATCTATTTATGGATTTTTAATTGGCTTTGGAGTATCAATCATTGTTATATTAATATTTACTAATCAGATAACTGATTTAGCAAAAAGAGAATATGATAATGAAACTATTTATAGAACACCATTTCATAGATCATTCTTTAGAAATTCATTAAATACATTTAAGGATATTAAATCATTAGTAATAATAGCATTATTATTATCATGTGTAATGGCATGTAAATTTATTCCAATTCCATCTGGCTTTGGTGATTTAGGATTAAGTTTCTCATTTTTATTCCTAGCAGTTGCCTGCATGCTATTTGGACCATATCCATCATTAATGATAGGAGTTATTAGTGATGTTGTTGGATATTTAATTATGCCAAATGGAGATTTCTTTATTGGATATACAATTCAAGCAATGTTTGCATGCTTTGCATATGCTTTATGCTTCCATAAAACATATGTTACATTTACAAGATGCTTAATTGCGAGAGTCTTAGTAAATCTAATTGCCAATGTAATAATAGGTACTATTTCAAGAAGTATTATGTTTGGTTTATCATATGATGCTACTATAACATATTTATTATTAACATCACTTCCTAAGAATATAATTTATTTATTACCTCAATCATTATTATTATTTGTGGTATTAAAGGCAGTTGCGAGACCTTTATATCATATGAATATGATGGATGAAAGAATCGCAATGAATTTATCATTCTTTTAATAAAATATATTAATATTTTAATTGTAAATTAATAATAAAAATTGTATAATTTAATTGCTATAAAGATGGTACGAGAGACAAGCTCAATGACTACCAAGCAACCTGCAATATGCAAGGTGCTAAAACTTGTTTGATGGCATTAATTAAAAATTAAAAGCCATTAATTTGGCTTTTTTATTTTGTAGAGGAGGTAATATAATTGTATGCTGAAATAATAATAGATATTAAGAATAAGCAAGTTAATAAAACATTTGATTATATTATTCCCTCAAAATTAATTAATATATTAAAGCCAGGCTTTAGAGTAATAGTACCATTTGGTAATTTAAAAAGAACTGGATATGTTATTAAAATTAAGGAAGAAACAGAATATAAAAATAATTTAAAGGAAATTATAGATACGTTAGATGTTAAGCCTGTCTTAAATGAAGAATTGATAGATATTGCTAAATATATTGCAATAAATAATTTCTCATTCTATTCAGTTGTACTAGATGCGATGATACCTAGTGCTTTAAAAATTAAATATCAAAGAGTTGCTATACCATATGATAAATCTAATTTAGATGATGAATTAAAATTATTATTTGGAAGAAAAAAGGAAATAGTAATTGATTCATTAGATGATGATAATCAAAAAATAATATATAAGGCCGTAGAAAATAATATTTTATATCTAGATACTAAATTAAAGGGTAAAAAGGATGAAAATATTATTAAGATGGTCCATTTAAATTTAGATAATTATTATTCTAGATCAAAGAAGAAAAATGAATTATTTAATTATTTAGATGAAATGGGTATAGATATAGAATTAGAAACATTAATATCTGATATGGGATATAAAAGACCTCTTATTAATGAGATGGTAGAGGAAAAGGTTATATCTATCTATGATAAGATATTAGAGGAAGATAATTCATATAAGAATAATATTGTATATAATAATGATATTGTATTAAATCCAGATCAACAGCGTGTATATGAAAGTATAGATTATAATGAATATAAAACATATTTATTACATGGTATTACAGGTTCAGGTAAGACTGAAATATATATTAGATGGATTAATAATTTATTAAATACAGATAAAACAGCATTGATGCTTGTACCTGAAATATCATTAACTCCACAAATTACATCTATTTTATATTCTAGATTTAAAAATGATATTGCAATTCTACATTCTAGACTTACTGTTAAACAAAAATATGAGGAATGGAAAAGAATAATATCTGGTAATGTAAAAATAGTAGTTGGAGCTAGGTCAGCTATATTCGCTCCAATTAAGAATTTAGGAATAATCATTATAGATGAGGCTCATGAAAATAGCTATATTCAAACTAATAATCCTAAATATAACGCAGTTGAAATCGCAACAATTCGTGCTAAGCATTATAATATTCCTTTAATTTTAGGTACTGCAACACCTAAGGTATCAGATTATTATTATGCCACTAATGGCATATATGAGCTATTAGAATTAAAAAATAGAGCTAATTCTAAGCCTTTACCTAAGGTTGAATTAGTTGATTTAAGAGAAGAATTAGCTAATGGTAATAAATCTGTATTATCAATTAAATTACAGGAAGAATTAAAAAAGTGCTATAAGAATAATGAACAATCAATTCTATTTATAAATAGAAGAGGCTATTCTAAATTCGTTATGTGTAGAAGTTGTGGTACTGTTATCAAATGTCCTCATTGCGATATTGCATTAACCTACCATGAAAATATTAATTCATTAGTATGTCATCATTGTGGCTATATAACACCTAATGTCATTAAGTGCCCTAGCTGTAATTCAGATAAGATTAGATATTTAGGTAGTGGCACTGAAAAGATTGTTTCTGAGGTACAAACCTTAATACCTGAGGCAAGAATATTAAAGGTTGATTTAGATTCTATATCTAAAATGAGTGATTATGAAAATTATTATAAGGTATTTAAGAATCATGAGGCTGATATTATAGTTGGTACTCAAATGATTACAAAGGGATTAGATTTTAAGGATGTAACATTAGTTGGTGTTATAAATGCTGATTTGTCATTACATTATCCTTTATATGATTCTAATGAGGTTACATTTAACCTTTTAGAGCAGGTTTCAGGTAGAGCTGGAAGAAGTGATAAATCTGGTAATGTTATTATTCAATCATATAATCCAAATCATTTCGTAATTAATAGTGTTAAGAATCATAATTATGAATCATATTATAATTATGAAATTAATAATAGAGAAATGACTAAAATGCCTCCATTTTCTGAATGTATTGAAATAATGATTAAATCATTAGATAAGGATAAGGCTAATATTGAAGCTTATAATATCGCAGAGGGATTAAGGCATGTAGCTAAGGATTCCTTAATATTAGGTCCTGTAACTGCTTATCCATTTAAGAAATGTGATATTTATAGATATATTATTCAAATTCAAGCTTTAGAGGATAAGGTATTAGATAAAATAAAGGACTTATATCCAATCTATCAAGCGAATAAGGATATAAGCCTAGATATAAGGAGGATGTAAATGAGAATAGTATTTATGGGAACTCCAGAATTTGCATGTAATGTTTTATCTGGTTTAAATGATAAATATGAAATAGCTTTAGTTATTAGTCAGCCTAATAGAGAAAAGAAAAAGGGTGCATTAATTCCTACACCAGTGGCTAATTTAGCAACTGAATTAGGATTAAAGCTAATTCAACCAGAAAAAATAGCAAATGCCTATTCTGATATTTTAGAAGCAAAGGCTGATGTATTAGTATCAGCTGCCTATGGACAATATATTCCTTCTAAAATATTAAATTTATTTAAATATAAAATAAATGTTCATGGATCTTTATTACCACTTCATAGAGGTGGAGCACCAATTCAAAGATGCTTAATTAATGGTGATACTAAAACTGGTGTTACTATTATGGAAATGGCAAAAGGCTTAGATACTGGTAAGATTTATTCTATGGCAGAATATCAAATAGAGGATGATGATAATTCAACTACTTTATTTGAAAAGCTTTCTGTTATAGGTAGAGATTTATTATTAAATACAATAGAGGATATTGTAAGTGATAAGAATTTAGGTATTCCTCAGGATGATTCTAAATCCACATATTCAAAGAATATTGAAAAGGAAGAGGAATTAATCAAATTAAATAATACAAGTAAAAATATTGTTAACCAAATTAGAGGTCTAGCAATGACTCCTGGTGCTTATATTAATGTTTCTAATATTAATTTAAAGGTATATAAGGCAAGTATAAGAGAGTATTCAGGTAATGAATTACCTGGTACTATCCTTTCTATTAAAAAGGAAATATTAATTAAAACTAAGGATGGTGCAATAAGCCTTGAATTAGTACAAATGCCTGGTAAGAAAATTATTACAGGTAAGGAATTCTCTAATGGACAAAAGCTATTTACTGTAGGACAGGTTCTAGAGTAGTAGAAAAAGACATATAATTATGTTATAATCATAAGGATTGGTGGTGATTTTCTTGTCTTTAAAAGGTTCTTTAAAGAATTTGAAAAAAAGAATAACTAAAAGATTTGAAAAATCAACATTTTTCCAGGATAAATTTGGTTTTGAAAATGGTATTGATATAACAGATGATAATATGGTTTTATACCGTAAAAATATCGTTATTAAAAATATCGTATTTGTTGTAAACCTATTGTATACATTAATCTTCACTATTATTACATTAGGTAATCCATCAAATACATCAAATATTTTATTAACTATATTATTACTCCCTGTAACAATGCTAGTTAACTATTTCTTAGGTAAGCTAATAAATAAGGGACCAAACGATAATTTATCACAAACAATGGCGATGTATGTATCGGCATTTTATATGTTCTTATCATCCGTATTAGTTTATATTAAATTAAAATATGGTGAATCTGGTGATGATGGCTCTAATTACTTATCAGAAGCTGGATATATATTAATATATATTTCATTATTAATGTGTGCCTTTTATCAGAATAAGAAGATGCTTAAAAATATTTTTATTTGGGTATTGGTATTAATTACTATATTACATTTTACTGTAACATATAGCTTAGTAAGCCTTGCTCAAAATTCAAATATATGGGATACATTCGTAACTATTTTAACAGGTACAGCACTTAGAGATATTTTAGTTAGAACTATCTTACTTGTTGCATATATGCTAATTCTATATATTTATGTAGCGATGACTAATTATATGCAAGAGGAAAGAAAAAAGGAACAGGCTAAAAGACGTAAGGTTCAAGAGGATTATATTAAATCAGTTCAAAATATTTTCGCAATCACTTTACCTAATATAGAGGTAACAGAGGATGATTTACACGAAAATATGATTTTAACTGGTATGGTTAAGAAGCTAGCATCCCTACTAAGCTTAAAGCTTGAGGAGATTGATGAGCTAGCTGATTATACTAAATTAATTGTTAATTCAAAATTTGAGCTTGGAATTAATGATGAAATGAGTATTGATGATAGATTTAATTCTGTTAGAAAGAATACTGATTTAGGTGAAAAATTAATTGCAAGATTAGAATTAAAAAGAAAAAGTGAAGATATTTTAAGACATGTGCTTGATAATGCATCAGATGATGATTATATTAAGAGAACAAGAAATTCTTTAACTAATATTAATGATCAAATTATTCTTATCTGTGAAATATATATTTCTATGAGAAGTGTAAGAAGATATAAGAAGGCTTATAATCATAAAAATACTATGGCTACATTAGAAAAGAGCTTTAAGGTATATTTTGATTCATTAGTATTTGATAGATTCTCAAGATTTGATGCAGACTTTGAAGCAATTTATGATGAGGAGTAGATTATGTACGAATATAAAACAAGTGGAACATGCGCAGTAAAAATCAATTTTGATATTGATAATGATGGCAAGGTTCATAATGTCTCTTTTGAAAGAGGCTGTCCAGGTAATTTAAAGGCTATTAGTAAGCTAGTAGAAGGTATGGATGCTAAAAAGGTAATTGAAATATTAGAGGGTAACACATGTGGTGTTAAGAGAACATCATGTGCAGATCAATTAGCTAAGGCATTAAAGGAAAGAATTTAGAGGTAGGAAAATGAAAAGATATTTTACAAGTGAAAGTGTAACAGAAGGACATCCTGATAAGATTGCGGATCAAATCAGTGATGCTATATTAGATGATATTTTAAAGCATGACCCAAATGGTAGAGTAGCATGCGAAACTATTTGTACAACAGGTATGGTAATGGTATTCGGTGAAATTACAACTAGCCATTATGTAGATGTACAAACTATCGTAAGAGATACTGTAAAAGAAATTGGCTATAATAGAGGTAAATTTGGCTTTGATGCCGATAATTTAGCAGTATTATGTGCAATTGACCCACAATCTCCTGATATCGCAATGGGTGTTGATGAATCTAGTGACCATGAGCAGGGTGCTGGTGACCAAGGTATTATGTTTGGTTACGCAACTGATGAAACAGAGGAATATATGCCACTTGCTATTACATTAGCTCATAAGCTAGCTAAGAGATTAGCTGATGTAAGAAAGAATGGTACATTACCTTATTTAAGACCAGATGGAAAAACTCAGGTAACTATTTTATATGATGATGATAAGATTGTTGGTGTTGATACAGTATTAATTTCTACTCAGCACGCTCCTGAAATCACATTAGACCAAATCGCTAAGGACGTTAAGAAGTATGTTATTGATGAGGTTATTCCAGCTAATTTAATTATGGCTGATACTAAATATTTAATTAACCCAACAGGTAGATTCGTTGTTGGTGGTCCTCAAGGAGATTCAGGCTTAACAGGTAGAAAGATTATTGTTGATACTTATGGTGGTGCAGCATGCCATGGTGGAGGAGCATTTAGTGGTAAGGACCCATCTAAGGTAGATAGATCAGCTTGCTATATGGCAAGATATATTGCAAAGAATATTGTAGCGGCAGGTCTTGCTAAGAAGGTTCAAATCCAATTATCTTATGCAATTGGTGTTGCAGAGCCTACATCAGTATTAGTAGATACTTTTGGTACTAATAAGGTTAGTGAGGAATTAATTTCAAATAAGGTTAGAGAATTATTTAATTTAACTCCAAAAGGAATTATCACTACATTAAATTTAAAGAGACCTATCTATAAGCAAACTGCTGCCTATGGTCATTTTGGTAGAACTGATATCGACCTACCTTGGGAGCATTTAGATAAGGTTGAGGAATTAAAGGCATTATTAAAGTAAATGAAATAGCACCTTTTGGTGCTTTTTATTTTTTTCAAAATTGAAAATGATTTTATCAAAAAAATATGTGGTATTATCACTTTAGGTGATGTTAATGAAATGTGCATTTTGTAACAATAATTTTTATATTAAAAGAAGTATATTAGAATTATTTAAAATAGAAAGGGAATATATCTGTAATAGATGCTATAAGCAATATCCAATTAATATTAGATTAGAAAAAATCCAATTAGATATTTATGAATGTACTATTATATCTATGTTTGATAAGAAGTATTATATTGACATGAATTATTATATTAAGGAATATAGTAAGATATTTAATGCCTTCTATAAAAAGGAAAATAATCATTTATTATTCTTTGATGAAATAGATTTAAATGATGATACATTTGCTATCTTAGATGGGATTTCTAAACTCTTTGAAAGTAATTTAATTATTTTAACCTTTAATGTAAAATAATAGACCTTTCATATTTAATAGACTTTATTTTAATAAGTTTATATTGAAAATATAATCAAATATTGATATACTATAAGTACAGAAAAGGAGTGATCGATATGAAAGTCGAAGTTGTAGGAAAGAACGGTTTTACTCCTAGCGATTCAAATAAGGATTATGCCGTTAAGAAATTAGCAAAATTGGAAGGAATTTTATCTGATTACGATAACGTAAGTGCACGTGTTGTATGTAAGGTATACAAATCATTCCATAAGGTTGAGGTTACAATTCCGTCAAAAGATATCATTCTTCGTGCAGAAGTACAACAGCCTGATATTTATGCCGCAATTGATGGTGCCATCGACAAGCTTGTTACACAAATTAAGAGAAGAAATGACAAGGTAAAGGATAAGCTTGGTAAGAAATCCATTAGAAATATGGAAGCACCTGATGAGGAAGCAGGCACACAAAAAATCACTAGAGAAAAGCATCTAGATCTAGAGCCAATGACTAAGGAAGAGGCAATTGATCAAATGGAAGCTTTAGGACATGATTTCTTTGTATATTTAGATAAGGAAACAAGAAGAACTAACGTAATTTATGTTAGAACTGATGGCGATTATGCTGTCATTGAAACTGAAACTAAATAATAAAATTTGGGGTACAGAGATGTACTCCATTTTTCTTGGATAGAAATAAAAAATGAGTATTTGTATACTCATTAAAATAATATTACTAATTAAAAATAATTGACTAAAATATAGATAGAAGGAAGCCTAAGCAATTGGACTACTCCTGAGAAAACTTTAGTTATTCATAAGAGCGCCACTGCGAACGGCGTTTTCTTTTTCGTTTGAAAATAATTATTTTTTCAAGACAATAGTTTACTTTTAATTCAAGATAGTTAAGATTTTATATCTTAATTTCTTGTAAGTTAAAGCGTTTTAATGTATAATTGAAAAGAATATTGTTTATTTGTATAAATAAAAAAATTGTTGAGGTAATGTAGTATGGCATTCAAATTTTTAGACTCAGGTCATAGAGAAATGAAAAGATGTGCAAAGCTAGCACATAAGATAATGGATTTAGAGCCTGAAATGGTTAGACTTTCTGATGATGAATTGAAAGCTAAAACTCCTTATTTTAAGGAATTATTAAAGAATGGAAAAACTTTAGATGATATTTTAGTTGAGGCATACGCTGTAGCACGTGAGGCTGCATTCCGTGTATCAGGAATGAAAGCATATTTTTGCCAATTAATTGGAGCATGTGCTATTCATGGTGGTAATATCGCTGAAATGAAAACTGGTGAAGGTAAAACATTAACAGGAGTATTCCCTGCTTACTTAAATGCTTTAAGTGGTAATGGTGTACATATCGTTACAGTTAACGAATACCTAGCTGGACGTGAAACTGAAGGTATCATCGGTGATATTTATAGATGGTTAGGATTAACTGTTGGCTTAAATTTACGTGAATTAGATAAGCAACAAAAAAGAGCAGTTTATGACTGTGATATCGTATATTCTACAAACTCAGAATTAGGCTTCGATTATCTTCGTGATAACATGGTTTCTAATTATGAGGATGTTACTCAGGTTAGAGGCTTAAATTATGCAATCATCGATGAGGTTGACTCAATTTTAATTGATGATGCAAGAACACCACTTATCATTTCTGGTCCAACTAAGGATGATAATGGCTTATATGAAAGAGCAGATGCATTTGTTAAGATGCTAAAGCCTGAGGATTATGAAATAGATGTTGAATCTAGAACTGTTGCCTTATTACCTTCTGGTATTGAAAAGGCAGAGCAATTCTTTAGAGTATCAAATCTATATGATATTGAAAATGTTATGCTTGTTCATAGAATTAATAACGCTATGAAGGCTGTTTATATTTTCGAAAATGGTAAGGAATATGTAGTTGTAGATGGAGAGGTATTAATCGTTGATGCATCTACAGGTAGAATTCTTAAGGGACGTCAGTTCTCTGAAGGCTTACACCAAGCTCTAGAAGCTAAGGAAGGCGTAGAAATTAAGAAGGAAACTATTACAGTAGCTACTATTACTTATCAAAATTTCTTCAGAATGTATAAGAAACTATCTGGTATGACAGGTACTGCAAAGACTGAAGAGGAAGAATTTAGAGATATTTATAACATGTATGTTGTTGAGGTTCCAACAAATAAGCCTGTTATTAGAAATGATGCTCCAGATAAATTATTCTTAACAAAGGAATTTAAGTTCAATGCCTTAGTAAAGGAAATTCAAGAGCGTCATGAAAAGGGTCAACCTATTCTAGTAGGTACAGCTAACGTTGAAACATCAGAGCTAGTACATGAAATGCTTGAAAAATTAAATTTACCACATGAGGTATTAAATGCTAAGAACCATGCAAGAGAAGCTGAAATCGTAGCACATGCTGGTGAGCTTGGTGCAATTACAATTTCTACAAACATGGCTGGACGTGGTACCGATATTAAGTTAGCTCCTGGTGTTGCCGCACTTGGTGGTTTAGCAGTATTAGGTACTGAAAGATTTGAATCTAGACGTATCGATAACCAGTTAAGAGGTCGTTCTGGTCGTCAAGGTGACCCTGGTTATTCAAGATTCTTTATTTCAACTGAGGATGATTTAATCCAAAGATTTGGTGGAGATTCATTTAAGATGAGATTAGCTTCAATCGTTAGAATGATGAACGATGGTGATGAATCAGAAGCACTAGAATCTAGAATGCTTGCTAAGATGGTTACTATGGCTCAAACTAAGATTGAGGGTATGAACTATGACTCTCGTAAGAATGTCTTAAAGTATGATGATGTTATTAGACGTCAAAGAGAAATCTTCTATGAAGAGCGTCAAGAGGTTGTTAAGGCTCAAAAGCTTGAAGAAGTATTATCTAAGATTGTTAAGATTTCAATCACAAATACAGTTGAGGATTTCATGAATTCTGATGCTAAGGAATTCGAGGATGAAAAGCTTGTTAAGACATTTAATGAAAGATTATTTGGTAATAATTTAATTGACTTAAATGTAATTAAGAGTATTGATGATGATCAAGAAATGATTGAATACATTTATGAAAAGGCAAATGCTGATATTACTGATAGATTAAATAAGCTAAAGGAGGATTTAACTTCAGTTATTCCTGAAGAGGAATTAAAGAATAATCCTACATTAGTTTATGACCAAGCAGAATTATTCATTAAGAGAATTATTCTACCTATCCTAGATAGAAACTGGAGAGAGCATATCGATGATATGGCTGGCTTCCGTCAAAGTATTCATTTACAATCTTATGCTCAAACTGACCCACTTGAATTATATCAAAGAGAGGGTTATATAAAGTTTGAAAAGCTTAATAAGAAGATGAATGAGGAAATCCTAGTTGCAGCAATGCATGCAAGAGTTAGAGTTACAAGAAATGTAGAAGAGGTTCCAGATCAAATGAAGGGCTTATCTACTAATCAAGATTTATCTACTACAAGAGCTGGTGAACCTAAGACAAACGCAAATGATGTATTTGCAAATGTAGGTCCAAACGATAAATGTCCATGTGGTTCTGGTAAGAAATTTAAGTTCTGTCATGGATTAACAAGAAAGTAAAATAATTAGTGTATTTCTATATGAAATACACTTTTTTTCTTATTTCGTTTACTTTTTTATCAAAATCGGTACACAAATCTTTAAAAATAGTTAAATATTTGTTATAATGTTAGTATCGTTATAAAACGTTTTCAAAGGAAGGGTAAGTAAAAATGAAGAAGAAAAAGATTTTATTAGGCTTAGCTTTAGCTGCCGCAGCAGTATTCTCATTGGCATCATGTGGTGATGATACTAAACCTGCTGATAATGGCGGAAGCCAAGTAACACCAGAACAAGGTGGAGGAGAAGCT
>JAFSJY010000088.1 GCA_017449215.1 Acholeplasmatales bacterium | reverse complement strand
TTTTAACATAAATTTTATAGTTTGCAATATTACATTAATTTATGGATTATTCTAATTCGAACGCACCAGTATATAGCTGATAATAAGTTCCTTTATTATTTAATAATGCTTCATGATCACCACGTTCTATAATATTGCCATGATCTAATACCATAATAGCATTACTATTTCTTACTGTAGATAATCTATGTGCAATTACAAATACAGTTCTTCCTTCCATTAAGCCATCCATACCTTTAGATACTAAAGCCTCTGTTCTTGTATCAATTGATGAAGTTGCTTCATCTAGAATTGTTACAGGGGCATCTGCGATAGCACATCTAGCTATAGATATTAATTGACGTTGACCTTGTGATAATTGGCTACCATTACCAGTTAGCATTGTATTAAAGCCATCAGGTAATCTCGTAATGAAATCATAAGCATTAGCTATCTTAGCTGCCTTATAGATTTCCTCATCAGTTGCGTCTAGCTTACCATATCTAATATTATCCTTTACTGTACCAGTAAATAAATTAGTATCCTGTAAAACTATACCAATTGATTTTCTTAAATCACTCTTTTTAATTTTATCAATGCTGATTCCATCATAAGTGATTTCACCATCTTGAATATCATAGAATCTATTAATTAGGTTAGTGATTGTTGTCTTACCAGCACCAGTCGCACCAACGAATGCTATCTTATGTCCTGGCTTTGCATATAATGATACATTATGTAAAACAATCTTATCTGGATAATAACCAAAGTTAACATCGAAGAATCTAATATCACCCTTTAATTCCTTATATGATATCGTTCCATCCTCATTAGTCTTCTTCCAAGCCCAATGATCAGTTCTTTCTTCTGTTTCAACAATATTATCATTTTCAATCTTACAATTTACTAAAGTGACAACACCATTATCCTCTTCTGGCTTTTGATCTAATAATTCAAATATTCTATCAGCGCCAGCTAAAGCCATTACTACGGCATTAATTTGCATTGAAATTTGGTTAAATGAGTTAGCAAATTGTCTAGACATTCCTAAGAATGTAATAGCAATACCCATTGTTAAGGCTACACCCATATTGCCACCAGGTAATAAATTAAATGATACATCCTCTGCAGTACCAAAGCCTCTTAAGCTAAAATTAGGTACATTATTAACTACTAATACAACACCAATGATTGCAACTAAAACATATAATACATTACCGATATTATGAATAATAGGTCCTAGCATATTAGCATATGCATTTGCCTTATATGCATTATGATTTAATTCCTCATTTAAAACCTCAAAATCCTTCTTTGAAGCTTCCTCATGACAGAATACCTTAACAACCTTTTGACCATTCATCATTTCTTCTATAAAGCCTTCGCATTTAGCAACTGACTGCTGCTGCTTTATAAAGTACTTAGCTGAACCGCCACCAACCTTCTTTGTAACAAAGAAGATAAAATAAACAGAAACTAATACAGCTAAAGCTAACCAAATACTATAATATAGCATTACAACAAATAGAATAGATACAGTAACTAATGTTTGAATAATACCAGGTAAGCTTTGTGATATTAATTGTCTAATAGCATCTACGTCATTAGTATATGTAGACATGATATCACCATGAGCATTTCTATCAAAATATGAAATAGGAAGCTTTTCCATGTTCTTAAACATATCTGTTCTTACTCTATATAAGAATCCCTGTGTTACAGTACATAGCATTTGTTGATATGTAATTGTTGAAATAATAGAAACAACATAAATACTTGCAAGTGTAGAAATTAAAGCTATCATAGTCGGCTTGACCGCCTCAAAGCCTTGTTCAATACCAGCATAAATAACATTATCAATGATTTGAACCATAAATACAGATGCCGCAAGGCTTCCGATAGATGTTAATACAATACAAATTAGGATGATAACAAATCTAACTGGATAAGTATGGAATAAGTATTTAATTAATCTAGTAAAAGTCTTCTTCTTATCAAATTGCTTTCTAGCAGGCTTTACATTCATTCTAGGCATTGTCATCACCTACCTTATTTTGAGAATAATATACTTCCTTATAAATCTCATTATTCTTTAATAATTCATCATGATTACCAATTGCGTCAATCTTACCATTATCTAATACGATAATCTTATCTGCATCCTCAATAGATGAGATTCTTTGAGTAATAATAATCTTTGTAGTATCAGGAATATATTCCTTGAATCCTTTTCTAATAATTGAATCAGTCTTAGTATCAACTGCACTAGTTGAGTCATCTAAGATTAAAATCTTAGGATTTTTTAATAATGCTCTTGCAATACATAATCTTTGCTTTTGACCACCAGATACATTAGAACCACCCTGCTCAATATGAGTTTCATACTTATCAGGGAATTGCTCAATAAATTCATCAGCACAAGCTAAATGAGCTGCGTGCTTAATTTCATCCATAGTAGCGTCTGGATTACCCCATCTTAAATTAGATTCAATAGTACCAGAGAATAATAAATTCTTTTGTAATACTACTGCTACATTATTTCTTAATACCTCTAAATCATATTCCTTAACATTTAATCCACCAACCTTAACTTCACCAGTTGTTGTATCATAAAGTCTAGAAATTAGATTTACTAATGTAGTTTTAGATGAACCAGTACCACCAATAATACCAATTGTTTCACCTGATTTGATATTTAAATTAATATTTTCAAGTGAATACTTTTCAGCCTCTTCAGAATATTTAAATGAAACATCATTAAATTCAATAGAGCCATCCTTAATTTCATAAACTGGATTTTCAGGATTTACTAGATTTGGCTTTTCCATTAATACTTCTGCGATTCTCTTACTAGATTCAATAGCCATAACAATCATAACAATAACCATTGATAGCATCATTAAAGCCATTAAAGATTGGAATCCATATGTAGTTAATGATTGGAATTGACCTACTGTTACTTCCTTAAATAAGTAAATCTTAGAACCATCAGCGTCTAATCCAATGTATTCTGAATTATTAATAATAAAGATTGAACCAATAATTAATAATAAAATCATTAATGCATTTACTGCAAATTGCATTGCTGGTGCGTTAAAGGCAATAATTCTTTCAGCCTTAGTGAAATTATCCTTTAATTCACTAGCAGCCTTATCGAATTTCTTTGTTTCATAATCCTCTCTTACGAAAGTCTTAACTACTCTAATACCATCAATGTTTTCCTTAATTGAATCATTTAAAGCATCATACTTCTTAAAGATTCTTCTAAATATCTTCATAGCAAAATACATAATTAATAATAATGCAAATGCTAGGAATGGCATTACAACAACGAAAATCCATGCTAATTGTGGTGCCATAATAAATGACATAACAATTGAGAAGGCAATCATTAATGGTGATCTAATAGCTGTTCTAATAATCATCATATAAGCCATTTGAACATTTGTAACATCTGTAGTCATTCTTGTTACTAAAGATGAAGCTTGGAATCTATCGATATTTGAAAAAGAGAATTTAGTAATATTTTCATACATATCTCTTCTTAAATTTTTAGCAAATCCAGCTGATGCCTTACTACACCACATACCAGCAAGACTACCACATAATAGTGATAGCATAGCGATAAATACTAGTAAGACACTTAACCAAACTAATTTAGTTATATTCTTGTCGTTCATTTGATCGACTAGCATTGAAGTAATAAATGGTAATGCACATTCTAATATAACTTCAAAAGTAATAAATACAATTGAAAGTATACTAGGCTTCACATAACCCTTAATACTTCTCATAAGTACCTTTATCATTATTTCTCTCCCCCACTAAAATACATATCTAACACATCAAGAGATTTTCTAAAGTTTTCTAGATTATTACCTAAGGCTTTATTGATTCCATCCTCGAATTCATCTCTTTCCTTAACGAATTCTTTAGATAATTCAACTGCCTTATCAGTTAAGCTAACCTTTTTCTTTCTAGAATCAGTTAAATCCTCTTCTCTTATGATTAACCCCTTTTGTTCCATAAGAGTAATAACCTTACTTACAGTAGATCTTGTAATACCATATCTTTCTTCAATTTCTCTTTGGCATACAGAACCACCATGCTCGTAGATATAAACGATAATAAAGCCATTTGTGGATGAAATATTATCTAGCTTCTTAATAGAAGGCATCTTCATAAATTCTCTTTTGATTTTAGAACTTAATCTAAGAATCATTCTTCCTACGTCGTTCATAAGTCCCTCCTTAATTGTTTGATATTCAACATATTTATTATAATAAAAAATGTTTGATATTCAACAATTTTTTATGTGATAACGATTACATTTTATTAAAAATAAAAACCGGTTTTTCACCGGTTTTAAGATTTACAACTCATTGCCACATTTAGCACAGAATTTATCTTCTGGCTCATTAATAAAGCCACATTTTGAGCATTGATTTCTTAATTTATGTCCACACTTTGTACAAAACATTTCATTTGGAGAAATAGGATCTCCACATTCAGGACATTTCATTGTTACTGTTTCATTAATTAGGTTTGAAGTATATCCAGTAATTACAATAGATAATCCCATATGGAATATCATCATACCGATACCACCGATAGCTCCACATGGTACAAATAATATAAATGGAATAATAATTCCAAGACCAGGTTCAAATGAATCATTATAAATACCATTTACTACAAATAATGTAAAGCATGTAAGTACTCCACCAAAGCCTAAAATACCAAGAATAAGACCAATAGTTACTAGCTTCTTTCTTAATTTTTTAGCCTTTTTTGAATTAGCTACATTATTAACATCCTTATTTAATTCAACAATTTCATTTCTTAATCCATTAAACATTTTTCATCACCAAGCATATTATACACTATTTTGACAATTTAGTAAGGATTTTCTTCTTATTTTTACCTAAATTAATTCTAAAGAATTCTTCATCCTTTGGAGTATTAAATCCTGATTTAAAAACATATAGTACTTCATAGCCCTTAAATTTTAATTCATAATACTCATCTAGCTCTATTGCCTTCTTTAAAGAATCATATTTATATTCTAATCTAGATCTCTTTTGACCTTCCATACAAAGAATTTGAATTGATTGTTCCTTAAATTTATAATTATAAGTTATGCCATTTTCACAAATTTCTTTATTATTTGTTAATACATTCTTCTTAGCCTTTATAAATGTAATGAAATTATAAATTGCATAAGCAAGTGAAATAGCTACAAAGATTGAACCAAATGACATATATAATGCTTTATTACTATCTGTAAATGAAGCAATTAGAATTATCATAATACCGGCAAGTGCTATTACTCCAGTATGAATATATCTTTTATTAATATTCTTTCTTGTTGTAGTTAATAAGATATTATATGCCTTATCTGGATTTAATGTTGTTTGATTTTGGGCAACCATACGTCCTCCTATAAAAAAATGACTATTTTTGAATAGTCATATGAAATCTAAATGGCAGCAGCTATAGGGTTCGAACCTATGAATGCTGGGGTCAGAGTCCAGTGCCTTACCACTTGGCTAAGCTGCTATATTAAAAATACATTATTATTATAATGGTTATTATTTTTTTGTCAATGATTACAAAGTAAACAGACAAGGAAATTAATCCTTGTCTGAACTTTAAAATCAATTTTGTTTAATTACTTAATGCAGTAAATAGACTTCTTGCCTTCGAATACTGATACACCAGGATATTGACCACGACCATTTAAGTCATCTTCAATTCTGATTAATTGGTTGTACTTAGCAATTCTATCAGTTCTTGATGCAGAACCAGTCTTGATTTGACCAGCGTTTGTACCTACAACGATATCAGCAATTGTAGTATCCTCTGTTTCACCAGATCTATGAGATACGATTGCAGTATAACCAGCTCTCTTAGCCATTTCGATAGCATCGAAAGTTTCAGTTAATGTACCAATTTGGTTAACCTTAATTAGGATTGCGTTAGCAACACCCATTTCGATACCCTTAGCTAATCTCTTAGTATTTGTAACGAATAAGTCATCACCAACTAATTGAACCTTCTTACCTAACTTATCAGTTAAATATTTCCAGCCATCCCAGTCATCCTCAGCTAAACCATCTTCGATAGTTACGATTGGGAACTTCTCAACTAAGTTAGTATAGTAGATATCTACCATTTCCTTAGAAGTGAATTCACCCTTATCAGCCTTTAATACATACTTCTTTGTTTCTGGGTTATAGAATTCAGATGCAGCAACGTCGATACCTAAGCAAACATCCTTACCTGGCTCAAAGCCTGCAGCCTTAATAGCTTCAACAACACGTTCGAATGCTTCAGTGTTAGAACCTAACTTAGGTGCATAACCACCCTCATCACCAACTGATGTTACATAACCATTAGCCTTTAAGATCTTCTTTAAAGCATGGAATACTTCAGCACCCATTCTAACTGCTTCTCTAATTGATGGAGCACCAACAGGTAAAATCATGATTTCTTGGAAGTCAATGCAGAAATCAGCATGAGCACCACCATTTAAGATGTTCATCATAGGAAGTGGTAATTGCTTTGCATTGAAACCACCGAAATAATTGTAAAGAGGAATTTGATAATAGTTAGCAGCTGCTCTAGCACAAGCCATAGAAACACCTAATGTTGCGTTAGCACCTAACTTACCCTTATTCTCTGTACCGTCTAAATTAATCATTAGCTTATCGATTGCAACTTGGTTAGTTACATCCATACCTAAGATTTCCTTTGCAATAATATCATTAACGTTCTTTACTGCCTTTAAAGTACCCTTACCTAAATAACGTGACTTATCACCATCACGAAGTTCAAGTGCTTCATGCTCTCCTGTAGAAGCTCCTGATGGAACTAATGCACGACCAAATGCACCTGATTCAGTTGTAACCTCAACTTCAACTGTTGGATTACCACGAGAGTCTAATACTTCTCTCGCATATACGCTTGTAATAAATGGCATATAATACATCTCCTTATTCTGTTAATAAATTTTTTAAACCATAAATATTATACACTAGTCTTCAAACCATTTCACTATAAAAATGATTTTCGGTGATTTTTTGAAAACGTTTACTATTTTTCGCTATTTTTCGCTTGTTTCTTTTTAGAAAGAATATAGGAAAGAAAAAACGTACCTACATATAATAAAAGTTCGATAATACTAAAGAAATAGTTAGCTACTTCATTAATTTTAAATGCATTAACAATAGCTCTTATTGGATGTAAGAAAATCATGAACCAAGTCTCACCACTTGATAATAAAGAACCTAAATTAGAGAAATTATAAATTAATAACAATCTAAAGAAGTTTAATAGTATCATTCCAATCAAAGTATATAGTAAAGCTATTAAAGTATATTTAATATGATACTTCTCATAGGTATTACCAATTGTACGACCAATAAATGGTCCAATTAAAATGATTCCAACAAAGAATGATCCATTTATTCTGAATAGTAAATAATCAATAAGTGAGGCTACTATAATAGCTGCTATACATACAACTAGACCTTTTAGCCATACTCTTTTTAAATCATCTTTATTTAATTCTTCATTCCATTGTTCTTTAAATGATTTCTTATCGTTTTCCATTTTACTCACCATTTAAAATTTTATAGTAGATATTGTTATTTTTCAAGAAAAATAAGAAAAGGGATGTTTTAAACATCCCATGAAATTTTAGTTTTCTTATCCTTATATTTTTCTTCTAAATCAACAAATAATAAATCTGAAGCATCTATATTATAAATTTCACTTATTTTTAATATAGTAGATAATCTAGGATTTTCATCTCTAGTTATAAGATTATGAACAGCTTGTCTTGAAATACCAATTTGTCTAGATAATTCAGCCTGCGATATCAATGTATGAGTAGTTAAGAAATTTAAATTCTTCTTAAAGAATACTTGTTGTGACATTTAATCCTCTAATGGTCCCCATTCTCTTCCATCTTCTAATGCTCCATCATTTTTGATTTTACTTTCTTGATTATCACTATTATCTTTTTTTTCGTCATTTTGAGCATTATCATTTTTTGATTCAATTTTATTTGTATCGTTGTTTTCTATAGATTCATTAATGTTTTCTACAGGTTCAACTTCGGCGTAATCATCATTTGAAAGAATCTCTGGATCATTGCATGAAGCCAATATGATTATTCCTAAAAATACAAAAATAAATAATATTTTTTTATAATTCATGATTAATCTTCAGGCTCAAGATTATCCCAAATACTACCACTAGTTTCTGATCCTTCAGTACCAGTAGACATAGCTATAACGTCTTCTAATTCAATTGTTTCATCTTCAATATATGGTTTTTTATAACTTTTCATTTTCCCCTCCATTAAGCGCTTACAACAATATATCCAACATTATTTGTTTTAATTGTTGTGTTTCCAATAACAATAGTCAAATATGCAGTAATATTCGAACCAACTAGTGCTCCATCATTGTCCAATAAATTTGTAAATAAATATGAGCAATAATATGTGTTATCTTTCGCAGCACAAATTGTTGTTGAACCATTCTTAACAGAAGTATAAACCTTGTCTACTTCTTTGTCGAATGCTTTATATCCAGTCACTTTAATAGTATATTTCAATGATGTAATATCCTTTAACTTTGTTGAATCTAATCCTTCTAATGTAGCAACAAATCTTATAGCTGTCTTATCAGTTGTTACTTGTTTTTGTAATTTAGCAGTTAACTCAGATGCTTGAGATAAAGTCAAACCTAAACCATACCATCTACCGCCTCGAGTAATATCACTACCCGCATTACTTTTTCCATTGATAAATTCCATAAAATATGTTCCACTAGTCAAACTATAAGTCATGGTTGTCGCAACACTAACTTCATACACACCAGCAGTGCCTGAATTTGTATTTGTAGTTAATGATGCATCTTCAGTAGGCACCAAAATAACATTGTCATCAATTCTTGTTACCTTGAAAATTGAAGTATTACCATTACTTGTTGAACCTACAGATAAATTAAGTGTTGCATTTTGATCAATTGTAAATTTTAAGCCATAATTTCCACCAGATGTTGTAAAGCAGTTACTGTTGTACCTGAGTTAACATATTTAAATACTCTACCACTTGTGTTTGTTCCGTATGGAACATAAAAATTTCTTAAATCGCTTGATGATGCGTCCTCATAATCAACACTACCGTCTTTTTTAGTGCCTGTTAATTTAGTTAGGTCAATATTATAATTGTCAAATGTATAATTCACACTATCTTCATCAGTTTCAACATTAGTTTCAGAATCAACGTCCAAAGTTAATTTTACTTCATAGTATGTCATACTACCACCACAGTTAATATAAATATCACCGCCTGCACTTGTATAATCCAATCTCGCATCATCGTCGATAAAACTTACTGTAGCCGTAGAACTTTTTACTGTTTTACTCGCGTGAGTATTTGCCATTGGTGTTGTACTTGCTGTAGATGCTAAATTAATGTCTCTTGCAGAAGTTTTGTTGTCGGCTTTAACTGTAAAGCTTGATACATAATATCCACTTGGAATTGATACAACAAACTTTTTAGTATCACCATTTGTTGCACCATTTGATGCTAAACCAATAGCTAATCCCTTACTATTATCATAGGTAATACTACTTCCAACTGTAAAAACAACGTTATTACTTGTTCCATCACCAACTGAAGTTGTCATACTTCTTGATGAATCTGATATAATGTCACTTCCATCGTAAGCAGTGATTTCATATGATTTTGTTACTGTTGCAGCTTCAACATCAGTCCCAACGCTGACAAACAATCCTAATGTTAGTACAGAAAGTGTACCTAACAAAATCTTTTTAAATTTGTTCATTTTTTCTCTTTCTCCTTTTTTATTTATCCCTTTTGAAGCACTTATAAAGCGCTTTCCGTTAAAAATTGTACCATATATATATATATATCAATAGAAAAATGTACTTTTTGTATAATTTTGTATGTACATTCACACAAAAGAAAAAACTCAACAATCAGTTACCTAAAACCTTTTGTTGAGTTTATATGTACATCAATTAATTTACTATTTACTATGCTTGTACTCTTTCTAAATTATCTTCATTTATTTCTTCTTTTGCTTCAAAATCTATTTCCTTAAATTCACCTGCAAAAGAAACAATTAACATATGTAATCTCTTATATAGAATTAATGTGATTGCGAATATTAATGCATATCTAAATAAGTTAAATGGTATTACACCTACAAATAGATAATAGAACATAAAGTTATCATCAGTAACAATTCCTTGTCCACCTAAAATCTTATCCATAACACCAGTTAATGCTGCCTGAGGGAAGCCTGCGATTCCCTTATATGCAGGAATTAATATTAACCAGTTAGCAACTGTTGCCATAACTGTAGCTGATGCCATACCAATACCCATTGCACATAAAGCACCCTTAAAGCTCTTGTGCTTCTTATAGATTAATCCTGAAACTAAACATAATGTTACACCAATTAACACGTCGGCAAATTCACCTACACCAACTGTAGATGTACCAGGTAGCTTACAGAAAAATCTAACAATAATTACTAATATACCTGAAATAGGTCCATACATAAATGAAACTAATAAGGCAGGAATATCAGAAAATTGAATATCTAGCCAGCTTGGGAAGAAAGGTAAATTAAATTTACCAAAATAATATAAGATAACAGATAATGCACCAAATACTGCAATTACAGACATTTGCTTAATATTCATTCTCTTTAAATTATATTTATCTTGAAGATAAGTATATAAATAACCAAATGAAGCTAAGAAAATAACTGCTCCAACAATTTCTAAAATATAGATGTACCAGCCTACACTATACTTTTCTCCTTCTACACTAGGAGTGAAATTTTGCTTTAAAACAATATTTAAAACAAAACCTGTTACGATTAATCCAAGTCCTAAAAGACATAGGATTATGAAAAGAATTAGATTCTTTTTGATGTTTTGAGTCAAATCAGACTTTAATTTGTTTTCCATTTTAAACCCTTTCTATTTTGTTAATAAAATAATCATCTACTTCAAAAAAAATAGTGCCCTTTTGGGGCACTTAGTTTCTAAAAAAAGTTTTTAAAATGACTTCTCTCATCCAGACTCTACTGTCGGTATAGGAATTTCACCTATTCATGCATAAGCTCGCGGACTTTACCGCCGGTATGGAATTACACCAAACCCCGAAGCATATGAAAATTAAATTACACTGATATTATAAACCTATTTACTCAATACGTCCACATTTTTTTAATAAATAATAATTTATTACAGTTTGAGCACCAATCCATTTTAATGATGCTGAATCTGCCTCAGGATATTTATCCCATCCCCAATCACCAATCTTATCCCATAGACCGAATGATTTAATAGATGAAATTAAATAATCTAATTCCTGATCCTTTAAATTATTTAAATCTGGATCATCTAAGAATAATGCTGCCTCTAAAGGATGTAATGTTTCATTATCCTCAAAGCTTAATGATACATTATCTTTAGCATTTGCAATTAATTTATCCTCAATCTTCTTCCATTCCTCAGACTTAATATTAGCCTTCTTTAATGAATTTAATAAAGAACCAAATGAAATAGCTTCATATTTAGTTAGGCTATTAGCCTTATATAAATAATTTAAGCAATCATCTAGCATTCTTAATGCCTTCTTATAATAAGCCTTTGTAGGCTTACATAAAGTTAATGTATAACCTATAATAGCGGCAGTTGGATGATATCCAAATAATTCTTTATTTTCTTCATCATAAGAAAATATTTTAGCATGAGCAAAATTATCATTTGATTTTACATTTGGATTCCATTTACCATCCTTTAATTCAGCTCTATTATAAATAAAATTAAATGCCTTATTTACAATATGATCATATAAATCTAAATCACAGCTAGAATCAAAATCTAGCATATCAAGCATTCTTAAAGCCTCATATACCTGATATACACTCGAATTAGTATTATAGTTATCAATATAAAGACCATGACCAAAGCCACCATCTTCTGTTTCATATAATGTTAAGCAATCTAATAAATAATCCTTTGGCATAGATCCATCTAATGCATTAAATATACAAATATCGATATCTCTTGCCTTATTACACATTTGGATAGCCATATCCTGTTGCATATTTTTAGTTAATAATTTCATAAACTCACGTCCCTTAAACATTACTTATTTTACTATAATAAGGCTTAAAATTAAATAAATACTTAAAAAAAATAATTATTAATTATATAATAATTACAGGTGAGAAAAATGAATGCTCCATATTTACATTACTTATTTTTAAAAAAAGTAACATTGAAATTAGATCCAATGATACTAAATGAATTAGAATATGATGATAATTTAATATTTAATTTATCTAATTTTAAGAATATAGGTAACTTCTATTCATTAAAATCATTTAAGGATAAATATAATTTTACTTCTAATTTAAATGATAAATTTAATGAATTTATAGTTGAATGTTTATTGAATATAGAAAAGCATAATGATTATAATCAATTATATTTTATCTATGCATTAGTATCTTCTTATACATTAGAAAAATATATTAATAAATATATTGAATCATTAAATAATGATAAATTAAATGATGATGAAATATATAAGATGATAGATTTTTCAATAGCTTCTGAAAATAATATAGATATATCTAAAAATAATTTATATAAGATATTTAAGAATTCATTTAATTATTATGATTATATTGATAATTTAATTCATAATCCATGTATTAGAATATTTAAATTCCTAGCTTCTACTAATTATTTTAAGAAATGCTATAAAAATAAGAAAAAATATTATAAGAAATTTATGAATTATAATTTAAGATATCCTATTCATAAATTTATATCATTAATATCTAAATCTAAAAAAAGAGTTAAGGATATGATTTATAAGGATAATAGATTAAATGATTTAAAGCTAATAGATGATAATACATTAGATTTAGCTTTAAATGATGTATTAAATCAAATAAAAGCTATTAATGAATATCTATTTGATGATAAGGAATCAGATTTAAGAAAGATATATAATATAGAAAAGGATAAAAAAATTTAGGCCCAACAGTGTTGGACCTATTTTTATTAGTCTTCAATCTTTGTACAAGGGTAATCAATGTAAATCTTTTCTAAAGCGAAATGCTCTCTTTCTTCTTCTGTAAATACAGATAAGATAATATCATTACAGTCTACTAATACCCAAGATGAATTACCACCTTCAACATTTCTAATCTTGTAATTAGTATCCTTAAATGCATCCTCAATATAGCCTACAACAGCGTTAGCCTGTCTTAATGAATCTACAGATGCTAGAATCATCTTATCATAGAATGGGCTTCTATTCATCATATCATAAATTAAAATATTATGTCCTTTTACCTTTTTAGTACAATCAATTAATATTTCTTCTAAAGTCATTTTCTACTCCTTATTTTTTCTTCATATTCTTTTAAAACTTTTTCTTGTAACGGATGTAATGGATTACCATCCCTTAGACATACATTTCTAGTTGCCTTTAATGATTCATAGATAGCTAAATCAATATCATTATCATCAACTAGAATATGTCTACATCTAATACAATCATCATATGTTCTATTCTTTTCTGTGAAATCTGAAATCATAATAATAGCTTCTAGCATATTCATATTTGGTCTTCCAAATACATGATATCTTATAGCATTATAGATTTCATCATCATCTAATACTAATTTCTTAAAGAAGATAGCTGATAAATATGCATGATATAAGAATGGATATTTTTCACATTCTTCTTGGTCTTCCTTTGATAATAAATTCTTTAAATTATCAAAATCATCATATTTAGAATAATCATGCATCAAGGCTGCAATTTTAGCCTTATTTTCATCTATTCCATATCTTTTGGCCAATAATTCAGCCATTTCAGCTACTCCATATATATGAGCTAATCTTTTAGGATTCTTATCCTTATAGTGCTCCTCTAATAATTTTTTAGCTTTAATTACTAATTCACTATATGATTGCATCTGTAACATATACCTCAGTTCCTTTAATATATTTTACAGTAACCTTACATTTACCAATAATTTCTGCAAATCCAAATCCTGAAAACCAAATATTTGTTTTATTATTACCTATTTCAAATACTGTAGTTTCATATTCAATATTATCCTTTTCAAATTCTTGCGGTGGATTTAATAATTTACCTAAATTATTTTTATATAAATCATCTAGCTTTTCTGTTTTACATCTATGAATATATAAATTATTAGATGCATATACTATAACAGATATTCTATTCTCTGCTTTAAATGATAAAGCACCAAGACCAGCAAATGAAATAGAATTGTTATCTGTAATTTGATATGTAATAGGCTTAATTTCATTATTAGGACAAATCTTAGCATATGAATTGGGTAATAGCTTACCTAATGTATCATATTCATTAATTAATCCTGGTGTATCATTTAAGGCCTTGCCATCCTCAAAGAATGGAATTCTAATTTCATTTAAGGTAGTACCTGGAATATTAGATGTTGATATTACATCATCATCAATTGAGGTATTCTTCTTTAATAAGGCATTTATTAATGATGATTTACCAACATTAGCACAGCCTACAAAATATACCTCTCTTCCCTTTCTTGCTAAATCTATTGTATTAGTTAATTCTTCAATAAAATATCCTCTTTTTGAAGATACAATATGAATAGCATCTACCTTAAAGAATATCTTTTCACATTGACGAGATAACCAATTAACAATATTTTCTATATTAGTACTCTTAGGGAATACATCATATTTATTCGCAACTAATATTACATTCTTATTTCTTAGCTTATCAATCATTGCCTTAGAGAATGTAGATTTGAATTGGAATATATCTACAACAAAGACAATTAAGCCATTCTTCTTTATTACATCATCAATTACCTTTTCATAGTCCTCATTTGAGGCAACAATCTTAGGTAATTCATTATAATGCATCATTCTGAAGCATCTTTTACAATATTTAGAATCATCATTAAGCTTAGGAATAAAACCTGCTTTTTCAGGCTCTAAATCCTGTAAAACAGCTCCACAGCCTTTACATTTTTTTATTATCAATTAAATCACCACCATATCTAGATAGCTTTTCTTTATATAAATCTGGATACTTCTTCTTTATTCTTTTTAAGAAAAATCTTTCAAGCTTTCTATTAAATCTTGTAGGTCCTATATCAGTACCCTTATCTATAGCCTCAATTAAAAATACTGTAAGCTTACATCTTTTACCACCATAAACATCAGTCATTAATTGATCCCCAATTAATATAACCTCATCCTTGCTATAGCGTCTTGAGGCAACTTTTTTCATCGCTCTTTTAATTCCACGCTTTAAAGGCTTAGTAGAAAATTTTTGATATTTTACACCAAAGGCATTAGAAAAATTATCTACTCTATTCTTTCTTGAATTAGATACAATAATTAATTCAAAGCCAATATCCTCTATTCTTTTCTTTAATTCCTTTAATTTCTCACTAGGTAATGTTTCCTTATATGAAATTAAAGTATTATCCATATCAGCCATGATAAGCCTTTTACCGCTTTTATATAATTCCTCATAAGGAATATCATATACTGATTCATAGTATTCATCTGGAATTAATTTCTTTAGCATATTAAAAACCTCGCTAAAATTATACAATAATATAATTATTATTGCAAAAAGAAAAGCAAACCAAATTGGCTTGCTATCCTAATCTATTAAATAAATCTGATAATTCAATAAAGAATTCCTCTGTAAATGGATTCTTTAATCCAGCATTTGTTAATGTATTAACATATCCTTTATAATTATCATAATTTTGGATATATAAATACTTCTCTTTAGCATCACTATAGGAATGTAATGAAACTTCAAATAAATCTAAAGATGAGCAAATTGATGTTGAATAAGAAATATAATACATTGGATGCTCTATTAATACACCCTTTATATATGCTTCTATATTCTCTCTAACAAAGATTGAATATAATCCAGGGAAATATTTATCTACTGTATCACTAATTATATTTGATATTGTATCTTCTGTTACAGTACCTTGATTATATGCTTCATATTCAACAGCGCCTATTAAGGCTGTATAAATAGCCATTCTAGTAAAATTTTCTAGCTTAGAAGCTAAAATATGTCGTATTTCAGTATTAGTGAATTTAGATGATTCTCTTAATATATAGCTTAAGAATAATAATTCATTAGCCTGTGAATGAGTTTCACATAAATCAAGTGATACATCATTGGCTTTTGATTTAGTGAAATTATAATAATGACCAAATTCATGAACATAAACAAATAATGTTTGATATGTACTACCACCTAAAAACATTGCTGGCTTTTCTAAATATGGTAAATATGTTGTAAAGCCACCCTCATAACAGCCTTCTTTATTTGATTCTATTAAAATACCATCATTTTTAAAATTAACATATTCATTATAATAATCACTTCCAAGTGATTCTGCATATAAGCTTATTAAGTCATCATATTTAGAATGATGATTTGTTTCAAAATTTAATGCTAAATCGCTCATTGAAAAGTTATTAAACAAATTGTCGCTTTTATGATTCTTTCTATAATAATCGTAAGTATTATAATAAATACCATCATGCATCTTAAAATCCTTTATGAAATATGTATATACATAATTACAATACTCTAGGATATCTTCTGCAAAATAATCTCTTGAATATTCCTTTTCATTTGCGTAATTATAATAATTATCATATCCAACTACTTTAGCATATTCATTATTAGCATTAATAAATTTAGTATAGTATGTAGCAAATTGACTTATTTGCTTATCATCATCTAAATTTTGGAATTCTTCTGAAATATTAGAAATTACTTCATATTTCTTACTAGCTTCTTCTGAATGAGATTTAATTAAATAATTAATTTCCTTTTCATCTACACCATTGAAGAATTGATTCTTATAGGCTGATTCATTTATTTTTGAATATAATGATCCAAACCATTTAGATAATTCAACCTTCTTTTCATAATAAATATTCATTAATCTAATATTACCCTTTAAAGGATTATTACATACATTTAAATATTCTATTTTATAATTTGTACCTATTTCAGTATAGATTGTTTTTAATTCATTGAAATCTGATATGAATTTATCATAATCATTTTGAGCTACTAATAATTTTTCACATTCATCCTTTAAATCATCGATTCTATCATCCTTAGCAGAATCATATTTATATTCAATAACTGTTTCATATGGATAAAACCAATGTCTATTGGCAAGTAAAAAGATAGCTAAAAAGAAAAAGATTACAAATATGAAAGAAAATATGACGAAATATAATATACTTTTTTTCTTTTTCATTCTTATCACCTATCTTTCACTTATGGTATTTTACCAAATATTTAGGATTTTTTCTATATAGAAAAAAGAAAGAGCCTAATTAAAGGCTCAAATTCTTATAATTCTACTATATCTTCTTTTTCTTCAGTAGCTTCTACTGATTCAGAGAATTCAGCTTCTACCTTAGCTGGCTTAACTTCTTCCTTATTTTTACCAATATTACAAATAATATTAGTTATAATACCTAAGATTAAAGCACAAGCAACCTCAGTAATAGTTACCTTACCGAATGATACTACCATTCCACCTACACCACAGATTAAGATAACTGATACAACGAATAGATTTCTGTTATCACCTAAATCTACATCCTTGATCATCTTTAATCCTGATACAGCGATGAAACCATATAATACGATACATACACCACCCATTACACAGCTTGGAATAGTTGCAAGTAATGTAACAAAAGGAGCTACGAATGCTAATACCATACATAAAATAGATGTACATAAAATTGTTATAACTGATGCATTCTTAGAAATGGCAACACAACCAACTGATTCACCATAAGTTGTATTAGGACAACCACCGAAGAAAGCACCTGCTATAGAACCAACACCATCACCTAATAATGTGTTAGAAAGACCTGGATCTTCTAATAAGTCATGACCGATAACTGTTGATAGGTTCTTGTGGTCTGCGATATGCTCAGCAAAGCATACGAAGGCAACTGGAATATAAGCAACAGCTACTGTACCAAAGAATGAGAAGAAATCACCAGCTGATTCAAAATCCTTAAAGCCCTTGAAAGCTTCAATGAATGTGAAATCAGGTAACCACTTCATATCCTTAAATAACTCGAAATTAATAATCTTTAATGAAGCATTATCAGCTGCCGCACCAATACCTGTAAAAATAGCAGCAACCGCATAACCAGCTAAAATACCAATGATGAATGGAATAGCCTTAAAGAACTTCTTTGAGAATACAGATACTACGATTGTAGTAAACATTGTGATTAAACCACAAATAATTGAAACATAATTAAATGTGCCAAATCCATCTGCAGTTGAACCAATTAAATCACCAACTGCATTACCAGCAAGTGATAAACCTATAATAGCAACTGTAGGTCCAATTACTACTGCTGGCATAATCTTATTAATCCAAGCTGTACCAGCCTTTTTAACTATTAATGCGATTACAACATAAACTAAGCCTGCTAAAACCGCACCCATAATTAATCCTAAATAACCAACTTGAACAGTAACAGCACCAGCGAATGCCGCAGCCATACTACCTAAGAAGGCAAATGATGAACCCAAGAATACAGGGCTCTTAAATCTTGTAAATAACAAGTACACTAATGTACCAACACCAGCACCAAATAATGCTGCTGATTGACTCATACCATTACCGATAATTGCAGGTACAGCAATTGTAGCTGCTAGAATAGCAAGTAATTGCTGGAATGCAAATATGATAATTCTATGGTATGGTGGTCTGTCTTTTACATCATACAATAGTTTTTCCATAATTTTATTTTCTCCTCCTGAAAACCCACGTATTATTTTAACACGACGAAAAAACGCTTGCAATATTACTTATGTAATATTTTATATGAAAGCTACTTACATAAATAGAAAACTACTAGTTTGAAAGTCTACATCGATCTTATTTAGAATTTTTATTTTTTTTTAAGGAAAAAGAAAATGGCTAGTTTAACACTAGCCATCAATCTTACTTTGGAATATTGTTAATCCATTCTCTTAATGAACCATCCATGAAATCCTCTTTTTTAGCAAAAAGGTATGTGAATTCATTAATCTTAACAGTCTTACCCTCTAGGGCAACTGCGGCACCCTCAAGGAATGCTAAATATTTATTTCCAGCTTCTTCCTCTAGGCCTTCAAAGTTAATTACACAAGGAATACCATTCTTAATATCGATGATGATGTCTCTTGCGAACTCATCATTATCCTTCATCTTATCAAGACGAATTCTTTCGCTTGATTTAGAAATGATTTCCTCTTCCTTTTTCTTCTTACCAAACATTAAGCCTCTTCCTCCTCAGAATCTTCATCCTGTTCCTTCTTTAAGGCAGGTAATACGGCAGCCTTAGTACCTTGTCTTACCATGATTAATGTTGTATCAGAGAATTCTTGTAGGATATCCATTCTTTGAGGAGGGCAGGCAATTAATACCTGAAGTGGCATTGATGTAATGAATCTCATCATTGCACGCATTCTGTTACCATCCATCTTATCGAATACCTCGTCGAACATTACAATGCCAATTGGGTCTCCACCAACAATTGATGTCTTTGTATATACTCTTACGAATGAAGCGATGATTGCTACATAGAATGGAACCTGTGTTTCACCACCGGATTTTTCCTTAAATACCTTAGAGTATGTCATTGAATCACCATCACCGTTAGTAATTCTAATGTCATAATCCATGTATGTACGGTAATCAGTAAACTTATTAATAGCACCACCAGAATTTAATTCATCCATTGATAATGAATCAAATAATTCTCTGATTTGCTCATCATACTTTGTTTGGAAATCATAAGTGAATAGACCTTGATTAATATCAGCTAAATCTGAAGTAACCATGTCATAGAATTGGGCATATTCAGAAGATCTTGGGAATATGAATTCATAATGATCATTACCGAATGTAATATTCTTTAATGTTTCATTAATCTTTCCAATTTCTTGTTCAGCTGTTAAGATATTATTTCTTAGTTTAGCAATGAAGTCTTCCTTAAATACTACTTCAGCAGATTCTCTTGCTTGACGAACCTTCTGCTCATATTTAATTAATTCTGATTTCTCTAGTTTATTTAATTCAGCCTCAAATTTACTAATTTCAGATAAACCAACAGCTAAAGTAGAATTATATTTATTGATATAAGCATATTGCTTAGCAATAATAGTTTCTCCTAAAGTATTATATGTTGATTGCTCAACTCTATATCTTTCCTCATATTGAGCTAAAGCTGATTTGAAAGATTGACCTTCAATGATATGTTGATATTCAGCCTTTGCACGTTCAATGATTTCAGCATTGTCACCAGCAAGCTTCTTTAAATCATTAGATAAGCTTTCTAGCTCTTGAGTCTTTAATAAGATTTCAGCATTGTAAGCTTCAATACGGCTCTTGATACCACCTAGGTCCATACCATATTGCATCTTCTTTTCATCATTCTTCTTGATTGTATCCTGAACCTTATTATAATCATCCTCTAAATCAGTAGGAGTTGCATTCTTAGCACGCTTCTCTTCCTTGATTAAATCCTGAAGAGCAGCCTTTTCCTTAGCTAATTCTAATGCCTTATTTAAGTCTTCAATTAATGGATTAACATTTAATGAATCTAATAAATCAATTTCTTGAGTTAAAGAAGTTACTTGTTCATTTAATTCATTGTATCTAGACTTAGCACTTACAGCCTTTTGATTCATTTGTTCAGCAAGCTTTTGTGCAGCATTCTTACCCATGAATGGACGCTCAATATTTGGATTCATCTGTGTTACAGTATATCCTCTATAAATTAAGAAGTCCTTAGTAATAGCTGTATTATATAATTCAAGCTCAGTTACATCATCAACCATGATAACATTACCAGCTGAATAATTGATGAAGCATCTAGCATCCTTATTCTCAGTTTCAATAATTGAAGCTACTGAATTCTTTTCAAAATCAGTAAATTTAGAAATTTGTTTAGTATTGACTAAACCTATACCATATAATCTATATTTAGATTTAATTCTATTAAAGATTTGTAATGCTTGATCGAAATATCTAGGCTCAACAATCATATTGAATCTTCTATTACCTAAGAATACTTCAACTGCGTCTGCCCATTTAGGATCAGTGATTTCACATAATTCAGCTACGATATGAACTGATACATCATAATTATAAACTCTCTTTAAGCCTTCTTGGATTTCTTGTCTCATCATAGTTAATTGAGGGTTATAATTTAATTTATTTTGACTTAAATTTCTAACACTTGCAGAAATTTGAGAGATTTCATTAACAACATCAGCGATTTGAGATTGTAGTTTACCTAAATCCTGGTTCTTCTTATTAATGAATGCAGATAATCTAGTAGAAATATCTCTTAATCTAACCTTAGTATCCTCTACCTGATTAGCATTGATTAATGATAAATTAACAGCTGCTAATTCACCATATAGCTTTTCATTAGATAATTTCTTTAATTGATTAACAGTATCCTTAAATTGGGAGGTTCTCTTTAAGAATAATTGCTCATTCTGCTCTAGATTTTCAATATTAGCCTTTGTCTTAATAATTTGATTAGAAACATATTCAGAAGCCTTAAATGTTTCATTATTAGAAAGCATATTATAAAGCTCTCTAGCACGCTCCTGAAGGCCAAGCTTTTCAGTTTCGATATCTCTAATAGCTTGATTCTTAGCCTCTCTTAAAGATTCTTCCTTTAAGATAGCCTTTCTCTTATCATTAATTTCATTTCTAATCTTTTCTACATCAAATAGATGCATTAAATATTCTAGATAAGTCTTATTCTCTTCAATTTTAAGTATTTCTTGATATACAACATCGATTTCTCTTAAGTCAGCAATCTTAGCTTGGATTTGCTTTAAGGTAATTTCTAATTCCTTATAAGCACGAATAGAATCCTTAATTGCTGTTACATCGATTTCCTTTTCTTCTAGAATATTTTGATAAATAAATTCCTTAACATCAGCGATAGGCTTGAATGCTAAAGCCTTTGGAATTAATCTATAGAAATCCTCATTGATTGAACCAAATGCATTTCTAAATCCACGCTTAGCTTCCTTCTTTGTTAAGAAATATTCAAAGTCAGGATTATGCTTTCTAAATTCTACTGTACCATAGATAGTCTTATCATCAGAAATAAACATAGAATCATTGATAGGTGAATTAGACTTATAGAAGATTGTCTTAACAGGAGTTAAATCACCAAATGCATCTAATACAGCACCAACTGTAAATGCTAAGCCAGTCTTCTCATCTAGGAACTCTAAGGCAACGTGACCTGAAACATCACCATTTCTTAAATATTCCTTATCATCCATACCTAGCTTACATTTAACATAACCTCTTAGATCACGCTTACCCTTTTCATTAGCGGCAAGGTTAAAGTTTGTATCACCAGCAGTTAGGATATAAGTAATGGCATCCATGATAGTTGATTTACCTGATGCGTTAGGACCAGTTAATAATGTATTACCATTAATTAAAATTGTTTCGTTAGCAAGATAATGCCAATTAATTAATCTTATTTTAACTAACTTTTTCATTATAATTGAGCCTCCTCAGCATTAATCTTATTAATAGTATTAAATACCTCAGTAACATCCTCAGACTTAATAGCCATTAATATAGTAGGTAAAATTACTAATCTACAAGTTGATGTTGTAACATCACCAATAATTTCAATTAGGTTATATCTTCTTAATAATCTTAAAGATGAAATTAAATCAGTCTTATTTAGTTTCTTCTTAATTTCAAGATTATCATACTTAGTATGAATATCAGATACAGCACAAACGATGTTTTCATTTAATGAAGTATCCTTCATCTTCTCATGATATAAAAGTCTTAAAATTAATAAAACTAATGATTCATCTCTTTTTAGCTTTAATGTGTTAGCTGCTGAAGCACCAGAAAGCTTAACAGCACCTAGCTGAATATCAAGCTCAATTTCATAGCCTAATATTTTAAAGAATTCATCAAATACCTCTTTATAGCTCATAAGGAAATAATATGCTTCCTTATTATCCTTCTTATCTCTTGATAAGAATGTATTAGCTAAAAGCTTATTAGCAGTATCCTTAAATTGACCCTGCTGTGTTATTGTCATTTTTTCTAAAGAATCTAGCATTTTTATCTCCTCTTACTTTCTTCTTATTTCGAAATCCTTAATCTTATAATCCTTTAAGTCTACAAAGCTATCTAAAATCTTAACTAAATAATTATGCTCTGCTGCGTAGATTAAAGAATAGATACACATTAAGAAGAAATCTCTATCTGAATCATATTTAAGAACGAATGATGCTTTAAATAAATCATCCATCATATGATATTCTAGGAATTTCTTAATTTCATCCTCATTATAAGAATTCTTAAATTGCTTCATGAATTCTTCATCCATCTCGAAGCCATCAAATCCTAAATCATCTAGATATTGATTATAGTTTCTAGTATAGTTACCACGAGGTGTATATAAAGACTTCTCATTTTCTAATATCTTAAGCTCAGGTAATTCATATAACTCATTCACTAATCTTAAGCTTCTATCAATCTTATTCTTCTTATTAGAATCATGAACGAATTTAAGGATAGAATTTAATTTACCAATAATATTATCTTCCTCAGATAATAAGAACTTAATCTTACCAATAGTTGAATTGATATAATCTCTATTCTTCTTATCGATTTCAAGTACGAAGTCCTCAATTGCATTAAATGCATCGATAACCTCATCGATTTGCTTAATTGCCTTATCGATAGCCTCTTCAGGAGATTTAGAATACTCTAAATAGTTATAGCTAATAGATCTAACTACAACCTCACTAGTTTGCATATCCTCTAGCTTAGTAATAATTGATAATCTATATCTATCGATATTATCCTGAATCTTTAATTTAGAATAGCTCTTATCATAAATCTCATTCTTATATGTGATAAGTTTTTCCATTAAATCCTTAATTTCAGTATTATCGACAACAGATGTAATATAATCCTTCATTCTTGCATCTAGCTTTCTTAAAGCTCTAATAAGCTTTCTAGTATCTGAATATACTAGGCTAAATGTAGTAGCGTAATCAACATTATCTGTTTGGTTAAGTAATGAATAGATGTTATAAATATAACCCTTATATTCATTGACATTTATAAAATCGGCTGGAATCTCAGAATCATCCGTGTATTCAAATTCTGGATAAGCATTTAAAATTGCTTCACAAAGGATTATGGCATCGTCTGAGAAATTCAAGACCTCCATATAATCATTTGTTACATCTACATAGATCCAACCTGTTTCTTCCATTCTTCTTAAAATATAATTTGCGAGTTCTCTTTTATTGCTTGGATTAGATTCTTCATCCTCTTCATCTTCGACATCGTAAAAATAATTTTTATGAGTGTCTAAAAAGTATACTAAATCATCAACTACAACCTTCTTATCAATACCTAAAATTGTACCTGTTTCGTATACCTTAAAAACTTCAAGAATAGATGCTAAATATATTCTCTTATTTTTAGATGCTAATAAGGAAAAGAAGTTATCTGGGACCATATCAAAAAAATCCATTGTTTTACTTCCTCCATTCGCTTAAAATCATACATTTTAATTATATTAAAAAACCCTACTTTTTTCAATGAAACGGATGGTTTTTACGCAATAATTCTAATAACAAAAATTTATGGAATTTAGCGTTTTCATAAATCAAACTAATTTTTTGATGGTATCTAATTTTAATAAATAAATGGCATATTATTCATCTAAAAATTACCTAATTTTTATACCAAAATATGGTAGTTTTTATCAATAAATAATCTTATTTGATTCATTAGAAAAAATAAACCATTTTCCCAATAAAAAAACCGGTATAAAACCGGTAATTTTAAACATTAAATTTGAAGAATAGGATATCTCCATCCTGTACCTTATAGTCTTTTCCTTCTTGTCTTACAAGGCCTGCTTCTTTAGCCTTTAGGGCTGAACCACACTTGATTAAATCATCATATGCAGTAGTTTCAGCTCTAATGAATCCTCTTTCGAAATCTGTATGAATTACACCAGCACACTGAGGAGCTAGCATACCCTTCTTAAATGTCCATGCTCTACATTCATCAGGACCTGTTGTAAAGAATGTTGCGTAGCCTAATAAATCATATGTTGCTCTTACAAGCTTATTTAAGCCTGGTTCAGATACACCATAATCTGCTAAGAACATTTCCTTTTCCTCATCATCTAATTGAGCAAGCTCAGATTCAATCTCAGCTGAAATACCAATTATCTTAGAATTCGTCTTATCTGCGTAAGCCTTAAGCTTCATGTAGTTAGGATCTTCTTCTGGATTTGCGATAAAATCCTCCTTTACATTAGCTACATACATAAATGGTTTAGCTGTTAATAATTGATAATTAGCAAAGAACTTTTGTTCCTTATCAGATAATTCACCAATAGCTCTTGCTGGCTTTTCTTCCTCTAATAGCTTCTTTAATCTTTGAAGTAGTGCATATTCAATTGGTGCATCATCAATCTTTGATTGTGCCTTCTTTTCAATCTTAGGTATTCTAGTTTCAACCATGGCTAAATCAGCTAAAATTAATTCTAAATTAATAATTTCAGCATCTCTAACTGGATCAACTCCACCCTCAACGTGAGTTACATTAGAATCCTCGAAGCATCTAACTACCTCTAGAATAGCATCACAGTTTCTGATATTACCTAAAAATTGGTTACCTAAGCCTTCACCCTTAGACGCACCCTTAACTAAACCTGCGATATCTGTAAATTCACATACTGCTGGAGTAGATTTTTTAGGATTATACATTTTTGTTAAAACATCTAGTCTTTCATCTGGTACATTTACCATACCTACATTTGGTTCAATAGTCGCAAATGGATAATTTGCTGCTAAAGCACCAGCCTTTGTAATTGCATTAAATAAAGTTGATTTACCAACGTTAGGTAAACCTACTATACCTGCTGTTAAAGCCATTTTAATTCACCTTTATTCCTTATTTTATAAATAAATCCTTATAAGCCTGTATTGACTCTTCAATTACTTTCTTTGCAGACTCAGAGCCTTCAACCTCATAAACTACAGTCTTCTTTCCTTCTAATTCCTTATATACAGTAAAGAAATGTTTAATTTCATGAGAAATATGCTCTGGAAGCTCTGAAATATCATTATAAATATTTCTAGCTGGGTCATTAATGCATACAGCGATGATCTTTTCATCCATACCCATTTCATCCTTCATTTTGAAAACTCCAATAGGCTTACATCTAACTAATGTTAATGGATCAAATGCTTCATCACATAATACTAATACATCTAATGGGTCCTTATCATCAGAATATGTTCTTGGAATGAATCCATAATTAGCTGGATAGTGAGTTGATGTATATAAAATACGATCAAGTATAATCATACCTGTTTCCTTATCTAGCTCATATTTCTTTTTACTGCCCTTAGATATTTCTATACATGCAATAAATTCATCTTTTGTTATTCTATCATCGTCTATATCATGCCAAATATTCATAATAACACACTCCTTGTGAATAATATCATAATTTAGTCTTAAAATCAATTAAATACAAATGTATTTAATAAATTAAGGAGAAATGCTTTAAACATTTCTCCTCTTTTTAGATTTATTTAATCATATTGACAATTGTCATTACTTCATTCTTTAAATCTTCAAGCTTCTTATCAGCTTCAGTTTGGTTCTTACCCTTAACACCATAGTAAACCTTTAATTTAGGTTCTGTTCCTGATGGTCTTAATACAAACCACATATTATCATTTAAATAATATTTAATTACATTAGATGAAGGTAAATTAATCTTTGTCTTCTTATCAGTTGCTAAATCAGTCTTAATACCTAACTTAACATCATCCTTAGTTAAAATCTTAAAGCCCTTTAATGCAATATCAGTTGTACGGAAGAATTCCATAATTCTCTTAATCTTAGCAGCTCCCTCAAGACCAGCTAAGCCGATATTAGTAATTCCTTCCTTATAATAACCATATTCCTCATAAATCGCATTTAATGCATCAACTAGGTCCATACCCTTCTCACGGTAGTAAGCTGCAGTTTCACAAAGCATTAAGATTGCTTGGATAGAATCCTTATCTCTTACACAGTCAGAAACTAAGCATCCATATGACTCTTCGAAACCGAATACATATGTACCTCTACCAGTTTCTTCCATTTCTCTAGCCTTCTCACCAATGAACTTAAATCCTGTTAATGTGATTTCAGTCTTTAAGCCATACTTTTCAGCGATAGCGATAGGTAATGTAGATGATACATTTGTAGTAAACATATAACCATCCTTAGGTAATGTACCTAATTCTTTTCTTGTCTTACAAATATAATCAAATACTAAAGCAGCTGTTTGGTTACCAGTGAACAATACATATTCACCATTATGTTCAACAGCGATACCTAATCTATCAGCGTCAGGGTCTGTAGCTAGTACAATCTTTGCACCTAATGCCTTAGCTAAGGCGATAGCCTCATCATAAGCTTCCTTATTTTCAGGATTTGAAGTCTTAACACCAGAGAAATCAGGGTCATTAGTCATTTGGCAAGGAAGTGGTACTACATCATAACCAACAGATTGTAATACCTGTGGTGCAAATACCTGTCCTGTACCATGAAGTGGTGTATAAACAAGCTTGAAATCCTTCTTTAATTTTGGTCTTAAAATAATCTTCTTTACATCAGCGATATATTTTTCATCTACATCCTTACCAATGTAATAAATTAAATTATGATTCTTTGAATGATCAATATTGAAATAATCATCAATCTTATTAATTTCAGCAATAACCTGGTCAGCATCCTTTGGAACTAGCTGGCATCCAGTTTCATCATAAATCTTATAACCATTGTATTCCTTTGGATTATGAGATGCAGTAATCATAATACCACCAATACACTTGAAGTTTCTTACAGCGTAAGATAATTCAGGAGTAGGTCTTAATGATTCAAATAAGAATACTCTAAATCCTAAAGTTGATAATACTTCTGCAGATATTCTTGCAAATTCTACAGATTTATGTCTATTATCATGAGAAATTGCAACACCACGAGCACCAGCGCATGGATCTTGCTTTAATAAATAACGACCAAATCCTAATGTTGCCTTCATAACAACATAAATATTTAATCTATTAGTACCAGCACCTAAGATACCTCTCATACCACCAGTACCGAATTCCATATCATTAGTGAATGCTTCCTTTAAGTCATTATCACTCATTTTATCTAGCTCTGCTTTTAAGTCAGCAGCTAGGTTTTCATTTGCTTTCCATAAATTAGTTTTTTCTAAATAAGTCATGTTCTCATCGCTCCTTTTTTATACTAAATATTATAGTATAAAATATACTAATATTCAAGTTAAGTAAGAAATTTAATAATAATGGAATAATCCAAAAAAATAAAAAAAGACTACCAAATATGATAGTCTGTATAATTAATTAGTTCTTTAAGCTATTAATTGGGGCTGGAATTTGTCCACCACGATTAATAAACACATCAGGCTTAACCTTAGATACCTTCATAATAGGACCATATCCTAGTAGACCACCGAAATCAAGTCTTCCATCATCAGGTACACCAATTGCAGGAATAACTCTTACAGCAGTTGTTTTAGAATTAATCATACCAATTGCAGCCTCATCAGCGATAATACCAGAAATTACCTCTGCAGTTGTATCACCAGGGATAATAATCATATCTAGACCTACTGAGCATACAGCAGTCATTGCCTCTAGCTTTTCAATAGATAAAGCACCAGATTCTGCCGCAGCAATCATACCAGCATCCTCTGAAACTGGAATGAACGCACCAGATAAGCCACCTACACGGCTTGATGCCATAACTCCACCCTTTTTAACTGCGTCATTTAACATTGCTAAACATGCAGTTGTACCTGCAGCACCACATTGCTCAAGACCAATTTCTTCTAGGATATGAGCAACTGAATCACCAACAGCTGGAGTTGGAGCTAAAGATAAATCTACGATACCAAATGGCTTACCAAGCATTCTAGATGCTTCTACACCAACTAATTGACCCATTCTTGTAACCTTGAATGCAGTCTTCTTAATAATATCAGCAATTTCAGCAATAGATGCACTCTTAGGAGCCTTTGCTAAAGCAGCTCTTACTACACCAGGACCAGATACACCAACATTGATTACAGCATCAGCCTCACCAACACCATGGAAGGCACCTGCCATAAATGGGTTATCCTCAACTGCATTACAGAATACTACAAGCTTTGAAGCACCCATACAGTTATTGTCCTTAGTTAATTCAGCAGCTTCTCTTACCTTTTGACCCATAATCTTAACTGCATCTAGATTAATACCAGCTCTAGTTGAACCAATATTAACACTTGAGCATACTAAATTAGTCTCAGCTAAAGCTCTAGGAATAGATTCAATTAATTCTCTATCACCAGGAGCGAAGCCCTTTTGTACTAATGCAGAATATCCACCAATGAAATTGATGCCGATATCCTGAGCAACTCTATCTAATGTCTTAGCATATTTTACAGGATCACCACCAGATACACCTACAAGCATAGCAATTGGTGTAACTGCAACTCTCTTATTTACGATAGGAATACCATATTTCTTAGAGATTTCTTCTCCTGTCTTAACTAAATCCTTAGCATAGCTATAAATTTTGTTATATACCTTCTCACAAGACTTATCAATATCTGTATCCATACAGTCTAATAAAGAAATACCCATAGTAATAGTTCTTACATCAAGGTTTTCCTCTTGAATCATCTTGATAGTTTCTAAAATTTCATTATTATTAATCATTTTAAAAGCTCTCCTTAAATTCTATGCATTAAATTAAAGATATCTTCATGCATACAATGAATTTCAAGATTCTTTTCTTTTCCTAATGCTTGAATTTCATCAACAAATTTATTGAATTCAATATCTAAATCATCGATAGATACATTCATAAACATAGTAAAATAACCATCAATGATAGTTTGACTTACATCGTTAATATTAACCTTGTGTTCTGCACATTTTAAAGCTACAGATGCTAAAATACCAACTGTATCCTTACCAACTACTGATAAAACTGCGTTCATAATTACACCTCTAAAATATAAATTTACTTTTCTATTCTACAATAAAATATTATCTTATTAAAGATAATACGGAAAATTTAGATTTGTTTGCAAACGTTTACAAAACTTTTAAATCATAAATGTAAAATAATTAATATTAAAGAATAATAAAATAGTTGAAGCACCAAATGCGACCATAGTCATTGCTGGTAATAGGAATTGACCTATTTGTTCTATTGTGCTTTCTATTTTTACATGTCTTTTTATCATTATTCCAGAAAAAATAATAAGTCCTGCAATAGGAATAATTGGGATTAATGTATAAGAATAATCAAAGCCTATATTGAAATAAATACTAAAGCCATCTGCTATTAAAATAAGAGCCCATGATTCTACTGCTAGGGCAATAAATGCATACAAAAATAAAATCTTACTGATAAAGAAAGCAAAATTATATTTCTTTCTAAATAATGCAAGACCTAGTAAACATACGCAAGCCATTAACATAATATATATAATTATCGTTAAAATTAAGCCCAATATTTGCATTTTATCACCTTTCCAACTAAATATATTATACATTAATGGAAAGATTAAAACAAGAAGTCTAGTTTTTCATATTCTAAGAATAATAAAAAGCACGCCAAAAGACGTGCTAATTAATTTCATAAAGTAAAATCTTACTTAGGTTGCTTACCAATATAAGCTAAGATACCACCATCAACATATAAAATGTGACCATTTACTGCATTTGATGCATCAGAAGCTAAGAATACAGCTGGACCAGCTAATTCTTCTGGCTCTAACCAACGTCCTGCTGGAGTCTTTGCGATGATGAATGAATCAAATGGATGACGAGATCCATCTGGTTGCTTCTCACGTAAAGGAGCAGTTTGAGGTGTAGCGATGTAACCAGGTCCAATACCATTACATTGGATATTGAATTCACCATACTCAGAACAAATGTTACGAGTTAACATCTTTAAGCCACCCTTTGCAGCTGCATAAGCAGATACAGTTTCTCTACCAAGCTCAGACATCATAGAGCAGATGTTGATAATCTTACCATGACCCTTCTTAATCATTGCAGGAATAACTGCCTTTGATACGATGAATGGTGCATTTAAATCAACATCAATTACTTGACGGAATTGAGCTGCAGTCATATCGCACATAGGAATTCTCTTAATGATACCAGCATTGTTAACTAAAATATCAATAACGCCAACTTCCTTCTCGATTTGAGCAACCATTGCATTAACAGCATCTTCATCAGTTACGTCACAAACATAACCATGAGCCTTAATACCCTTTTCAGCGTAAGCAGCAAGACCCTTATCAACTAATTCTTGCTTAATATCATTGAATACTACTGTTGCACCAGCTTCAGCAAAACCACAAGCGATATTGAAGCCGATACCATATGAAGCACCTGTAACTAGGGCAATCTTGCCATCTAGTCTGAAATCTTCCATTTTCATTTTTAAATTTTCCTCCGAAATTAATTTTTTTGGTTTTTTAGGAAAACCTAAACCTTTATAATAATTAAATTATTATTACTTTAAGTCCTTTGTTTCGAACCAGTCTTGATCATCATATTCCTGATTCTCACCACACATACCCCAAATGAATGTATAATTCATTGTTGCAGCGGCACAGTGAATTGACCAAGATGGTGAAATTACAGCTTGCTCTGGAGCCATAATGATATGTCTTGTTTCATCTGGTCTACCCATAATATGGAATACTCTTTCTGTTTCTGGGAAATTGAAATAGAAATATACTTCCATTCTTCTTTCATGTGTATGACAAGGCATTGTATTCCATGAAGAACCAACAGCTAATTCAGTCATACCCATAGCTAATTGACAAGATTGACAAACATCCTTATGAATATATTGATTAATTACTCTCTTATTCATATGAGCTTCATCACCCATTGGCTTATGATTAGCCTTTTCGTAATTAATATATACTGTTGGATATGTCTTATGAGCAGGACATGAATTTACATAGAATTTAGCAGGATTATTTTTGTCTACTGACTCGAAAATAATTTCCTTTGTACCCATTCCAATATACATACCATCCTTAGGTAGGATTTCATAAACCTTACCATCAAGAGTAACCTTACCCTTACCACCAACGTTAATGAATCCCATTTCACGTCTTTGTAAGAAATAATCAGCACGTAATTCATCTGCAGAATCTAATACAACTGCCTTATTAACTGGCATAACACCACCAGCAATCATTCTGTCTTGATGAGAATATGTAAATACAATTTCATCTGCCTCAAATACAGTTTCAATTAAATAATGCTTTCTTAATTCAGCTGTATCATATTTTTTTGAATCATCTGGATGATTCGCATATCTTACGTCTAATTTCATGACATAATCTCCTTAAAATTTTTCTAATTTGCTTTTAACAAAATTATATGAGAATTCCATATCCTCTGGCTTAGAGCCTTCAAATATCAAATAAGCATTAGGTGCTTCTTCGTTCATTCTCTTTAATAGATAATCATAATCTAAAAGACCCTTACCAATTGCACATTGCTTTAAAGCACCATCCTCGATAACGAAATCCTTTAGATGGAAAATTACAATTCTACCCTTAAATAGCTTAAAGCATTCTTCAAGAATTTCCTTATAATTTTCATAATTACTTATTGCTAAATAATTATAAATATCTACTATATAGTAAACATTATTAGAATTAATTTCAGAAACTAATCTATATAATGCCTTAGGTTCAAACATACAATGACCAAATGCACCCTCAATAGCCATATTTGCATTATTATCTTCTGCAGTTTTAGCTAAATCCTTAAATATTCTTAAAACCTCTTGATATGCCTCTTCAGTTCTATTTAACGGATTATAAGTCCACTTATCATCATTAAATGATCCTGTTTCAGTTCCAACAAATTTAGCACCAAACTTATTCTCATAAGCTAAATGCTCCTTAAATTTAGCAATATTATCACTAACTAATTGCTTGTTAGAATGAACTGGATTGAAATAAGCACCAAGCATAACAATATCTAAGCCTTCGTTATGGAATGCATCAGCGAATGCTTTTACCTTTTCATCGTTTAAGGTACCTGCCTTACCGCTTTCACCTTCGATAGCTTTATTAATAACAAATTGAACTCCATCAAAGCCTACAGCTTTAGCTTGCTTTGCAAGAGTTTCTGCATTACTTTTTCCAAAATCATGCACTCTTACACCGATTTTCATATGATACCTCCAACTAGACCTTAAGTGCAGGCATAAAATTTTACACCTGCACTCACAAATGTCATTTTAATTTAAATTATCTTTGAACACGTCCGTTAGCATTACCACCAGCTAATGACTCAACTTCCTTAACTGTTACTAAGTTGTAGTCACCATTGATAGTGTGCTTTAATGCAGATGCTGCAACAGCGAACTCTAAAGCTTCACCTTGAGTAGCCTTAGTCATTAAACCATATACTAAACCACCAGAGAATGAGTCACCACCACCAACACGGTCGATGATAGGGTTGATATCATATCTCTTTGATTCATAGAATTCTTCTCCATCATAGATTAATGCCTTCCAACCATTATGAGTAGCTGAGAAAGACTCTCTTAATGTAGAAACAACATACTTGAAGCCGAATTCCTTAGCCATTTGCTTGAAGATATTGTGGTAACCAGCAGCACCAGTTTCACCAGCTTCAACATTTGCATCTGGCTTGAAGCCTAAGCATAATTCTGCATCCTCTTCATTACCGATACATACATCAACATACTTCATTAATGGCTTCATAACAGAAATAGCCTTTTCAGAAGTCCATAGTTTCTTACGGAAGTTTAAGTCACATGAAACAACAACACCGTACTTCTTAGCAGCGATTAAAGCTTGCTCTAAGCACTTAGCTGATGCATCAGAAATAGCTGGAGTGATTCCTGACCAGTGGAACCAACCTGCATCCTTCATAATTGCATCAAAGTCGAAATCTTCAGGCTTTGCTTCAGCAATTGAAGAATGAGCACGGTCATAAACAACTACAGATGCTCTCATTGAAGCACCAGTTTCAGAATAGTAAATACCAACTCTGTCACCACCACGAGCAACATATTCAGTATTAACACCATATCTTCTTAAAGAATTGATTGCAGCTTGACCAATTTGGTTATCTGGTAACTTAGATACGAAGTATGCATCTAAACCATAATTAGCGCATGATACTGCAACGTTAGCTTCACCACCACCGAAGATGATGTCGAATTGATTAGCTTGTACAAAACGAGTGTTTGCAGGTGTAGAAAGACGAAGCATAATTTCGCCCATTGTTACTACTTTTTTAGAATTAAACTTTAAATTTTTCATTATTTTCTCCTCTTATTAATTTTTGTTTAATTATTTTTCAATTTTAATTTTAACAACTAACTTTTCAGTAATGTTGTCATCTGCCTTGCACTTAGCAAGGTGAGCATCCTCAGTATATACTAATGCAAATCCTTCTTCTAATGTGAAGAATACTGCACCCTTTGGATCATAATTATATTTTGTAACATCCTTTTCAGCATTATAAGGAGTAGTTACCTTTAAATCAGGATTAGTAATATGAGTATAACCAATTACTTCCTTACCCTTTAAAACAACTTGAATATCGATATAATTTTCATGATTTTCGAAGAAACACTCTTCTAGTGGTCTAGCAACATATGTATCTCTATTAGCGTATACATTTGTTCCATCAACTACAGTCTTTCCTTTTGGTAATGCTAATAAACCTTCCATACCTAAAGATTCCATCCAATTGATTGCTGTATCAATATTCTTTGCAATACCTTTATAACGATATAAATCTACTAATTTTCCTACTATCATTTTCTTCTCCTAATTATCTTACAACTTCTGCTGTTCCATTAGCAGCCATAAATGTTTCAATATCCTCACAGCCCATTGTAGATGCATCACCATAGATTGTATGCTTTAATACTGAAGTATTTAAACCATATCTAACTGCATAAGCAGGATCATGATAATTTAATAATAAGCCATGAATAACTCCAGATGCAAATGCATCTCCACCACCGATTCTATCAAAGATATTGAATCTAATTGGTTCAGTTAATTCCCAACTTAATTCATTATCCTTTAACCAGAAATAATATCCGGCTAATGAATTATCAGTAGCTGTATAAACAACTCTATCTGTACCAAAGATATAGTGAAGATTGTATTTCTTAATCATCTTAGGGAATACATTTCTTCTCTTCTCTGATAATGTCTTACCTTCAAATTCAGGATCTAATGGTATTTCAAGAATTGTATTAGCATCATAGAAGCTAGCAAATACAATGTTTACATATTCCATAATCTTCTTGTAAACAGGCTTTGCTTCTTCAACAGTCCAAAGCTTTGAACGATAATTGAAGTCGAAACTTACAGGAACATTATGCTTCTTAGCCTCTTTAACGGCTCTAAAAGCAACTTTTCTTACTCTCTCACCTAATGCTAGAGTAATTCCAGATAAATGGAACCATGTAGCATCCTTAAAGATTTCATCCCAATCAAACTCATCCTCTTGAATTCTTGTGATTGCAGAGTGCTTACGGTTATAAATAACCTTTGAAGGTCTACCACCAAATCCAGTTTCCAAGAAATAAATACCAATTGTTGTAGAACCTCTAACAACATAATCAGTATTTACACCATGCATTTTTAAATGTGATAATGCACCATCACCTAGCTGATTAGGTGGAAGCTTTGACATGAAGTATGTTTTGTGTCCCATATGAGATAATGCAACAGCAACATTTGCTTCGCCACCACCATAATTAACTAAAAATGATTGAGTCTGATTAATTGTAGAATAATCTGGAGTAGAAAGTCTTAACATTATCTCTCCAAAAGTAATAATTTTTTCTTCCATCGATTATCAGCTCTTTTTCTAATATATTTTTATATCTTACTTCTTTGCTAATTTAGCTCTTGCAGTTTGAACAGCTTCAACATATTGCTTAGCTCTTGCAGTAGTTTCAGCCATATCGCCCTTTGTAGCTGGAGCAGTTAAATGAGAACCAGAAGAAATTAATAATGCACCCTTCTCAATCCATTCACCTGCATTTTCTAAGTTAACACCACCAGATGGCATTAAGTTAGCATAAGGGATAGGTCCCTTTACGTCCTTGATGAAGTTAGGTCCTAACATATCGCCAGGGAATACCTTAATTACATCACAACCACTTTCCATAGCTGTAACAATTTCCTTAATTGTTTGTGTACCAGGGATATATGGAACCTGATATCTGTTACATAACTTAGCTACTTCAGCACTAAATGAAGGAGCTACGATGAACTCAGCACCAGCTAAAATTGCAACTCTTGCAGTTTCAGAGTCTAATACTGAACCAGCACCAACAATTAACTTGTCAGCAGGAATAGCCTTCTTTAAAGCTTTAATTACATTGTCTGCACCAGGTACTGTGAATGTTACCTCAATACCCTTTACACCACCATCAGTACAAGCCTTACCAATGTTGATTGCTTCTTCTTCAGACTTAGCACGAACAACAGCAACTACGCCGCACTCAGCAAGTCTATTTAAAACATCAAATTTTTTCATTTTTATCTATTACCTCTTTTCTGTTCCATGTGACCATGGTTACCTAGGTCAATTATAAAATGGAATTTTATATTTGTCAATCAAGAACGGTCTTTATGAAAACCCTTTACAAGCAATCTTACTTAATATACGAAAACCTTGCACACATAGTTTGAAAACAACATCAAAAAAATATACTAAAAGTCTAGTTTTTTTATCATAATTAATATAGCATTTTTATTTTTTCTTTTCTTTTTTATAAAAAAAGATATATAATTATTCGCGGTGATTATAAAATGAGTGGTACAGCAGGACTTGTAGCATCAATTATTATAGCCGTATTAGCTATCATAATTATGTTTGTATGTATCCTAAGATTTCCAAAACTTAGAATTGGAAAATTTAGTATAGATACATTTTGGATACCTACCTTTGTAGGTGCATTATTATTAATTATAATAATTAAGGATGTAGGAAAAACATTTATAGATTCTATTACTACTAATAATTCTTTAAATCCATTAAAGATATTAGTATTATTCATCTCAGTTTCATTCCTATCAGTAACCTTAGATGATTCAGGATTTTTTAGCTTTATAGCAAGTCTATTTGTATCTAAATATCACAACTCACAAATTAAATTATTCTTAGTTTTATATGTTCTAATATCTATATTAACTATATTTACATCAAACGATATTGTTATATTAACATTTACACCATTCATTATATTCTTATCTAAAAAAGGAAATATAAATCCTATTCCATATCTTGTAATGGAATTCGCCGCAGCGAATACCTATTCAATGATGCTTGAAATAGGAAATCCTACTAATGTATATCTATCTGGTGTATATGAAATACCATTCCTAGATTACTTCTTAAAGATGGCAATTCCATCAATCCTATGTGGCTTAGCATCTCTATTAGTACTACTTCTTATTTTTAGAAAGGATCTAAAAAAGGAAATTGAAGTATTCCAAATGAATGTATCTCCATTAAGAGATAAAAAATTATGTATTGTATCTGGTTCTATATTACTTTTAGCAACAATAACATTAGCTATATCAAATTATATTAATTTAGAGATGTATATAGTTGCGTTAATATATGCTGGTATCTTATTATTGTTCCTTATTATATATTCTATATATAAACAAAATTTAAATGTTATATTAAATCCAATTAAAAGAATACCTTATAATCTAATACCATTTGTTTTATCTATGTTTGCTATAATAATAGCACTAGAAAGCTTTAATCTATTTGGTATGCTAGGTAATGCAATTGAATCAATTGGTAATGAAAAGGTAACTGCTATTATTTATTTAATAGTATCTATCCTATCATGTAATATAGTGAATAATATACCAATGACACTAGCATTCTCATCTGTATTAGGAGCAAATGCTTCTCTTACTTCAATTTATGCTGTTATTATGGGTTCTAATATAGGAGCATTATTAACTCCTATCGGAGCCTTAGCTGGTATCATGTGGTTAAGAATATTAAAGGAAACTCATATTAAATATTCATTCTTTGATTTTATTAAAAATGGATTCTTTGTTACATTAACTATTATTGGTGTAGCAATTATATCAATATTAATTCTTTTGTAGGAATAAATGTAAATTAAAAATGACTAGCCTAGATTCAAAATCTAGGTTTTTGTTTTCATTGATAAATAAAATATCATAATAAAAAATAGCCACATAATGTAGCTATTTTATAAATTATTCAAGGTTTTCTAGTTTATATTGGAAAGTAACAAATTCATTAAAACGTGGTAAAACAAATGTTAACTTACCTCTTGTTGAATCATCAACTAGCCCTTTTCTTACCAATTGCTTTTTATATACCTGAATAGCTGAATTGGTTAATCCTGTCTTTTCTATAATTTCTTTTATTGATGAATTAGTATTAATCATAGAGAACAAAATTATTTTTTCATTTTTAGATAATGAATTCCATATTAAAGAATATGAATTATCGTCTAAATACAAATCATATTTTTTTAAAACATCACTATCAATTTTCTTTTTATCACTTTTATATAAGATACTACCTAAAAGTTGGAATCCATAAGCATATCCATTAGTTTGTTTAGCTATTCTTAATGCATCATCTTCTTCAATATTAAATACATCCATATAAGAATATGTAATTGCCTTCATATTTAATTTACCTAAATAGATTTTAGTTGATCTTGTTAAGAATGTTAAATTTTTTTCATTTGATAATTTCTCTATATTTTCGTATAAGCCTGTAGCAAGGAAATATAGTAGATAACCTTCTCTAATAAAACTTTGATATGCATGAGCAAATGTTCTAACATACTGATTAGATGCAATATCATCTAACGTTACCAAAACTTTAATATTCTTACGTTTTAAATAAGAAAACATTTTTTCTAATAATACTTGAATACTACTTACAGGTTCATCACCAACTATTGAAAAACCTACACCTTTAAAAGAAAAATTAAACTCAGCTTTTAAAAATAGCTTCTTTACTTTTCCAAATTCATATATTTTTGAAGCAACTTGTTCTAATATATCTATATTAGGATTTGTATCTACACATAACCAATTTTTTTGATTATCATAATTTTTTTTTATTGATGATAATAATACAGTTTTACCTACACCTCTAGCGCCTGTAATAATCATTATTTTAGTTTCTGGATTTTCACTATCGAAAACAGATGTAATTTGATTAAACTCGTCATTTCTTTCTATTAAATTATTAGGTTTTTCACCAAATGAAACATTAAAAGGACTATTTAAACTCATTGTTAATCACCTCTAATAATAAGTATACAAATATTTTTGTCATTTGTAAATATTTTTGTCATTCATATACTTCGTTTGTCATTTGTAAATATTTTTGTCATTATAAAATCAAAAAGAGGCCGAAGCCTCTTTTATTATTTATGCCATACCATTAATTTGTACTAGACCTACAATTTGAGTATATGAACCATATTGTACATATACCTTATAATTACCAGCTGGTAATGCATCTTGCCAATTATCTACTACTTCATTGGCAGAATTTACAACTGATACATTATAACCTTCTGTAATAGCAATTTCATTATCATCAATATCAATTAATTTAACATTTGAAACACTTATTAGATTAGCATCATTAGCTATACTTGCTTTAATTTCTTTAATTTCAGTTAAAACACTGTACTCAACATTAATTGATTTGAAATACAATTTGTCACTTGTATTTATGTAATATGTACCTGCAGTAACATTAAATGTCATTGTTGTATCAACATTTTTACTTGCTTTCTTTAATGTGTTAGTATCAGCGGTATAACCTGAACCTGAAGCTGAACCAGTTGAAGATGCAATAGCAACATATCGATCTTTATCCTTAGGATTTACAACAATAGTAATTGTAGCATCAGTTTCAACTACAATCTTTAAATATCTAGATGTCTTAGTTGCACCATTAATCCATAGCATTGAATTTTCAACTTTATCACTACTATTATTAGAATAGAATTCTATAATACCAGCTGTTGAAGTAACTTTACTATTTTCACTATAATCAAAACCAGAAAAATCTAAAGATGTATTTTTAGGTGTCGCATATGTATCATGCCACTTTGCAACAATTGTTTCATTGGATGAAATCTCTGTATCGAAATCGAAATCCCAACCTGCAAATTTGAAACCTTCTAATGTAGGTTCAGTATTTGGTACAGTAACCTTAGTATTCTTTATAATAGTTTTTTCAACAAATGCTACTGTATCACCTTCATTCTTTACGAATTTAACAGTTACTTCAGTTTCAGCCTTAACAGATGCAATAAATTCATCCATAGCAGTTTTTCCTGCTTCTAAAGCAGAATCCATAGCAGCTTCAGTTTCAGCTTTTTCAATATTATGAGTCGCAGGAATTATAACTTGATTATTCATTTGTGGTACATAAGTTTTTTTGAATGTATCTTGATCTAATAAAGTTGCTATAGCAGCATCTCTATAATCTCTTAATGCAGCAACTCTTTGGAATGCCTTTTCTGCTCTTTCAACAATGCCATCAATTTCAGCTTTGACATTTTCATAAGCAGCTTTAGCAGCAGTTTTATCAGCATAATCAGTTGCCTCTAATAATTCAACAGCATTAACTAGACCATTGAAATAAGTATCAGCACCTATTTTTTCGTTTGCAGTAGTTTTATACTCACCAATTAAATCATTTAAAGATGCAACATAATCTTCTAATGATAATACTATTGCATTAATACTTGAATCAACTGAAGATGTAAATGTTGAAAATACATTTTTAACAACTTCTATAGATTCAGCACTATCAATATCAGTTTGAGTATTTGTAACTAATGTTGAGTATTCAGTACCATTATAGTAAGAATCAATTTCAGTTTGGTCACCAGCATCAACATCTTTTCCAGACAAGTCTGTTTTATATGTGCTTACAGATGCTTTGTAATCTGTCTTTGCTTGAGCTAATAATTCAGCATTTGTAGAAATATTTGCTAATGTTTGTAATGCTGTACTAGCTGAATCATCTATAGCTTTCTTATTATCACCTGTAACAGATGAAAGGGCATTGTCATATGCAGTTTTATTATTATAAGTAGTATCTGTGTATGAATAATTTGTAGCAGGGTAGGCAGTTTGAATTATTTCCTTTACAGATGCAATATATCCTGCCTTAGCAGTTGCGTCATCTTCAATTGCATCTAATGCTGTAATTGCTGCATTCTTTGCAGTTGTTACTGCTTCTACTGTAGTACAATTATATAATGATTTTAATTTTTCAGCATAAGTGCTTAAGAAAGTAGATTCATTAATTGTATAATTTGGAGCACTAATATGTTCATCAGTCTTATCAATTCCATATTTTGTATCAATCTCACTAATAGCACTTTCGATTGCAATTTGAATATCAGATTTAATTTCAAGGAATTCTTTCATTAAATCTGAATCCATATCTTCAACAGCTTTAATTTCTTCAATAGTTGTTGCATTTTGGATAGCAGCTATAAATTTTTCCTTCCAAGCATTAAATGCAGCACTATTAGTTGTATATGAAGGAGCCATTTGTTCCAAATATGGAGTATACATATTTAACATTAATTCTTTATATTCACTAACTTCATACTCAACTCCCGAAACTGCAACATTATCAATTGAGAATAGATTTGAATTTTTATCTGATGATTGAATATTCATATATTCGGCATGCATTAATCCAGCTACTTGTTTATCAGTAACAAAATCAGTAATTGTTTCTTGACCAGTTGCATTTTTTGTTACAATCTTAATTGTTATTTTACTATTAACTAAATCAATAGAATATAAAATACCATAAGTAGAATTTGCAGTTACAATAACATCATTTTCTGGATTCGTTTCAGCACCACCATCAACTCTATATTTTAAATATATTTTGTCAGTTTTATTTTCAGTAACCTTAACAGTTCTTAAGCCAAATACTTCACCACTATCTTTATTGTCATCAGTACCAACTAATTGCATAAATGTCCAGCTACCTGCGGCAGTTGCTAAAGTAACATCAACATATCCTTCTATTTTCTTATATACATTATCATGAGCATAGCTAATGATAGCTTGTGTTTTACCATTGTTATTACCATCATCTTTATTTACTGTTGCATCATTATCTGTTGCAACTGCTTTACCATCAGACACCTCTAAATCGTATTTAGAGCCATCCTTTGGTGTACCTTTTGTTGATGTTTATTAAATACACCAACATTTTCTGCATCTTCATCTTTTTCTAATTTAGTAATAGATGTTGTTTCGTTAAAGTTTTCATTTAAAATTAAAGTTTGATTATTTGTTGCAACTGAAACAAATTTATCATATGCACCCTTTTCAACCCATACTGCATATAAATCAGTATTAGCACTAATTGCAGACCCTGCTATTACTAATGTAGTTCCGTTTTCTGTTGCTGTCCAACCTAAGAAATCATATTCAGTATCAGTTAATGTAGGTAATGTTTCTGGTAATGCTCTTACATTTGCTAAAGCATCTGGTGCTGTACCATGTGCTGTATGATATGTTACAGTAAATTTAGCCTTTTCTTGCCATATTGCATATAAATCTGTATTAACTGTAATTGCAGAACCTGCAGTAACTAAAGTAGTTCCATTTTCTGTTTTTGACCAACCTAAGAAATTATATTCATCATCTGTAAGTGTAGGCAGTGTAGCTGGAAGTGCAGTTACATTTGATACTGCTGCTGGTGCTGTACCACGTATTGTATGGTATGTAACACTATATTTTTGTGTTTGAGCTTCTCCTCCACCTTGTTCTGGTGTTACTTGGCTTCCGCCATTATCAGCAGGTTTAGTATCATCACCACATGATGCCAATGAGAATACTGCTGCGGCAGCTAAAGCTAAGCCTAATAAAATCTTTTTCTTCTTCATTTT
>JAFSJY010000087.1 GCA_017449215.1 Acholeplasmatales bacterium | reverse complement strand
TTAGATAGATTATTACATCACTCTAATCTAGTAACTATAAATGGACCATCATATAGATTAAAGGATATTAGTGAATATCTAATAGAATAGTGGTACATAATTTCTTGACCAAACTGGTACAAAATATCTTGACTTTATCACACTTGAGCTGAAAGTATTTATTTTCTATTTTTTTTAATTATATTATCAAGTGAGGAGGCAAAAATATGAAAGAAATAATAGAAAAATTTATTAAAGAGTTATCATTTGGACTATATATACTATGTGGTTCAACAGGGTGTGGTAAAACACATATCACATTGGATCTTATTTTTCGTATTGCAGAAGAATATAAAAAGAAAGGAATTAAGATATTCTTCGTAACACCACTAATTAAAAACGTCAAGGATCCATATGATAAACTAAAAGAATTATTTGTAAAACAAGGAAAGGAAGATTGGTTTAACGAAAATGTCATCCATATAAAATCAGTATTAGATGCTTTTTTGGCAGGAACGGAATTGATTGATCAAAATAAAGATTCATTATTTCAAACTAGTGAATTTATTGAGATTAAACTTCAATATGATTTATATAAAAGAAATGAATCAAATCCTGAACTGAAAAAAATAATTTTGGAACAATTAGCTACATTGGAAGCTAGTTTTAGAAAAATCATCGAAGAGGATCTTGCAAAAGAAAAAGGAGAAACTGCTAAAAAGAATTACTTTAGAAAAAAGCACCCAGAATTATTGAAGTTATATCCAACAGTTTTATCTGATGAAAAGACTGTGTTCTTCATGTCTTTTAGCAAGTTTTATACTAAAAATATCACGTTAATTAATAAGTCAGATAGATTTATTAATTTAAAATTGACTGATAATGCTTTGGTGTTTTTAGATGAAATAGATTCTTGTAAATCATGGGCTTTGGATGCTGAAATTGAAGAGCAAACTAAAGCAAATGGCATTGGTAATATAGCCTTATTCCATAGTATTAGAAATGGAATATCAAGAAATTTACCATCTATTATTTATAATTATCAACCTACTAAACAGGAAGAATCGCTACCTAAAGCTGAACTAGAAGATGTAATAAGTAGAAAGCAGGCATCATTAAGGAAACTATATAAAGAAATGAGAAATGTTATTAATGAAACTGATCAAGATATTCATTTCAGTGATGCTTTTAAAGTTGTAAATCCAAATATGAAGAGGAAGTATATTTACAACTCACAGCTTTATATTACATTCGCTGACAATAAAAATCGATGTGATATCATAGTTGAATGGGATAAAGAAGGAATGGTAAATAATATTACATTCATTCCATTAGATGATTATAAAAAATATACTGATGAGCACAAAAATGCAAAGAGAATGACTATCATAATGGCAAGAATAAAAGGCGCCGACAAATATTTCACATTCGGTGTTGGTAATCTTGCAGAGAATTATTGTAAATGGATAAACGCAAACAAAGGACCAAACGAAGATGAAAGAACATTAAGTGATTCAATTGCTTCTATATTGCGCCCGTTAGGAATTACTGACGAGAAAGTAATCAATATGATTATGGAGAGATTCTTAGGAGAAAAGAAAATTTATAATATTGAAAGAATATCTACAAGTCTATATGAAAAAGGTATTAGATATTTTGAATTTTTAGATGGAAAAAGAAGAGATTGTGAGACAGAGATTAAAGAATACGCTATAGAAGAAACTCCTGAATTATTCTTATATCAGTTAGCTAAAAAAGCCCATGTTATAGGCTTATCAGCTACTGGATTAATTCCTTCAAACATATCTAATTTTGATTTGAAATACTTGAAAATGAGATTGGGTAAAAATTTTTATATTCCTTCAAAGGATGAAGTTGATAGAATGAATCAAACAATACTTGATAGATTTAACAATAATAAATCAAAAATAACTGTCAATAGTATTGATGGAAATGATGCTATTGTTCAAATGAAAGATAGATTCATTGATGAAAAGAATTATTATTCAACAAAAAAGAAAATTGAAATAGAATCTGCAAAACTTGACGAGAACAATGATGGTACATATTTCCGTAATAGATATATGAAGATGTTAGATGCTATTTTTAAATATATTGATTCTAATGCACAAATTCATCTTTCAATTTTGAATAACAATTTTAAAGATGGTGATTATTTATATGGTGAAAAATTCATTAAACATTTATTGATAGATGTTGGACATCCAGAGATAGAAGTAATATCTCTTATTAGTTCTGACTTTGATGTACGAAAGGAAAAATATTTGAACCTAGCCAAGGAAGGTAAGAGAGTTTTATTATTAGCATCATTCGCATCATGTTCTGCAGGTCAAAATTTGTTTTATGAAGTAGAGGGTAATAAATATGATATTTCAAGCTTATATGTTGAAAGACCTACTAATGTTTTGATTAATCCAATGAAGTTTGATCAAAAAAAAGATAATACAAAAAACTTGTTAAATTATTTTTATCAAATTGAATCAATAGCTGAGAATAATGAAATAGATTATAGAGAAAAGGAATTTTACATTCGTAAAGCTTTCCATCATTTAAATGGTGAAAAGTGTAGCAGAACTGATAGAACAGATATTTATCAAACTAAAACTGTACTATATGCTGCTCTATCTTATGTAACACAAGGAATAGGACGTATATCAAGAGTAGTAGATAAGAATAGCGATATAGAAACTAATATTTATCTTGATAGGGATATACTAGAAAAATTAGATTTTTCAATATTTGATAACGATGCTATTAATAAAGAATTAAGAGCAGTGGTAGATTATCAGAAGAATAATGATTATAAAGTTAAAGAAATAACTATTCCACAAAATATAGTAGCTGCAGTTAATAACAATAGATATTATGAAAGTTGGATTAACCAACAAGTATCAACTCCTTGGAGAGCAGAAAGTATGGACTTATGGATGAGTTTAAGAAGATGGCTAATAAAGAATCCATTTAAGAATTCATTCTGTGAAGATGAATTAAATTACAAGAACTTCTATTTTGAATCTACTGAGGTAATAGATAATTATTACATATATAAGAAACCAGAAAATGATAAAACATATTTAAATGATTATGAAATATCAGTTACACCAAAAAATAAATATCATAAAGTATTTGATAATACGTTTGATTTGTTGGAGGGAAATGCTGAGGTAGTTAAATGGTTTAATAAGCTAGGATATCCTACAAGAATAGAACCATCTAAATATCTAATGTTACCATGTTTCTTTAAACAAATTTACAATGGTATTTTAGGTGAGGAGTTAGGAAGACTTGTTTTTAAATATAAGTTGGGAATTGATTTGAATGAAATAAAGGATCCAACAATATTTGAAAAGTTTGATTTTGTTATCGATAACAATTATGTAGATTTTAAAATGTGGAATGATAACGGAAAAGAACTTCCAATGGAACATATTAAAGAGAAGTTAGATAGTGTGTCTGGTAAACAGGCATTTATAATAAATATTTATGGAAATAATAGTGAAGATATTCATCAATATGGAAATGTTTATGTTATTCCATCAATAATTGATAGAAATACATTTGAGTTTAATGCTAATGCTCTAATGTTTATTAATAAAATGATTAGGAGTGTAGAATAATGAGTAAGATAAATTCAATAATAACACAAATTGATTATGCAAAAATTAATAGAAATTTTGACATTGTTAAAGTAGTTAATAAGAATAAGAAGAGTTCGTATTATATTTCTGATATTCCTTATTCTAATGCTCTATCAGTTGCATTTGAAACAGGAGCGGTTTTGTATGTTTTGTATCCAAAGGGTGGATATGATAGTGATACTTTTTCGAATGAAATTGGTTCAAAAGTATATTTACATGTGCTAATATCGCCAAAAGAAATAGAGAAGCATATGTTGATACGTTTATTTATGAATAGAATTAATAACTTTTTAGATAACAAATTATCATTTAATAATTTAGCAGGTAAATTATTCTTCTATGACTTGAAAACTATGAAAGAGAGCGGATTTACAGCATATAGAGTTGAAATAAAAAAAGAGAAGTATGTTAATGATTCATTATATTTAACTATCTCTGCTCAGTCTTTCATTCGTAAAACAAGGGAAGAAATGGAAAAATTTAAGAACTGGCAAACACTATATACATTTTCTGATGTAGAACATAATTTTTTGAGAAAAGCATTTAAGGAAGAAAACGAAGGGTATATCCAAAAGGGATTTAGTACTCATCCTGTTAAATCGGTGTTTATGAATTTACCTAAACAAGATGATTTAGATAATGAAATATTTGATTCATCACATAAAGTATATTTTTATTATCATACTATCGATTTATTTAATGAGCAAAATAAAGGTTATATTCAAATCGAATATAACGATGTTCCTTCTGAAAAGATTGGTCAATTAAGTAAAACAAAAAGAATAGAACAAATAGTATATGAAAAAGCTACTAAAACTACCGTAAATTTTATTAATAAAGTTGGTGAAGATGAATTTACTAATTTACTTGTAGATAACTTATCTCAGATTTTCAAAGAGGTTAAGGTAGTTAAAGAACCTATTCAAAATGAACTAAACTTTGTATTAATTCATGAAAAGGATTATTATGATGGAAAGAATGATCCTCATCAAGAAGTAGATAAAAGTATTCCTTGTCAGCACTTGGTTTATGAGAATATTAAAATGCATTCTAGAATAAAGGAAAAGAAAGATGGTGAAATAAAATATAGTCCATCATTACTAAATGCAATAAAGGAATTATTCATTAAATATGATATTCTAGTGAATAAAAGTATTACTATAGAGGATTGGACTGATAGGGCATATATTTGTGATTTTAGTTTTTCTTGTGTACAAGATAACTATGTTTATACACTAGTAATCCAACCTAATGGAATATTAAGCTATAAAGAACCTGTATTACTAGATGAAAGTGAATATAAGGATTATTTTATAGATTCAAAAGCAGATTATTTAGTAATATCACCAGCAGGTGATATAAACACAATAAAGCGAACAGATGTAATAACAATTCCATCTAGAGAAGCAATGCTAAATTCTTCAAGGGCTAAGTTAATTTTGAATACATATTATAGTGGTGTATTTGATTTATATGTTCATAAGATTGATGGGGATATATATTATTCATGTGGAACTGATAATTGGAGATATCAACAGGATATTATAAAAGCAGTTCACTTATATAAAGTAAATGATTTTGGTAATAAAAACTTATATGAAGATTTAATGAATCTATGTGCAGTATCTTTTATAAATCAGCAAGGTCCATCAGTATTGCCATACCCATTCAAGTATTTAAGAGAATATATTGTTATAAACGCAGTTGATAAAGAAGAAACAGAAAGTGAAGAATAGATTTGTAATTCCTCAAAAAATAAAATAATCTTGAGGAATTATCTGTTTATCCTATGTGACCTATAGTCTGTTGAGAAAAAGGTCACATTAGACCATAATATATTATGGTGATGAATCGTGATTAAAGAAGAAGTTGGTAAAAGAATTAAAGCTTTACGTGTAGAAAAAGGATTATCTCAAGAAGATTTAGCTTATAAATCTAATTTAGATAGAACTTATATTACATATGTAGAGAATGCTAGAAAGAATGTTACTATAGAAACATTATTTAAAATCACACAAGCTTTAGATATTTCTTTATCTGAATTCTTCAATATGGATGAATTAAGTGACAAAGAAGTAATAAATAAGGTAGATATTCAATTATCAATGGATGATTTAGTAGCAGGTAATGTTTATACCAACAAAGAACTGTCATCAATATTTAAGTGTTCTACACAAGGTGGAATTAGAATTAGTTCTAAGAATAAAACAGCAACATTAATATCACATTCATTTAGTAAGGTTAATCCATATAATGATTCAAAAGTAGAAGATGATGGAAAGTTCATTTATACTGGTATGGGATTAAATGGAGACCAGATAGTTAAAGCTACAAACCAAAATGGTAAGATTGCATATTCCAATGAAAATGGATATAGATTATATTATTTTATTACTATAGGTAATAATAAGTATAAATTTATAGGAGAAGTTAAATTAGATGGTAGTCATTATTTTTTAGAAGAAAAAGATAGTGAAGGAAATTTAAGAAAAGTTGTTAAATTTCCTTTAAAGCTAGTTTGATAAAATTTTTATAAAAACTGACGAATAGAGGGCAAAACCTCTATTTTTTTATCAAAATATAAACTGATGTGACCTTTAGTCAGTTGAGAGAATATTCACCATAATCGATAATTCAATTAGTGTTTTACGATTGGTGGTGATATTATTATGCAACAATTTAATAATGCAAATAATATCGCTATTAGCGATCTAGTTATAGGAAATGCATACACTAATACTCAAATAAATCAAGCATTTGGTTGTTCAACTCAGGGTGGAATAAATAGATCGCATTCTACTAATACGCTAGTTTTATTTGTAAAACACAATAAGAGTTTATATGATGACCAATGGGACGGAGACATTCTTAACTATACAGGCATGGGACCTACAGGACCACAAGATGTTAATTACAGCCAAAACAGGACTTTAAATGAGTCTAATACCAATGGTGTTACAGTTCATTTGTTTGAATGTTATAGAGACAATGAATACTTTTATGATGGTGTAGTTGTACTTGCAGGTCCATATTTTACTGCCACAGAACCAGATGTTAACAATGATTTAAGAGAAGTAGTAAAGTTTCCTATTAAATTCAAAGATTCAACAGGAAGAAAAACTATACCTACAAAAGAAATGCTTGAATCTTGTAAAAAAGAGAAAAAAACAATTGTTAAGAAAATTCCTGATGACAAATTAAAAAAAGCAGCGAAAAACGCAGGTAAAAAGAATCCTAAGAAAACAACTGCAACAACTACAGTGATAGAAAGAGATCCAGCTGTTACAGAACATACTAAAAGAAGAGCTAATGGCAAATGTGATTTATGCGGTAATTATGCACCATTTAAAAGTAAAGGTGAACCATATTTAGAGTGTCATCATGTAATTCAACTAGCAAAAGATGGACCAGATGCATATTACAATACAGTAGCGCTTTGCCCTAACTGTCATAGAAAAGTTCATATAGTGAATAGTAAGAATGATTTTAATTTCTTAAAAAATAAGATAAAATCTTATTTAGAAGCTGATAATGATGTTGAATCATTACAAGCATTTAAAGAACTTTTTGGAGATTAGTATGAAGCATGTTGAGGTTGTATGTGCAATTATAGTAAATGATAATAATGAGATATTTGTCTGTAAAAGAGGACCAGGAAGAGCACTAGAAGGTAAATGGGAATTTCCTGGTGGTAAAGTAGAAGTAAATGAAACTCATGAACAAACTATTATAAGAGAAATAAAAGAAGAATTAGATTCAGATATATTACCAATAAAGTATATTGGTAAAAATTATCATGAATATAATGATTTAAATAAACCATTCTCTATTACAATGTATGGATATATATGTAAGTTAGTAAATGGTGAATTAACATTATCTGAACATACTGAAAAGAAATGGATTAGAACAAATGATTTAGAATCTGTTGATTTTGCAGGTGCTGATAGACCTTTTATTGATATGGTTAAGAAAAGTTTTTAAAATATTTGTTAAATTTGTAAAAAAACAAATGATTAAATTGCGCCTAATTAGAAAATATGTTATATTGTAAATGCTAATTAAATATAACTTAAAATTTTGGCATATGTTACAATGTAGCAAATATACTAAGAGTAGTAGATTTAAAAATATGTTCATATTTTAAATGCATAATAACATCACAGAAGTGATCTTAGATAAGCTCCATATATATTTATTTAGCATCAGGACTCTAGTCTTATGTAAAAAATAAATATTTGAAAGGAGACTTTTCTATGTCTAAAAAAGATTTAGAAGGGTTTTTAAGTGACAACCCTTTTTTTGTTGCCTTAAAAATCCAAGAACAAGAGCATGAATCTCTTGAATACTTTTTCGACCAGATAAAAAAAGAAAATGTTATTGATGAGGGATTCGAATGGGTTTATGAAGAATTAATTCGTAATTTTTTAACAACTCATAAAGATATCGATGGATATAATTATAGAAGTTATATTCCATTTGTTCAAGAAACTATTCTTGAATACGTTGTTGATGAAAATTCATTAAAATATTTCTTTAAAACTGATGAAGAAAGCAAAGTAGTTGATTTAGTCAAGAGGGGGCAGTTTAATGCTAAAATGGTTAAACTTGCATATTGCAAAATTGCTCGATTATTTTTAAAGTTACAACGCTCTATCATTACAACAACAGATATTCCAGCAATTATTGAGAGAGATTTAAAAAGAAAAATCAATAAATATATCGAAGGTTACATTATTGGAAAGATGGGTTCTTTGAAAGATATCGTTGATAAGATTGCATCAGGAGTAAAAAATCAGTGCTATCTAGAATTTGATAAGGGATGGTATAACAATGATTATTTAGTACCTGAATTAGCTGAATACGTAAAGAATAAACACGGATATAATTATTCAAGTTATCCTAGTCATCATTATTTATATCTTAAGACATCTGATGCAGAAGTATTAAGTTATGAGTTAGTCAATGATAAGAACATTTGGGTTAAAAATGACTATGAATGTAAAACGATATTCGGATTTCTAAATTATGTTGTTCAATATAATGATTTAAAACATGCTGAAAAGATCATTGATTTTGCATTTAATAATCTTTGTAAAAGTGAAATATCAAAATACTTATACGATAGAAAATTGCCTTTGGTATTCTCTAAAGATGCACTACTGAGAGCAAAACTACACTGTGTTGCTGGCATTAATTCGAAGGTTGGATCATTTGTTGGTAAGAAAATTGATGAATCCGACTATAATGGTTTAGTATATCCTGTATATTCTGGTTACGAAGACAAAATAGCTCTAGGAGAGAATATCTTTAAAAGATTTGTTAAGAAGGCTTATCCTAGTGATTATGATAAAGTATTTGAGTTGTTTAAAGATACGAATACTATTATTCAAGATGCCTCTAGTAATAAGCGTTTAATATCTATTGCATATTTATTGGAAGGAGAATACTTCGGATATGCATTTGAAAGATTAGATGAATTTATTTATGGCTACTATGAAAATTATGGTTCGAATGAATCAATTCTAAAAAGACTATATTATAAGTTTTATTTAATTGATAAGCTAGCAGATACAAAGTCAGAAGCATACTTATACGAATATTTCTTTGATCTATTTGATTTAATAGATATTAAATATAATTTACAGTGTTTCTATAAAAGAGATACGAAATTAAGAAATAATTCGTATAAGGCTCTAAAGAGTCTTTTAAATAGATATGATTTAAATATTTCGGATTCATATAAAGACTTATATATCATAGCTTTACTTGATAGAAAGTATGCATCATTGAATGAAATTGATAAATTTCCTGAATTAGAACAATTTGGTGATGCCATCTATCAGTTAGCTGCTGATAATATAATATTCTATAGTGAGAATGAGTTGAATCACATCTCTGAGGAAGCTTTAGTAGAAGCAAAGTTCCAAATTAAAGTGTCTAAGAGCATTGGATTAGATAAATTATATATTTCCAATTTAACATCTGATGCTAATTCTAAGTATCATAATATAGAAGGCTATGATAATGGGTTTTTTGAAAATGATAAAAACTATATTGCTGATTCTTTAGAAATGGTAATTGGTGTAATCGGAAAAGAATTTGGAGTTCAAAAGGCATTAGATTTTGCAACTAGAATTATAGTTGAATCTGATGATAGATTATCAATGCCACATTTCGTTGACTCTGATATTGTTAAAAACTATAATTCAGACATCGACAGGGACTATTTAGCGAAAATATATCCTAGTCCATATGACGAAGACAGTGAATATTTTAATGAATATAGCACTATGTGGTATTCTATAAGAAAAATATTACTTATTAAAATTATTGGTAATGATACAAAGAAAAAACGTGAAATGATTTCTGGCTTTAGTGATAAAGTGTTTGGAAGTTCATATGATAATCATTACCAATGTGTTGTTTCTTACTTATATTATGGTATAGAAGAAACAATTAAAAAATACACACCTATAGTAAACTCTAACTATAGTGAAGAAAACTAATTAACAAAACATAAGACTAGGTCCTTAATTTTTATAATTAAGGAGCTAATAAAATGAATTTAATATTTAAAGCAAATACTATAATAGTAAACCTCGATTTCAGAAACAAGGAAATGGAGGTGTTGATATGACTTTAGAACTTGATTTACATGGGTTGACTAGTGAGGAAGCTGTTTACACAATTCAAAGAACTATTGTAAATAATCCCTTATGCGATTATATAGAAGTTATACATGGTTTTAATAATGGGTCAGTGTTGAAAGATTTGTTATCTAATAAAGCTAATATTCATAGTAAGAGAGTCATAGCGACATATCCTAATCCTTATAACAAAGGTAGAACTATAATAGTATTAAAAAAATAATTTAATGAATAATTAAAAATATCTACAGACTGAGCATGTAGATATTTTTTATTGTATTTCTTTTATATAGCTCGTTTTTTGTGAGAATTTATGGAGTTTTTTCTCAAAAAGTGATAAAATATGCTTAAATGTGATGATTCGATTGTGAGGTATATTTATGACAGTTAATTATGCAAAAACAATAGTAATTTTAAGATCAAAATTAAATCTTTCACAGGAAGAATTTGGCAAATTAGTTGGTGCTTCACTAGCATCTGTTAGCAGATGGGAACGTGGAGAATTTGAACCTACTAAAATAGTTAAAATAAGAATTGATGAATTATTGAAAGAAAATAGCATTGAAGTAGTGGAGGATTAGTTATGGCTATAGATAAATTACAAAAACAAACAAATGTAAACATACAAGAAAAGGCAAATCTTATTTGGGAAATTGCTACCCACTTATATGGCGAATACAAGCCTCATGAATATGGCAAGGTAATTTTACCTATGACAGTAATAAAAAGGTTTGATGATGCCTTAAAAGACACTAAAAAAGCTGTAGTAGAAAAAGCAAATGAATTAAACAATTCTACAAAAGAAGTCAATGACAAAACTAGACAAGCTATTTTAAAAGTCACTGCAAAGCATGATTTTTATAATACTTCAAAATTTGATTTCGCAGGATTAATTGCTGATGCTGATAATATTAAAGAGAATTTTATATCTTATCTTCAAGCATTTAGTGATAATGTTAAAGATATTATCCAAAGATTTGATTTTTTTAAGGAAATTGATAAGATGAGTGAAAATGATCTTCTTTATACAATCATTAATGAGTTTAATGCTAAGAAGGCAGATTTTTCTCCATCAACAGTTACTGCTCAAGATATGGGGTATATTTTCGAAGAATTAATTAGAAAGTTTTCTGAATCATATGATGAACAAGCCGGAGCACACTTCACAGCTAGAGATATTATTTATTTAATGACTGAATTACTTGTCATAAATGATAAAGATGAGTTGAAGGCAAATGGTGGTTCTAAGACTGCATATGATATGACTATGGGTACATCTCAGATGCTTACGTGTCTTGATGAAAGATTAAAAGATATTAATCAATCTATTAATTTGACTTGCTTTGGCCAGGAGTTTAACCCTGAAACTTACGCGATAGCTAAAGCGGATACTTTAATCCGTGGTGGTGATGCTGACAATATGAAGTTTGGTGATACATTATCTAATGATCAATTTGAAGGATATACATTTGATTACATCATTTCAAATCCACCATTTGGTATTGATTGGAAAAAAGAAAAAGATTCAGTTGAAAAAGAAGCTAAACTTGGTGAATCAGGAAGATTTGAAGCAGGTTTACCAACAATTGGTGATGGACAAATGCTTTTCTTGCAAAACGGTTTAAAGAAATTAAAACCTACTGGTAGAATGGCTATTATTCAAAATGGTTCATCATTATTTAATGGTGATGCAGGTTCAGGACCCTCTAATATTCGAAAATTTATAATTGAAAATGATAGATTAGAAGCAATTATTCAATTACCTAATGATTTATTCTACAACACTGGGATTGCTACATATATTTGGGTTATTACTGGAAAAGAAGGAAAAGAAGATAGAAGACTAGGTAAAGTTCAATTAATTGATGCTTCAAAGTGTTATGTTAAAAGAAGAAAAAATATCGGTAATAAGAGAGTAGATCTTTCTGATGAAGCAATTAGTTTAATTATAAAAGCCTATAATAGTTTCGATAACTTAGAATTCAACGAAGATGGATTATTTGTTGAGTCTAAGGTTTTTGATAATGCTTATTTTGGATATACAAAAGTTAATGTTGAAACAGCTGAAACTGATGAAAAAGGTAATGAGGTATTAAAGAAGGGTAAGAAACAGGCAATTAAAGGTAAGACAGATAGTGAAATAATTCCTTTAACTGAAGATATAGAGAAGTATTTTAATAAGAATGTTTTACCTTTCAATGAACATGCTTTTATGGATAGAACAAAAGATAAGACTGGTTATGAAATACCGTTCACAAGAATCTTCTATAAGTTTGTTGAGCCTAGAAAGAGTGATGATATTTTTGCGGAATTTAAAGAACTTTCAGACCAGGAACAAGATTTAATGAAGAAGATATTGGGGGAATAAACCATGAAATATAGTGGAGTAAAATGGATTGGTGAAATTCCTGATAAGTGGAATCTTGTCAGATTAAAAGATATATGTATCAACAAGAAAGAAATTGCTGGTGAGAAGTCATCTGAATACGAAAGATTGGCTCTCACTTTGAATGGAGTAATCAAGAGACCTAAAGATGACCAAGAAGGACTTCAACCAAAAGAGTTTGATACATACCAAATATTAGAAGAGAATGATTTTGTATTTAAAATGATTGACCTTCAAAATATTAGTACAAGTCGTGTTGGTCTTTCACCATATACAGGGTTGGTATCTCCAGCCTACATTAGATTTGCTTCAAAGAAAAAAGGACAGTTTAATGAGTTTATTCATTATTATCTTTTATCTCTTTGGCACAACTGCGTGTACAACAATATTGCTGGTGATGGAGTAAGAAGTGCTTTGAATGCAACGGATATGGGAAATTTAAAGTGTCCTTATCCAGCAGAAAATCAACAACGCATGATAGCTGGCTTTTTAAACAAAAAAACAGCTGAGATTGATTCATTAATTGATATAGAAAATCAACAAATCGAAAAATTAAAAGAATATAAACAAGCTTGTATAGATAATATAATTTCAAGTTTAAGTGATGATGTTAGAATAAAATTCATTTGTACATTAAATGGAAGAATAGGATATAGAGGTTATACACAAGAAGATTTAGTTAATGAAGGAGAGGGTGCAATAACTATAAGTCCTTCAAACATGCAAAATTTAAAGATGAACTATGAAAAATGTCATTATCTTTCTTGGTTCAAATATGATGAGAGTCCTGAAATACAACTAGAAAATGGAGATATTTTGTTTGTCAAAACGGGTTCTACATATGGTAAATCATCAATGGTTGATAATTTGCCAATGGAAGCAACAATTAATCCCCAACTACTTATATTTAAAAATATATCTATTAATAATAAATTTTTCTTGTATTCATTACAAACCAATGATGTTAGGAATCAAATAGAAGGATATGTTATTGGTGGAACAATTCCAACAATATCTCAGGATAAAATTAGTAGAATTAAGATAAAAAATTGTAATCTGGATGAGCAAATAAAAATAGTTGAATATTTAGATAAAAAATGTGATTCAATAGATACACTTATTAAGAAGAAAAATGATAAAATTGTTTTATTAGAAGAATATAAGAAATCCCTAATTTATGAATATGTAACTGGTAAAAAGGAAGTATACTAGATGGAAAGTAATAGAAAAGTAGATGAGAAAAGAATTAAAAAGAGGTTATCTGCAGAGGCAAGCAGTAATCTAACGACTTTAATAGTTATATTAGTTACTCTTGCTATAACTATTCCATTACATATCATATTTCCAAATAAGTTGACATCATATTGGGTAATTGCTATTTGTGTGGCAGTAATTAGTCCTTTTGCACTTGTTAATTTTAAAATTAATATGTTTTCAAAAGATAAATATAGTGAGGAACAAAACAAAGCTGCTACATCAAGATTAGGCATAATGATGTTCTCTATATGGTATGCTGATTTTACTTTTATTTGTATGTTTATGGATTGGTTGATTGCATTCTTTATTTTGGCTAGTCTCTATTTAATAAAAATGATTTATAATGTTTCTTTCAACTTGGTAAATAGAAAGAATTCTAGTCCTTATTCTAATTTTTTACTTGTTTCAGATTTTGTTTTGAGTTTATTATTATTGGTTTTATTGATTTATAAGATTGAAGACGAAATCTTACAAACAATAGTTATTTCATTAAGTGCAGCATTAATTAGTGGATTATTGACTTTGTTAGGTGTAATTATGACTATAAAAAAATCTGATATTGATAGAAAAGATGATGAAATAAAAAAGGCAAGACCTGTATTTTCATATAACATGTTACGAGAGGAACCTAAATTAGGTACAACTGTCGAAAGAGTATGCTTCACTGATTCTACAGATTTAACACCTATGGCTTGTGATTCATATTTTGTAATTGAAAATTCATACTTATCATCATTTGAAATTAGAAGATTGTATCATGATGGAAAGTGGCAAATAATGGAAGGTAACACAACTATACTTCCAAGTTCAAAATGTATTGTAAACTTTAGATTTAATGATAAAGTTACTTCAATATTTTTGGAAGTTGAAGATATTTTATCAAATAAGTATTATTATCAATTGTTCATTTTATGTATTGGTTCTCAGTCTTCAGATGGAATGCTTTTACATACGGTTAGAGAAATAAAAAGCATAAGTGAAGATGATATGGATAAAATCATTAAGGAGGTATCTAATAATGCCTAGTATGGATTTAAGTGAAAAGAGATTTGAACAGGATATTGAAACATATTTTTTAAATCATGATTATAGGAAGATTGTACCTTCTTTATATGATAAAGAAAAAATGCTGTTTCCAGAAATATTGGAAGAGTTTGTATCTATAACTCAACCAAAGGCATGGGCTAGATATACAAAGCTATATGGAGCATCAGCTTTAGATAAACTTACAAGAAGAGTTAATTCTGCAATAGCTGAATCTAATGTGCTTGAAGTATTGAAAAAGGGAATAAAGGACATTGGGATTGAAATAAAACTATGTTATTTCAAACCATCATCAACTCTAAATCAAGATTTAGTTAAGCTATATGATGGTAATATTTGTGGTATTACTAGACAATTTCCTTATTCAAAGAATAATAACAATACAATAGATACAGTATTATCTATAAATGGTATACCTGTATTCGCATTTGAATTAAAAGATCAATTAAAAGGGCAAGATGTCAATAATGCTATGAGACAATGGAAAGAAGATAGAGACCCTAAGGAACCTATTTTTAAGTTTGGACAAAGATTTTTATGTTATTTTGCAATTGATTTATATGATGCATTTATGACAACACAACTTGAAGGTGAATATACTAGATTCTTGCCATTTAATCAAGGATCAAATGGTGCTGGTAATCCTGGTGGCAAAGGAAATCCTAAAAATGATGATGGATATCCAACATCATATATTTGGGATAGAGTATTTGCTAGAGATTCGATGATTGATTTAATAGGTAAATTTATTACAATAACAGAAGAAAAGCAAGAGAAAAATGGTAAGAACTATACTATTAAGAGAATTATATTCCCTAGATATCATCAATATGATGTTGTTAAAAAGCTTTTGGAAGATGTAAGAGAAAAAGGTGCTGGTGTTAATTATTTAATTGAACATTCAGCTGGTTCAGGTAAATCTAATTCGATTGCTTGGATTGCTTATAGATTAGCATCCGCCTTTGATAATGATGATAAATACATATTTGATTCAGTAATAATTGTTACTAATAGAATTGTGCTTGATTCACAATTACAAGATACTATTAACTCTTTTGATCATAAAGCTGGACTTGTTGAATGTATTACCCAAAAGAAGGGGTCAAGAGGCTTAGTAGATGCAATTAATGATAAAAAGAAGATTATTATCTGTACAATTCAAAAGTTCTTATATGCATATAAAGAATTTGATAACTTAAATGGCAGAAATTTTGCTGTTATTATCGATGAAGCTCATCAAGGACAAAGTGGAGAATCTGCAAGAACTTTAAGAAGTTCATTAATTGATGTAGAAAAAGAAAAACAAGCATTTGCAGAAGAAAATGATATGAATGTAGATGCTATTGAAGAGACTGAAGAATTATTGAATATCTTAGGTCAGGGTAGGCATGAAAACCAATCTTTCTTTGCATTCACTGCAACTCCAATTAATAAGACATTAGAATTATTTGGAACTAATGTAGGTTTTGAAAAGAAAAAACCATTCCATACATACTCAATGAGACAAGCAATAGAGGAAGGCTTTATCTTAGATGTTTTATCATATTATGTAACAATAAAAGAAGCATTCAAGCTTATTACTAATACTGAAGAAAATCCTGAGTTATTAGAAGAAAAAGCTAAGCGTGCATTATTTAAATATTATAAACAACATGAATTTACTATATCTCAAAAAGTAGATATGATTATGGATAATTTTCTAAACAATGGTAGAAAGAAAATTAATGGTCATGGTAAGGCTATGATTGTGACTGATTCACGTCAAAGTGCAGTTTTATATTACCAAGCTGTAAAAGAGTATTTAGAAGCCCATAAGGATAAAACAATAGGATGTGGAGTATTAGTAGCATTCTCCGGCAAAGTTAAATTTGATGGTGATGATACTGAATATATTGAGGCTGAGATTAATGAATATCCAGATGGTAGAAAGATAAATTCTGATGCTAAATTTAGAAAGGCATTTAAATCAGATGATTTTAATATAATGGTAGTTGCAGATAAATATCAAACTGGATATGATGAACCGTTATTACATTCAATGTTCGTTGATAAAAAATTAAAAGGTGTAAATGCAGTTCAAACATTATCAAGATTAAATCGAACTTGCCCTTTTAAGAATGATACATTTGTATTAGACTTTGCAAACACTAAGGAAAGTATTCAAGAGTCATTCCAACCTTTCTATGAAGAGACTACTTTAGAAGGGTCTAGTGATGTAAATAGAGTATATGACTTAAGAACAAAATTAAATGAATTTGCTTTATTTAATACTGAAGATGTTGATAAGTTCTATTCAATATTGAAGGCTAATTCAGATAAGAAAAAACAAGATGATTCAGCAATTGGTAAACTTGTTAGTGTTATGAAATCAGCTGTAGATAATTATGCGGAATTAGATGATGATAAGAGATTACTTGCAAGAGATACAATGATGAAATTTATTCGTTCTTATGGATTCGTAACTCAATTAGTTAGAATTAATGATGAGGATTTATTAAAGGATTATCTATATGTATCTCATCTAATAAGATTGCTTCCTAAAACACAATATCCAGTATTTGATTTAACTGGAAAAGTATCTCTTGAATATGCAAAACTTAGAGAAACATTTAAAGGTGCAATCGAACTAGAAAAAGAGGGAGTAGTATTAGAACCTGGTAAAGGTGCTAAACCTTCAGCTAAGAGTAAAAGGACTGACACTTTAGAAAGAATAGTAGAAAAGGTAAATGAAAAATACCAAGATGATTTTTCTCCAGCTGATAAAGTAGCACTTGATAGTGTATTCCAAATGTTGATGGGTGATCCAGTAGTTAAAAAGAAACTTACAGAGTATGCTAAAACTAATGATGCTCAAATGTTCATTAATTCAATATTCCCTAAAGAATTTGAAAGAGTATTAGTAGAATGTTATACGAAAAATGATGATGCATTTCAAAGATTACTTGGTAATGATCAATTTCAAAAAGCTGTTATGGATATAATGGCTAAAGAATTGTATAAGACATTAGTGTCTGGAAATAAAAGTAAATAGTATTGAAAGGAGAGGCTTTTTTACATGAAAAATTCTGCTGAAAGAATCCAATTTATTAGCGATTATATTTTTTCTTATGAAAATAAAATTAAAGAGTTAAATAAGCAAGGGCTTTTTAATGATGCAAAGTTGTTTGAATTATTTGCTTCTAATGTTGGACAATTATATTTAGGCCTAAAAAAGCCTCTTATAAATTTAAATGTTGAAACATCGACATTTCCCTGTGTGGATTTATTCTCCGAAGATGGAAATGTTTTTTGCCAGGTAAGTACTTGTCAAAATATTCCATCAAAGATATCAACGACGTTAAAAAATATTAACAATTCTAAAAATGAGAAAATAAAATCAATAAAAGAAGTGTATTTTATAGTTTTAAATAATGAAAGCATTGCTAAAGTTAAGGATTTAAAACTAGGTAGTATTTCATTTGTTAAATCGAAGAATTTGATTACTACTGGCGATATTATTAATAAAGCTACAAGTGATTTAAGTTTTCAGGAAAGTCTTTATGAGTTATTGAAAAAGGATGATTATTTGTTTGAATCTGAATTTAAAAAATTTCAAGAGGCTATGGAGTATGATAGTAAGTCTGTATTGAATGACATAGATGAATTTATTAATAAAGAGTACTATATTGATTTATCTGAACAAATTAATAGAATCATTTCTCAAAATGACAAATTTGTATTAATTTCAGGTGAAGCTGGTAGTGGTAAATCAGTTTTGTGCAAAAAAATACTTGAGAAAAGAAAAAATGTTTTATGCGCTAGAGCAGAAAAATTAGTTGAAGCAGGCGATGTAAATAAAATTTGGGATTTTAATATTAAAGATACTATTAGTTTGATTAGAGATAATGTATATATTTATATTGATGCTCTTGAGTTCATTGCTGACAATAGAAACAAAATAGATGTTCTTAATTCACTTCTAGAAAGATTAAAAGACCTCGATAATGCATATTTATTATGCTCATGTCGTAGTAGTGATCTTGGTTCTTTTATAAGAACTATTTCCAAATATAATATAGTTGAGTATAAAACAACACCTATTAATGAACCCACACTTAAAGATATTTCAAATTATGTTCCAGTTTTATCAAAAATTATTAGGAATTCAAAATATAACTCTCTTTTAACAAGTCCTTTTTATATTAATTTTTTAACAAGACTTGATGATTTTAATTCTATAAAAGACGAGAATCAATTAAGAAGAAAAATATGGAAAGAGATTATATGTTTGAATGATAATGCTATTGAAGCTATAATTACTAAGATTGTCCTAGAGAGGGCAACAAAGTTTGTTTTGTATTCAGACTCAACTAATTATGACACTGCCTTGATTGAAAAACTATTGTCAAATGGTGTTTTGATTAGAAATGAAAATGGAATTAGATTAAAATATGATATCTTTGAAGATATATGTTTTGAACAATATATAGACAATTATTTCGACTTATCAAAAGGGGATTATTTATTGTTTTTCAAAAATTTAGAGAATGTTGGGAGATGCATATATAGAAGGTATCAGATATGGATTGAAAATAAATTATTTTCTAAAATTAATCGAAAAAAGTTTTTATATACTCTTGTTGCTACTGAATCTATCCCTGAATTATGGAATCAGCAAAGTATTATAGGAATAATTAAATCTATATATTGTAAAGAATTCTTTGAAGAATATTCATCTGAACTTGTTGATAAAGGTTTATTGACAAAATTCATTGATATAACCAACATTTATGGATTTGAACTTGATAATATATCTTTTACATTAGGTACATTTATATTAAAGAATAAAGGTTGTGGAAGAGAGTCATTAATCAAAATCATTTACCAAAATGAAATCTATAAAAAAAATATTAACGATGAAGCAATAAAAAAATTAATTTTTGATTATACAAATTCGATTACTGATAAAGAAATATCCAGTTATTCATTTGAAATATTAAAATATTATATTGAAGAAAAACTAAAAATTGATTATTCATATGATTTGATTAAAAAAGAAGTTGAATCTATATATAAATTGTATGAAGTTAGTGATTCCTGGATAATAAATTTTTTTAAGTTGCTTAAGAAATTTGTTTGTGATGAGAAAGAAGAGCTGGTTGATTTTGCATTTGATGCCATAAAGGATGCTTTATCGATAAATGGTGTGTGTTTAATAAAGAAATATTCAAATTATATAAGAGATTTTTTTGATATTTATTATACTACTATAAAAAAAGAAAAAGATCCTTTTTATCAACACTATCATGACAAATTGAATAGAAATACATTATTTGGTTTAAATGAAAATGCTGATAATTATGATCATGAGAGTTTTAACGATGAACCAAAGTACTTCAGTCCTTTATTGATATTACTAAAACAATCTTTTTGGCCTACATTTAAATGGTATCTAGAATTTGTTAATAAATGTGTAGAAACATTTAAAACAAATGTTGAGGTTTATTCTTATAAAATTTATCATTCTAAAGATAATATTAAAGAATATGTTGGAACTGGTGAAATGTGGATGACAGGAGAGTATCAAAATAATATGCCTACACTGTTGTCTGATATGACATTTATAGTCAAAAGTTTGATTATAAATATCATTAAAACACTAGATGATTTAAACAAAAGTGTATTTGCTAATGATATAAAGCACGTGATTTATGAGAATAGTAATAATATAATAGGTCTTTCTATTATCTCAAATGTTGGACTTACATTCCCTAAGGAATTGCCTGGCTATTGTTTAGAATTAGTTTCATCATTAGAATTAGTCCTAAATGATTTATCTAGATATGGATTAATTCTTGACAATCCAACAAGAAAAATGTTGGAGAAGGAAATGGCTAAAAAGGTTGGCTTGCCGGAATTACCTATGGATAGATATAATAGCATTAATCCGAAAGAAGAGTTAAGAAAATACACAGTTTTATCACAATTTAATTATCCTAATTTAAGGGATAAGTATTTTGAAATATTCGATTATCTTTATTCCACAGTACAAAATGACGAAGAACATGCAACATTGTATTTACAGTTGCAGCAAATGGATATTAGAAACTATTTAATTAATGAACTTGATTCTCATACATTTGAAATTTCTCCTAAAATAGAGGGCGCAGCAAAAGATATAAGTGATGTTTCTAACGAAAAGACTCAAGCTATTTCTTCGATAGTAGAGAATATAATTAAAGTAACATCTTCTATAAAAAACCAAACAATAACGGTTGATGAAATAGATGCCTTTATTCAAGTGGTATTAGAGAATGAAAGTGATCCACTTTCTTTTCAGTATAATGATGTTTTAATTGCAAGTATATCATTTGCACTTACTAAGCTCGATATTGATAGTAAAAAACGAAATGAGTATTGCTCATTGTGGATAAAATACGCGAATAAGCAACTAAATAATGAGACTATAATTATTGATGCCTATTTATATCAAATTTTGTTTAATCAGTTGAATGAAGAAATAGATATACAATTAAAAAATGAAATAAAGACTATAATATTAGACCTTCTGATAAAAGAAAATAATAATGACGGAACAAGATATCAAATATTTAATGTAGCAAAGAATTTTTTGATTTCCAATAAAAAGTATGGTACTTTGTATCGAAATACATTATTCTTGCTGGCAGAAGATGAAATGAATCATCAGATATTTAATTATAAATACTTATGTAAGTATCATAAAAAAGAAACTGAAAAATTCATTCCTAATATGCAACCTAGATTAAGTGGGGTTGATTATTATATTGAACAAGATGGAAGAAAAAAATACGGTTCAAAAAAAGATGATATAATTAACAAATACCTTTTTGATGAAAAAGAATATGATTATTCAAATATGGATATTAGTCACCTTGATGTTAGATTAATTAGTTATGTTTTTTGCTGTGGGTTAAACATTGATAATTTATCTGATAATAAATTTATTCTTAGTTATTTGAAACAATTGATTGAGATATATAATAAAAAAACATATTATTCTCATGACATTGTTGGATATTATGAAGTGTTAGAGGTTGAAGATTTTTTCAAGAAATGTCTATTAGATTCAAAAAAGTATTCCACTGCAATTGGTATTTTGTTTGATAAAGTTGATTTTAATAAATTTACAAACGAAACACTTGATTTTTACTTAAATATATTAGCATCGATGACTGCTTTTTATTTTGATTCCTATGATTCTAAAGAAAAACGTAAGCATGTTGAAAATGTAATTCGTTTAATGGAAAAATATATAAATGATGTTCCTGTTAATTTTGTTAAAAATAAACTTACAAAAGCGTTAATTCTTGGTTTTGGTCGATTTGGCGGAAGTGGTGATTGGAGCAAATATAAGACTAATTATACCTACTCAGACAAGGTGTTTTTAAATGAAATCTTTTCAAAATATGGCTACATACATTTTTATGATTTACTTGCTGTGATTAATCATCTTCAATATAGCAAATTACTTCCAGAAATATTAATAGCTATTCATTGCTCATTTGAAAAATATGTTAGATTAAAGAACAGTAGACCAGATGAATTGGAAAAGATAATTAGTTATATCAATCAAATTATGTATTATTCCTTTGTTAATTACGAATGTGAAATTAAAGGAGATAATGATTTAATTATTGCCTTTGAAGGAATACTATTATTACTAATAGAATTAAAAGATGAAAAGTCTGCAGTGTTATTAGATGAGTTTAGAGTTCATTAAAAATGAGTCAAAAAATGATTTGGTTATAAATAATATCTTTATTTACTTATATTTAGTTCATAATTGACCTGCACTAATATCTAAATTTTTTCTACACTCTAAAAAGTGATATAATCTTACGAGGAGTTGATAAAATGGAATTATCTCAATACTTTAAATCTCTTATAGATATAGATAATACAGCAATAATAATATGTGATTTAAATCATACAATTATCTATATGAATAGATTTGCTACTGAAATATATAAAAAGAAGAATATGAATTTAATAGGTTCTAATCTATTAAATTGTCATAATGATGAATCTAAAGAAAAAATAATAAAAGTAATAGAATGGTTTAATAAGGATATCAATAATAATATTATTCATACATTCTATAATGAAAAACAAAATAAAGATGTATATATGATAGCCTTAAGAGATGAAAGTGGTAAACTTATAGGCTATTATGAGAAGCATGAATATAGAAATAGAGATTTAACTCCATTTTATGATTTTAAATAGAAAGAGAAATTATTATGATTGAAATAAAGAATGAATTTACTTTAGATGAAATAGTAAATGCTAATTATGTGTTAAGAAAGAAATATTTAATATTATCATTAATATTATTTGTAACAGGAATAATAGGTATAGTACCTATGTTCCTATTGGTAATATATAATGATAATTTTATATATACATTATTATTAGGCTTATCAGCATTTCTTTTAATCTTCTTTGGATATTTATCATTTACATTAAGAAGAAGTTCTTTAAGAAATAGAATATTAAAATTAAATCCATCATTAAAGGATGGAATGGAATATACATATATATTCGATAATGATGAATTTACTCTTACACAAAGATTAACTACATCTGTATCTAATGATAAGATTAAATATATTGCTTTAAAGAAGGTAGTAATAAATAAAGAATATATTTATTTATATCTAAGCCAATATCAGGTATTCCCTATTAAGCTAAAAAGTGTAAATGATTTAGATGAATTAAAGAGATTATTACATGTATAGGAATTAATTATGGATTTATTTGAAGAATATTTAAATAAAAAAGAAACATCAGAATGGGTAAAAAGAGCATTAACTGATAGATCATATAAGGCAAGCAAGAGTAGAGGTATTAAAAAGAATAATCCTGATTATGAGGAAGCAAATAATTTAAAGACTAATACCGATTTAGCTACATATGGTGATGCCTTAATTAAATTTATTTATTCTGGTATACTTCTTGATGATAATGTAGAACAGCTAACGAAGGAAAAAGAAAAATATGAATCTGATAGAGTCTTTGTTATAAAAATAGCTAGACATTATGATTTAATCAAATATATCAATTTTGATAAGAATGATACTAGAATTCCAAAAAATTATAACTATGATAATCATAAGGGAAAGAATAATAATCCCCATAAATATATCGCGACAGCAGTTGAGGCTATGATAGGTGCGATATATAAGGAAATTAGTAAAGAATCTATCGATAAAGCAATTAATAACTTAACTGAATTATTAAGGGCATGGATTAAGATATGTAATGAAGAGTAAGGCATTCAAATGAATGTCTTTTTTCATTATAAATCTATCGTAAAATTTATTAATTAATAATATAATTAAATAAATGATGCAATAAAGAGGCCTATATATGAAGAAAATAAAAAATAAAAAGTCATATGAAGTTTATCAAGATTTTAGAAAAAAACTTGATTCTTTAGAAAAGAATAAAGAAAAGAATTCATTAAAAATAATTAAATTATGTTTTGAACATGCTTATTATTACTATAGTATTGATGATATTGATGAATGCTCCTATTATATTAGTGATATTTATAGTGAGTGCTTTATGAAAGCGGTGAGAATCAGAGATTATGCTAAATATCAATATGGAGAAAAAAATAGAGTTAAACAATATCTAAAGGATATAAAAAAAGCTATTAAGTACTTTAAATCTAAAAAGGGAACTAAAGGATTAAATTATTATTTAATTGCATCACAATTTGGCATGATTCTTGATGAAAGTGAATATACTTATTATTTAGATAAAGCTATTAAATTAGGAAATAAAGAGGCATTAGTTTTAAAAGCAGAGTTTGAAAATGAAAAGGGAAATCATAATTTAAAATTTGAATTAGCCAATAGATATTATAATGAAGGTAAGTATTATCTTAGTATGACTGATGCGATTAATATATTGGCTTATAGCTATTTGAATGGACTTGGAGTAGATGAGAATTATGAAAAGGGAATATCACTATTAGAGGAAAACTTTTTTAAATATAGGAATGATGAGATATTAAATTATTATTATACGCTTGGTGAAATTGGAGATTATCCAAAGATAAGGGAATATATCGATAAAGCTAAAAAGAATAAAATAGATGTTGTTAAATTTAAAGAAAAGTATCCATATAGCGATAGTGATGTAAGTAATAATATTAAGGCTAAAAAATACTATGAATTAGCACTTAATAAAGATTGTAAGGCTCAATATGAATTATATAAATGCTTTAAATATGGTCGTGGTGTAAGGCAAAGTGATACTGACGCATTTAGATGGTTAAAGGCATCATACGATAATGGAAACATTGAAGTAGCTGATGAATTAGCAAAATGCTACCAAGAAGGTATTGGTGTAGAAAAGAATCAGAGAATAGCTAATGAATTATTAAGTCAAAAATATGATAAAGTAGAATTATATGAAAAATATGAAAAAGCTAATAATGACGAAGAAAAAATAAAATGGTTAACATTATCAGCTAATGCTGGATATGATGTTGCACAAAATAAATTAGCTTATTTATATTCATATGGAAAAATGGTAAAGAAGGATGTTTATAAAGCATTTAGCTATTATACGGATTCTGCAGAACAAGGCAATATAAATGCTAAAAACAACCTAGCTTTATGCTATATTGATGGAATTGGAACGTCAATAGATCCTGATAAAGCATTTAAAATAGTAAATGAAATAATAGATACTAATAATTCAGTTACTCAAAGATTATTAGGTGTTTGCTATTATTATGGTTATGGCTGTGAAATAGACTATAATAAAGCATATTATTATTTAAATTTAGCTTCAAAACAAGGTGATATCATAGCTACCGTAAACTTAGGTATTTGCTATTATAATGGAACTGGTTGTGAAATAGACTATAATAAAGCCTTTAATTGCTTTAAAATTGGAGTAGATAATAAAATAGTTTCAGCTCATTATTTTTTAGGAAAGTGCTATTACAATGGCAATGGTTGTAATAAGGATTTAAATAAATGCTTAGAATTAATGAAATACGCAGCTGATAATGTAAATCGTTACGCATGTTCATTTTTAGGAGACTATTATTATGAGAAAAAAGATTATGTAAATGCTAAACCATATTTAGAAAAGGCTAGTGTTGGTGATATAGAAAGCTCAATGTTTAACCTAGGTATCATGTATTATTATGGTCATGGGTGTGAAATTGATAAAAAGAAGAGCTTTTTATTGATGGAAAGAGTGGCCTCTAAGGGAAATGAAAATGCAATATATAACATAGGATTGCTTTATTGTTTAGGTGATGGCTGTGAAAGAAATTATAATAAGGCATTTGAATATCTAAGTAGAGTTAAGAATAAGAAAAAGACTGCATATTTTTTAGGTGTTTTCTATTATCATGGTTATGGCTGTGAAAAAGAACTAGTAAAAGCGAAGGAATGCCTTGAAATGGCATACCGAAATGGTGATAATAGAGCACTAGGTATTCTTGGTGAGGTATTCTATGAGCTAAAAGAATATAAGAAGGCTAGAGAGTATTTGGAGCTAATAAAGGACAACTATAATACATATCAGCTTAATTTACTTGGAGATATTTACCACCAAGGCCTTGATGTAGCTGTAAATCATAATAAGGGAATATCCTATTATGAAAAGTCTGCAAGTCTTGGTTCTGATTATGCTATAGTAAAGCTTGGCAATATTTATTATTTTGGCGAAGGAGTAAAAAAGGATAATAATAAAGCATTTTATTATTATAAATTAGGAGCTGATAAGGGAGACCAAATTTCTCGCTATTATCTTGCTTACTGTTATTATCGAGGCGACGGCTGTGAAGAAGATCTTGATAATGCACTTTATTATTTGAATTCTATAGATAAATGGGATTCATCAATTAGGAATAATGAAGGAATGTTAGAAGATATTGATAGAATTAAAAAAATTATAGAACAAGAAAAGCGTGAGCTTGAATCATCAAATTCTTACGATGATGATGGCGATGATGATGACGATTATGATGACGATTATGATTATGATGAAGACGATGATGACGATGAAGATGATACTTATATAAAGGTATATCCTGTAGATTCATGTGGTGATCCTATTACAAGCGAAACGCCAGTAATAATAAATACAATCACCGGTTTTGGTGATGATGGAAATTTATACAATAAAGATATTTCGGATGATACCTGGTATACAGACAATGGTTACAGTGATGACGAAGATTAATCTATGTATATTTAATGATTAGGAATTCTATAAAATAAACATGTGATGGCTAGCTTACTAGCCATCATTTTTAATATCTAACAAAATCTAAAAAATCTAACAACATCTAAAATAGAAAAAATATTATTGTTTTTCGGACTTTTGGTTTTAAAAAGTTAAAAAATAGATTGATTGAGTAATATTTTTGTTATAAAATATTCTTCGGGTTTAAACGTATGAGGAGAATATTATTATGAAAAAATTAATATTTAAAGGTTCTTTATTAGTTCTTACTGCTTTAGCTTCATTATCATTATTATCATGTGGTGACGATGATAGATCAAAGGTAAAGGCTCCTGAAGAAAAAACTGATACTGACATAACAGATACAAATAATAACAATAATTATTCAAAGGTAGATACTGAAAAGACTTATACCATTACATGGAAAAATGCAGATGGTAAGGTATTAGAAACAGATACTAATGTAAAAAAGGGTGATACACCATCTTATGATGGAGAAACACCTACAAGGATAAGCGACAATGAATATAATTATATATTCTCTGGATGGAGTCCAGAATTAAAGAGTGTAGATGGAGATACAACATATACTGCATTATATAATTCTAGTGAAAGAATATATAGTGCAACATATAAGAATGAGGATGGCTCTTTAATTCAGGATAAGGTTACATATAGCTTTAATTCAAATATTAATGATATAGTACCTGCTAATCCAACAAAGGATTCAACAGATGAATATGATTATGAATTTGATAAATGGAAAGAAGAAAGAACAAATGATGATTTTGTTTATACTGCATCATTTAAAGCAATAAGAAGAAAATATAAGGTTACATTTGTTAATTATGATGATTCTATAATCGAAGAAAATTATTATGAATATGGTACTACACCAGAATGTAGTATAACACCTACTAGGCAAGGCGATGAAAGATATGAATACAAATTTTATGAATGGGATAATAAATTAAGTAAAGTTACTGGTGATACTGTTTATAAAGCTAAATTTACCGCAAGCGATAAAATGTATAGTGTTAAATTTTATGTCGATGGTGAATTATATTCAGATTATTCATTAAGACATCTAGATGATATTGTAGCACCTACTAATCCAACTAAGGAAGGTAATGCTCAATATACATATGAATTTGATGGCTGGTATGATTCTGATGGAAATAAGGTAACTGAATTTGGTGAAATAGATGATGATGTTTGTTATTATGGTTACTTTAAGCAAATAACAAATAAATATAAGATTACATTTAAAAATGCAGATGGTAGCTTATTAAAGACTGAATATTATGAATATGGTAAAATGCCATCTTATAGCTATACGCCTACAATGGATAAGACAGCACAATATACTTACACATTTACTAATTGGGATAAGGATATAGTTGCGGTTACTGAAGAGGCAACATATACTGCAGTATATGATGTTACTGTAAATAAATATACTTATAAATTCTATGATAAGAGCTATAACATAATAGCTTCAGGTACATTAGAATATGGTAAGACATATGATGTACCAGAGGTAGATAGTCAATATGAGGAAAGCTTATATATTTATACATTTGATGGATGGTATACAAGAGCTATGTATGGAGAAAAGGTTACTGCATTTACTCCAATTTCAAAGAATGTAGAATATTATGCAATCTATACTCCAAATAGAAAAAAGATTACATTATATTTTGATTCTAATGGTGGAAGTAAGGTAGACCCTATCACTCAAGAATGGGAAACTAAGATTACCCCACCTGAAGATCCTAAAAGAGATGGATATGTATTTGCTGGATGGAACCCTGCAATTCCAGATGTTATGCCTCATTTTTCATCGACATGTGTAGCTACATGGGTAGAGGCTAAATATAAAATTAATGTAGAAATTAGTGATTCTACTTTAGCATCTACAAATATTACAAGTGGTGCAGAATATTATTATAATGATCCAGTTCATTTTGAAGCAGATATCGCAGCTGGATATGGATATCAATTATATTTTAATGGTAAGACAGTAGATGGTACTACAATTGACTTTGATATGACACAAGGTGATGTAACAATTAAGGTAGAGATTAAGACATATCTAAGAAAGGGTAATACTTTAATTATGGGTGCTTACCCAGAAACTAAGGTTACTGATACTAAGCTTATAGCAGAGCTAGATAAGCTAGCTGGAGATATGAATGGATATAATAATGATTGGGAAAGCTATAAATATTATGATGGCACTTCACAATCAAATTATATGTGGTATAAGGATCTTACTATAGGATTTAATAAATATAGAGCTGTATATTTTACAAAATATAGACCTGATTATAGTAAGGAAGCAAATCAAGATAATAGCTTTGTAGATGATAATAAATATGAATTAAATAAGATTTATTATTTCAAATATGAATCAATTGAATGGACAATATATGAAGAGACTGATGGTGTAGTTAGATTAATATCTAATATAGTATTAGATTCTCAGGTATTCTGTCATAGAACAGATACTAGTAAGATTAAATATAATACTAATAGTATTTATACAAATTACGCAAATGTTTATTTCTATTCAGATATAAGAATTTGGTTATGTTCATCATCAACTACTATTGGTGTAACTCATAATAATTATGAAGCATTTTATAATTATGCATTTAATAGTGATCAAAAGAATAAGATTAATAAAATAGGATTTAATAGTCAGTCTAATTTAGATGATTATATATATCTTCCAGATAGTGGGGCAATTGAAGCACTAGAAAATAAGAAGTGTAGTGGCACAGATTATGCAATGATGCAAGGCCTAGAGGTTGCAAGTGATGGTGCCGCAGCATATTATACAAGTGCATCAGGTGATGCTAATAATATGGTTAAATATGTAACAGCAAATGGAGAAATAAGCTCTACATATTGTTATTATTCTCATATTGGTATTAGACCAATAATCAGAATGACTCTATAATTAAATAAAAAGAAGTCTAGCTTTGAAATTAAACTCATTGCTAGACTTTTTTGTTTGATTTTAATTATTAAATTTTTCTCAAATAAAAAAATATTTTTTTCAAAATCCAAACTCTATTTTCTCAAAAAAATATGATTTATAATCACGTTATAGGAGGAAATGTATATGCAGAAGAATAAAGAAGAATCGTCTAAAGATACAAAGAAACATAAAGATAGTTTAGCTAAAGAATATATTGCTAATAATGTGATATTTGCGGATTTAATTAATTTCTATTTCTTTGATGGGGAAAAGAAGGTTAAGGAATCTGATTTAAAGGAATTGGATACTACATCAGTAAAAACTTTAAAACAGAGATTTCAAATTCAAAGATATCGAGATTTAATTAAAGAGGCTTGTATAAAAGAGGATAGTAATAACACATATATTATCTTTGGAATAGAAAATCAATCTGAGGAAGATAAGGGTATGGTTTTTAGGTGTATGATATATGATGCATTATCATATTTAAAACAGCTTGATAATATTGAAAAGCCTAATAAAAATGATAAAATAAAATTGAAACCAGTTATTACTTTAGTATTATACTTAGGTAATGGTGAGTGGAATGGACCTAAATCCTTATATGAAATGGTGGATATGGAAAAATATCAATTCATTAAAGATAGAATATATGATTATAAATTACATCTTATTTCACCATATGAAATCAATAATGAAGATTTTATTAAATTAAAATCTGAAATGAGATTGGTACTAAAATGTATCAAGTATTCAAAAGATTCTATGAAATTAAATAATATTATCAAAAATGATGGTAATTTTAACATGGTATCTAATAAAGCCGCTGAATTAATAGATGAAGTGGTAGAAACAGAATTCGCAAAAAATGCAGAGGGAGGCTATGTAAATATGTGTAAAGCAATTGAAGATATGAAGAAGGAAGCTAGACTTGAAGGTGTAGTTGAAACTGAAGCTAGAGTTAAAGTAGAGACTGTAGTTAATTTCTACAAGAATGGAGCATCTTTAGAATTAATATCTAAGTCAACAAAAATGACTATTGAAGAAGTAAAGAATATCTTACTTCAAAATAATGTAGAACTTAGAACGGCATAAAAGTTAATAATTAAATAAAAAGAAGTCTAGCTGTGAAATGAACTGTCTACTTGACAAGACTTAGTTCATTCATTGCTAGACTTTTTGTTTTTTATAATTCGGATAATTCTTTAATTATATTAATTATTTTTGCTTTTTTATTATCAGATACATTATCAAGCATTTCCTTTATATCCTTTAGATAATCATCCTTAATATCCTTATCGATGTTTTCGAGTGTTTTATTGAAATCATCCTCTGATATAGTTCTAATTATATTTTTATCTAAAAGATAATCAGTAGGAACACAAAATATATCACTAAGCTTTATTATTTGAGATATATTAGGCTCTGATCTACCTATTTCCCAAGATGATACAACATATTGCTTCACATCCATAAGATTAGCTAAATCTATTTGTGTCATATTTTTTCTTTTTCTTAATTTAGTTAATTGACTTCCAAAACTCATATTTTATCAACCTCAATTACATTTTAATATGTATTTTATAATTTTTCAAATAGTTTTAGCAAAAAATGCATTTATATATTGAATAGTTAATTAATACATATTATAATTAAGATAGCATTTAATACATAGAGGTAATTGGTATGAGTAATAAAGATGAGACAGATAAGAATGAATATAAAGAAATATTAAATGATTCATTACCAAAAGAAATAGAAGCATTCTTAAATACCGAAGGTGGAGGTCACATTTATATTGGCGTTAAGAAAAATGGAGAAGTAGTAGGTATCGAAGACGGTAAATTAGATAAGGTCATGTTAAGAGTAGCAGATGTAATTACAGATCAGGTATTACCTAAATGCACTGAATTTGTTCATGCTCATCATGAAATAATGGATGGAAAAGATGTAATACAAATTGATATTAAAAAAGGTGTTAAATTATATTATCAAAAGAAATATGGTATGACACCTAAAGGTTGTCATTATCGAGTTGGAACTAAGTGCCAAGAAATGACACCTGAAGAAATAGAAAAGAGATTTATAGCATCTTTAAATATACCAGAACCTGATATATGTGAAATGGAATCTAGAAACCAGAGATTAACATTTAAGATTTTTAAAATCTATTTAAATGAACAAAACATTTCATATGAAAACGAAACCTTTGAAGAAACATTTAAATTATAAGATAAAAATTACAAATATAACGAAATGGCATATTTATTATCTGACCAATTTGACGAATCAATTAAGGTTTGTAGATTTAAAGGTGATGGTGGCAATCTAGTAATGCGTAAAGAATTTGGTAATGGTTGTATATTTAAAATATATTATGATGTTCTTAATTATATGCAATCTCAAGAAAATATAGTTAAAACATATTTTGATCATGGTCAAAGAAGAGATGAATATTTATATAATCAAGTAGCCTTTGTCGAAGCATGGAAGAATGCTATTTTGCACAACAACTATGCAGAAAGACAATATCCACAAATTTATTTATATGATGATAGATTAGAAATTATGAGTCATGGATATCCATTAAAGCATGATACATTTGAAGAATTTATTAGAGGTGTTAGTAGACCTATTAATGTCCAATTAACAAAGATTGCGTTAAATTTGGATATTACTGATCAAACAGGTAAAGGAAACAAAGACATTGTAAGAACGTATGGAAAAGAAGCGTTTGACATATCGGAGCATATCTTGAATGTTAAAATACCATATAATAAATTGGCTTTTAATAAAGATTGGGAGTCATCTGACACAGAAAATGATACAGAAAATGATACAGAAAATAGCACAGAAAACAAACTTGAGGATAAAATAATTCATCTTATATGTAATAATTCATCCTTATCAACAACTAAAATGGCTAGTGAATTAGGTGTTTCACGAGCAACAATAGCAAGAGTAATAAAATCTTCAAAAAGAATAGTTCGTATTGGACCGGATAAAGGTGGACATTGGGCTATAAAAAAATAATGTGAATCTTGAAGTCAAAAATTTTGACCTCAGGAAAGTAAAATGTAATGGAAATAATGATGCTTTTATGGTCAAGAAAATTGACCTTAAACAACGGAAAAGAGGAAGCAATAAAATATCGAGGTCACAAAATGTGACCGCGCATAACATGAAGGAGTTTAATGAAGTATATGGAAAAGAATAAAAACATAATACCAGAATTAAATAATGAAACAATCGAATCTTTGATTTTTGCGTATGAGAAAAGACTTGAATCAATAGAGAAAAGAGTAGAAATTTTAATGGATAAATTTAGCATATATAGGCGTTATTTAATAAAGGATGGAAAACAAGTAGAAACTGATGTGGCCTATCAGGAAATATATAAATCAGCTAAAAAGTCTATTTATGTTATAGATGATTATATAGATGTTAAAACATTACAATTATTAAAATTATGTAATGATAATGTTGAAATAATTATTATTACAGATAATAAAGGAAATTATTTAAATAATAATTTTATTAATGAATTTAAAAATGATACTAAATCTAATATTATTTTTAAAGAAAACAATGATAAGTTTCATGAAAGATATATAGTAATAGATTTTAATACAAATAATTATTCATTATACATTTGCGATGTTCCGGCAAAGGATTCATATAATAAAATTACTGTGATTAATACTATGCAAGAAAAAGAAGTATATATATCTTTAATAAATGAAGTATTAAATAATAAAGAACTAGATATATAATAAGTACTTTTATGTTTAAAAAAGAAAATAAAACTAACAATTTCTAATAGTATTTAACAAATAGAGTAAATAACGATAGAGGTGATTAAATATGGATAGAGAAAATGAAAATAGTGAAGAAGTAACAACTTGGGATTTTGAAGTGGATTATGAAATTGAGTTATATGATAATGGTGCTTCGTTAGATGTATTATCAAAATCACTCCATATGAGTATTGATGAAGTAAGGTTCTTTTTAAGGCATAAAAAAGTTATAGCGAGACCAAATAAAGATGGCACCACGTATAACATGCTTAAAATGTTTCAAGACTTAAAGAAAAAAGCTTATATAGATGGTTATTCTAAAGCTCTCCATGATTCGTCATGTAAAAGAGTTTGTAAACTGTTTTCAAAAGAGTTTGCTAAAAAATATCGAAATTTAAAAAGTTATTAAATTTTAAAAAAAGAGGAAGGTGAAATAAATATGAGTAGGGCAATAGATGATATAAAGAAAAAATCTTATTTAAAAGGTCATGCCAAAGCACTTGGTGATTCGTTGGGTCAAAGTGTTTCTAAGGTGGTTGCTGAGCTATTTGCGGAAGAATGCGTTAAAGCATATGAAGAAGGACAAGAATACGAAAGAAGAGCAGCTGCAGCTTCATTTTATAGATATAATGTAAGTGTAGAAATAATATTGAGTGCATTAAATATGGAAATGGATGAGTTTAAGAAAATATTTAAAGGTCATAACGGGATATGGAAAATTGAAAAATAAAAATAAGAGTTTTTTTGTACTAGTGTTGATATAGATTTTAGATTTCAATTAAATAAAGATGAATTAAATTTCGTGATGTCGAAAAAATTGACTTCACCAAAAAACTTCTTTTCAGGCCAAAATGGTGGTACCAGAAAATTACCATACGCTTTTACTGAACAAGGTATCTATATGTTAATGACTGTCTTAAAAGGTGAATTAGCCACTAAACAAAGTATTAAATAATAAGAATTTGGTTATATAAGTAATAAATATCCTTCGTTTGACTTAATATGTAAAATTAAGTATATTATTGTGTTAAATTTTCCTTTATAGTTTATAAATAATATAGTAATTTATAGACAAGGGTGTGATATTTATGAAATTATCCTTTAAAAGAAAGATAACAACTATTATATTAAAATTAATTGTAATAATAGCTGCGTTAATAGGAATTATATTAAGTGCTACTTCTAGTAGTGAAGCATTTATGGGTGAAGCTACAGTATTTATGTATTTTACTATTCAATCAAATCTAGCTATTTTATTAATTGCTTTAATAGGATTATGCTTAATATTATTAAAGAAGGATATTAAATATGTATGGTATGTCATTAAGCTTGTAGGAACAGTTTCTATATCATTAACAGGATTAGCATACTGCTTTGTTTTAGCTCCAACTATGGAAAGTGGAGCTTGGAAAATGACTAATGTATTAACACATGTAGTAGTACCACTTAGTGCTGTAATAGATTTCTTTGTTGTAGGTATATATACTAAATATAGAAGAATAGATATCTTATATGTAGTTATTCCACCAATTTTATATTTAATCTATGCAGGTATTGGATATGTTGCTGATTGGAAGTTTACTAAGACAACAAATTATCCTTACTTTTTCTTAAATTGGGGTAGTAAGGCAGGTGCCTTTGGATTCTCTAGTAAGCTACCATATATTGGTGTTGTATGGTGGATATTATTGTTGCTTGGCTTAGTAATAGGATTAGGTTATTTATATCTATTTATTATTAATAAATTAAGAAAAAAATATGTAGAATTATAATATGAATTATTTATGAAGTCACAATTTGTGGCTTTTTAAATTTATTTAAAAAAATATATTGAAAATGGTTTCGTATTATGATATTTTTTATCTTGTATTTTTATAAAATACTAAAAAATTAAAAACAAAATATAAGGATTAGAAGTCTGACGAAAAAAAGCCTTTTAGTGAGGCAGTACTAAGCAACATTATAATCACGAAATTTGGCAAAAATCAAAAAGGAGAATTACTGATTTATGAAAAATCTTGTGGAAGAAAAAGATGGCAAACTATATTATAATGGCTACTGCCTAGTAGATTTGGCTAAAAAATTTGGTACACCACTTACCATCACATTCCTTGATATTATTAAGGAACGTATTTTATCACTTAAGGAAGCATTTGAAAATGCTAAGAAGGCTACTAATTATAGTGGCGATTTCATCTATTTAAATGCTAATAAGGCAAACTATGGAAAGGATGAAATCGAATCAGCATTTATTTTCGCTGATGGTCTTGAGACATCATCATTTTATGATTTAGTATTATCATTAAAGATGTATGAAAAATATCCATTATTCCATGACAAGCTAATTGTTTGTAACGGTTTAAAGCAGGATGATTATCTAGACGCTGTTGTTATGGCACATAACATTGGCTATAACATCATCACAATCATTGATGATATTTATGAATATGAATATTTAAAGAAGAAGGGACCTAGACTAAAGATAGGCTTAAGAGTTCATTTATCAAGCCTATATGAGCCTGAGGTACCAGATGATAGATTTGGTTTAATGCCTGAAGAAATTGAATATATTTTAAATGATGTTAAGAATACTAATTTAGTTTTAAATACAGTTCATTATCATCAAAGAGGATTTGATTTTGAAGAAGAAAAGTTCTTCAAGAATTTCGATATAGCATTTAATTATTATATTAAGGCTAGAAAGATGTATGATACAGTTACATATTTCGACTTTGGTGGAGGTACACCACTTCCAATCGAGGGTGGATTTGATTATGAGGCATATGCTAAATCAATCCTAACTCATATCCAAGAATTATGTAAGAACAATAATGTTGCTATACCTAATCTAATTAGTGAGAATGGTAAATATAGCCAAAAGGATTCAACAGTAAATATTTATAAGGTTGTAGGAACAAAGAATACTGGTGAATATCCTTGGTATATTGTAGACTCATCATTATTAATTGCTTTACCAGAAATGTATGCATTAGGCGAGCCTATGCTAATAAAGCCAATTAATAACTTAAACGAAAAGATGGTAAAGGCTAGACTTGCAGGTATCACATGTGACTGTGATGACGTATACTTTGATAAGTCTAAGGGCTACTTTGAAATTCCTGATAAGGATGATGACTACATTGCCTTATTAGGCACAGGCTCATATCAAAATTCTATGAATGGTAAGGGTGGTGTTCACCACTGTATGTTACCTGAAGAGAAGGATGTTATCATTTATTATAAGAATGGTGTAGAGCTTGTTAAGGTAAGAAAAGAATTACAAACAATTGAAGATATTTATAGTATCTTAAATATAAAGCATTAATTTTGAAAGTACAATTCTATCAAAAATGTGTAATTTCAGTAAATTGTAAAAAAATGAACTAGTTTACAAAAAATGTATTGACATGAAAATATTTTCATATATAATATTTTTCGGATGAAAAAAAACAAATTCATAGCAAAATAGAAGTAATTCTATGACGCAAAGCTATAGGGTCCCTCTGGGATAGCCAGTTGCACAAAGACTTTCATCTTATGTAATTGACTAATAATAACGGAGGGACTTTTTATTATGAAGAAAAAACACATAATCTTAGGCGCTTTTTTATTAAGCGCTCTAGTGGCAGGACTTTGCCCATTTATCGCAGAAGCTAAGACTGAAACAGTAGATGAAAATGCATTAGTATTTAATGCAAATGATTTAAAGACAAATGATACATATGGTAGAACTACAAAGGTTTCATCATCAGATGGTGTCACTGTAAAAACTGGTGTAACTGGTTTTTTAGGATGGGGTAATTATACCGCAATAGTAAAGGAAAAGACTGCTGTATATTCTGATTACACATTCTCTAAAGGGTTAAATGCAAAGGGAGATAGTAGTAAGCCAAGCTATAGCATCACTGCATCTAAGGGTGCAACAGTAGGTATTTACTATACAATTGAATCAAGCAATGCTGAAGCTAAACTTGATGTAACTTACGAAGGTTCAATTTGGTTTATATCAACTTATACAGCAAATAAGACATATACAGTAAAATCAAATGAAGCTATTTATACAGAATATACATTTACTGAAAAGGAAACAGTAGGCTTACGAGCAGCTAATCAAAGCTTCTGGTTATATGGTGTATCTATTGTATCTAATGAAGAATTAGAAAATAGAACAGAGGCTGCAAGTGCAATTTCTAATTTAATTAATTATTACAATGCTAATGGTGCTTCATTAACTAATGAATTTGAAGCATTAGTAGAGAAGGCTAATGAAGCAATTAAATCAGTAAATAACTTATCTCAAGTTTCTAATTATTCTGAATATGAAAATATCGTTTCTGAATATAAGGAATTAGTAGAGGATAATACTAAGGCTAATGAAGTAGCTAATACAATTTCTAATTTAGGTGATGTAGAATATACAGAAGCTTATAAGAATCAATTAGATGAAATTGAAGCTTATTTAGAAAATGTTAAGAATGTAAACTTTGTTTCAAATTATGAAACATTTGTTGAAAAGAAGAATGCATTCAATACATTATCAGATAATGCTAGAAATGCATTTGAAGAAAAGGTAAATGAAGCTAATGCTGTAAAGGGTGAAACATCTTCATATGTATTAATCAATGAAGCTGAAGCTTTATATAATGAATTAATTGAATCAGATAAGGTATTAGTAGCTGAATCTGCAAATACTTTAAATGAAGTAAAGAATGCTTATACAGAAATGGAAGCAGCTGTTACAGATAATACATTTGCTTTTTCTTATAATGAGGATGGCTCTGTATACAAAGTGTTATTTATTGGTACTATAAATGATTTTAATTCTGTTAGCGAAATAAAGAAATTATTCATCTACTATACTAATGAATCAACTGGTGAAGAAACTACAATTGAACTACATGATGTTTATCAAGGAATTAATTTAGCAGGAAAGTTTGTTAAAGAAAAGGCTGATGGAGTAAGATATATCTATACAAAAATTGTGAATGATAATAATCAATATAGTGGTGTAACATTCTCTATGTACTATGAAGTAACATATTCTGATGGTCATATCATTAAATCAAATATGACTTCAATTGAGGTAAAGTAAAATGAAAAAATACGAAAAACCTATGATTGATGAAGAAGTAATTGAAATTGATGATATTATCATGGAATCTCCTGTAAGAGATAACGAATACGTGTTTGAGTAAAATCGAGTGCAAAACTCGATTTTTCTTTTTCTTCTAAAAAAAATGGAGGTTTGCTATGAATAACGTTTACTATTATTGACAAAAATAGTATTATTGTTTATAATAATAAACGTTAATGGTGGTGATTGAAGTGAAAACAAGAAAAGCAGTGGTGCTTCCTAAAACAGAAGATATATTAAGACAATTAGGAGAACAAATTAGACTTGCAAGATTAAGAAGAGATTTATCTGTTAATCTTGTTTGTGAAAGAGCCTATATTTCTAGAGCTACTTTATGGAAGGTTGAAAATGGAGATCCTAGTGTTGCAATAGGTATATATGCTGCGGTACTTCATGCTCTTGATAATATGGATAAGGATTTACTTTTAGTTGCTAAAGACGATAAGGTTGGAAAAACACTTCAGGATTTAAAAATAGATGTTAGAAAACGAGCTTCAAGGAGTGTTAAATAATGGAAGAAAAAGTTGTATATTTATATTTAAGCTTAACTAAAGAAATATATTTAGGTAAATTATATATTCAAAATAATAGAGGCAAAGAAGTATATTCGATCGAGCTTAGTGATGATTATTTAAAATCTAAATATAGTAAGTATAAGATAGATCCTGAAATTAGCAATTATATGGGTAGACAATTTCAATCGTCTGATAAACCAATTTTTGGCTTTTTATCTGATTCATGCCCGGATAGATGGGGAAGAATATTGATGAAAAGAAAGGAAGCAGAAATTGCAAAGCTAGAAAATAGGAAACCAAAACAATTAACAGAGGCGGATTACTTGCTTGGTGTTTATGATGAATCCAGAATGGGAGCTTTAAGATTTAAATTGGATAAAGATGGTGACTATTTAACTAGTTCCAATGAAGAAACAGTACCACCATGGATTTACCTTAGAACTTTGGAAGATTATGCGCTACAAATTGATAATGAAGAAGTAGTAGACGATAAATGGATTAAGAATCTTTTGATTCCAGGTTCATCACTTGGTGGTGCAAGGCCAAAGGCGAATGTATATGCTCCAAACGGAGATTTATGGATTGCAAAGTTCCCTTCAAAAAAAGATTCATATGACGTTGGTGTTTGGGAAGCAGTTGCGTATGAGCTTGCCAAAATGTGTGGGTTAAATGTACCGGATTTCAAAATTGAAAAATTATCTAAATATGGAACAACTTTTTTATCAAAAAGATTTGATAGAAAAGATGGAAAAAGAATTCATTTTATCTCTTTTATGACAGCCTTAGATGCAAAAGATGGTGAATCTGATAACTATAGCTATATAGATTTGGCTTCATATATAAAATCTAACTCATCAAATCCTTCAAAAGATTTAAAAGAATTATGGAAAAGATTAGTATTTAATATGGCAATATCAAATACTGATGATCATTTGAGAAATCACGGCCTATTGATAGATGATAATGGAATATCATTATCTCCAATATATGATATTAATCCAATACCATATGGAGATAGATTGTCATTAAATATATCAATTGATGATAATAAAATTGATGTTGGTAATTTATTAAAAACATATAAGTATTATAATTTGTCTAAAGAAGAAGCACTTAAGTATTATAACGAGATAGTTAGAATAGTTAATAGTAATTATAAAAGCTTGGCTGTTAAATATAAAATTCAAAACTCATCTATCGAAATGATGAAACCTGCATTTTCTTTAAATGAAATCGAGTGAGAACTCGATTTTTCTTTTGTCTCATATCTTCCTCATCGTTGAATTTTCGTACTATGAGTACTATAATTAGATAGGTGTAGGTGTTATTATGGAAAGACAATTTACTGTATATTCTTTATTAGGATTATTATTAGCTTTTGCTATAGCGATAGTCTTAACAGCTATTGTAAAGCTAATAGGTAGAAAGAAAATAAATTTATTATTAATGATATTAATAGGTGCTATCTCATTTATGATATCTCTTGGAATAGCATTTGGTATTTATGTAGGTAGCTATAATCATGCTGATGTAAGTGCCAATAAATATTTAGAATCTACAAGTGATGTAGAAGTAAATAAAATAGATTCAGGATATTATTTTAATGGTAAAGGAAATAAGGATGCTATTATCTTTTATCCTGGTGCTAAGGTAGAAGCTACAGCTTATGCTCCATTATTATTTGAATTGGCAAAAAGTGGTGTAGATACATTCTTAATTGAAATGCCATGTAATCTAGCATTCTTTGGTAAGAATAAAGCAAGCGATATTATAGATGAATATAAATATGATAATTATTATCTAATGGGTCATTCATTAGGTGGTGCTATGGGAGCTACATATGTAGCCTCTAATACAGATAAATTTAAAGGATTAATTTTACTAGCCTCATATTCTACAAAGGAAATACCAGATAGCATAAATGTATTAAGTATATATGGTTCAAATGATGGTGTTTTGAATATGGAACATTATAAAGAAAATAAATCAAATTTACCTTCATCAACAATAGAATATGTAATTGATGGTGGTAATCACTCAGGCTTTGCTAATTACGTTACTCAAAGTGATGATCATTTAGCATCAATTACTTATTCATTACAACAGGAATTAACAAAGAATAAGATATTAGAATTTATAGATTAAGATGTCATATGAAAATATGGCATTTTTTATTGATTGATAATTTTTTAAAATAGGATTATAATAATATTGAAATATAAAATTTCATATTTGTGAGGTGATAATATGATTTATGAATATATAATGAATAACTTCAAAAAGGGTGAACCTATTTTTTTAAATGAGATACCAGGCTCATCTAAGGAAGTTGTTAGACAAGAAATGAAAAGATTAACTGATGAGAAAAAATTAGAAAGATTATATAATGGAGTTTATTATATTCCATATAAGACAATATTAGGTACTGAAGGAAAGGTATCAATTGATCAATTCATCGAAAAGAAGTATTTATCCGTTGGTGGCTATTTAACTGGTTTATCATTAGTTAATAAATATGGATTCACTTCACAAAATCCTAGTGTCTATGAGATTTGTTCAAACGAAGCCTCAACTAAACAAAGAAAATTAGATATTGATGGTAATAATCTCATTGTTTATAAGCCACTATCTATTATTACTAAAGACAATATTAGAGAATTAGAGTTCTTAAGTTTAATGTCAATAATTGATAAGTATTCCGAGTTAAGTGGTTTAGAATATAGAAATAAATTAAGAGAATACGTTAATAAAGTTGGAATTAATTTTATCATAGTTAAGGAATATATTTCTTTGTTTCCAGCTATTGTATATAAAAACATTTATGAAGGTGGATTAATGAGAGAATTATTATAAAAAGTGATAGTTCAATTAACAAAGAATAAAATATTAGAATTTATATATTAAGATGTCATATGAAAATATGGCATTTTATTTTTTATAATCTCTAATTGCATAGAATTATAAAATATTTTATAATTGTATTATCTAAAAGTCATTTCAAAAAATGTTAATATTTGTGGTTTTTGTAAAAAAACATTTTTTGTTTTCTTTAATGAGGGGTGTATAAAATGAAAAGATTAGTGACAAGAAGTGATTTTGATGGCTTAGTATGTGCAATGCTACTAAAGGAAATGAACATCATTGATGAGATTAAATTTGTTCATCCTAAGGATGTTCAGGATGGTAAGGTAGAATTAAGTGAGAATGATATCACAACTAATTTACCTTATGATTCTAGAGTAGGACTATGCTTTGACCACCATGAAAGTGAATTAACTAGAATTGGTGGAGATAAGAAGAATTGGTTTATTGAACCATTTGCTAAAAGTGCTGCTAGAGTAGTATATGACTATTATGGTGGAAAGAAGACATTTAAAAGAATATCTGATGAATTAATGGATGCGGTAGATAAGGGCGATTCTGCTGATTTTACTATTGATGAAATTCTAAATCCATCTAAGTGGGTATTATTAAATTATGTAATGGACCCAAGAACAGGCTTGGGTAGATTCCATGATTTTAGAATCTCTAATTATGATTTGATGATGGAGCTAATCGATGAATGCCTAGTTAAGGGTATTGATGAGATTATGGAATTGCCAGATGTTAAGGAAAGAACTAAATTATATTTCGAGCAAGCAGATTTATTTAAGGAGCAATTAAAGAGAATTACTAAGGTTCATGGTAAGGTTGCTGTTATTGATTTAAGAAATGAAGAAGTAATTTATGCTGGAAATAGATTTATGGTTTATGCAATGTTCCCTGAAACTGAGATATCTATGCATGTTGCTTGGGGCTTTAAGAAACAAAATACTGCAGTTATGATTGGTAAGAGTATTGTTAATAGAGCATCTAAATTTGATATAGGTGCATTATGCTTATCTTATGGTGGAGGTGGCCATGCTAATGCAGGTACATGCCAATTAGATAATGACATAGTAGATAAAGAGATACCAATTATAATTGAAAAGATAAATGCGAACTCATAAAAATTTAATACTGTGATTATGATTTCTTACTCATACTTTTATAAAGACTTTTATGTAAAAAAACATTTATAAAATATAGAAAAAAATTATAAAAAACTATTGACATAAATGGCATTGTTGAAATAATCGCACAACTAAAAGGAATTTGCTTGGTTAGATGCAACTAACTTTTTAACAAAAAATTGTATTATGGATTTTCATAATAAAGAAAAGATATTTGTTTTTATATAGAAAAAAAGGCGTACCTAACACAAAATTAGTGAAAAAAATGGAAATTATAATTAAATTTCAAAAATGTTATTATTGTTGTTGCAAATAGAGCTTTAAAAGGGTATAATGTATTTGCATAAAAATGCTTTATAATTTGAGGAAGAATTATAAAAAAATTATAAGGAGGATACAATGAGTAAAGAAAAAACAGTAAAAAGAATGGCCATTGATGGTAACTATGCAGCTGCATATGCATCATATGCCTTCACAGAAGTAGCAGGTATTTACCCTATCACACCTTCTTCACCTATGGCAGAGTACACTGATGAGTGGGCTTCTCAAGGTAAGAAGAATATTTTTGGTATGCCTGTTAAAATCGTAGAAATGCAGTCAGAGGCTGGTGCTGCTGGTTCAGTACATGGTTCTCTACAAGCTGGTGCTTTAACAACAACTTATACTGCATCTCAAGGTTTATTATTAAAGATTCCAAACATGTACAAGATCGCAGGTGAGTGCTTACCTGGTGTTATCGATGTAGCAGCTAGAGCATTAGCTGCACAGTCATTAGCAATCTTTGGTGACCACCAAGATGTTATGGCTGCTCGTCAAACTGGTTTCGCATTCTTATGTTCAAATTCAGTTCAAGAGGCAATGGACTTAGGTGGTGTTGCTCACTTATCAGCAATTAAGTCATCAATTCCATTTGTACATTTCTTCGATGGTTTCAGAACTTCTCATGAAGTTAATACAATTGAACCAGTAGATTATTCAGTTTATGAAAAGCTAGTAGATAAGGACGCAATCGCTGCATTCCGTGCACGTGCTATTAACCCAGCTCATCCAAAGACAGCTGGTACAGCTCAGAATGACGACGTTTATTTCCAAACTAGAGAGCTTCAAAATCAATATTATGCAGGTGTTTATCCAGTAGTTGAGAAGTATATGAATGCTATCTCTAAGGCTACAGGTAGACATTATGCTCCATATCAATACTATGGTGATCCAAATGCAACTAGAGTAATCGTTGCTATGGGTTCAGTTAACCAATGTATTGAAGAAGTAGTTGACTATTTAAGAGCTAAGGGTGAAAAGGTCGGTGTATTAGAGGTTCACTTATACCGTCCATTCGTTGTTAAGAAGTTCTTAGCAGCTTTACCTTCAACTGTTAGAAAGATTGCTGTATTAGATAGAACAATTGAGCAAGGTGCTATTTATGAGCCACTTGCATTAGACGTAATCGCTGCATTCTCTGGAAACGCAAAGGCTCCAAAGATTGTTGGTGGTCGTTATGGTTTATCTTCAAAGGATACAACTCCAGATATGATCAATGCTGTATTTGCTGAATTAAGAAAGGCAAATCCAAAGGATCATTTCGTATTAGGTATTGAAGATGATATTAAGGGTACATCATTACCTGTAACTGAAAAGATCGACGTTGCTGATCCATCAACTACAGAATTATTATTCTTCGGTTTAGGTGGAGATGGTATCGTTGGTGCTTGTAAGAACATTTCTAAGATTGTTGGTGACTACACTACATTATATGCACAATCTTATGCTGCATATGACTCAAAGAAGTCTGGTGGTTCAACAAGATTACATTTACGTTTCTCACAAAAGCCAATCAGATCTACATATTTAGTAAATCAACCTCACTTCGTAGCTTGTACAACAGATGCATATCTTGACAAGTTCGATATGATTGATGGTTTAAGAGATGGCGGTACTTTCTTATTAAATACTGCTGTTGATGCTGCTAACATTGAAAATAGATTACCTAATAAGTATAAGAGATTATTAGCTCAAAAGAAGGCTAAGTTATATATCATCAATGCTTATGAAGGTGCTAAGCAAGCTGGTTTCCGTGCTGGTTTAGGTGTTAACACTATTATTCAATCTGCATTCTTCAAGTTAAACCAAAATATTATGGATTATGAAGAAGCTAAGCAACACATGAAGGATTTCGCTACTAAGACATATGCTAAGAAGGGTCAAGATGTTGTTGATCAAAACCATTTAGCTATCGACTTAGGTGGTTCAATGCCTGTTGAAGTTCCTGTTAAGCCTGAATGGGCTAACTTAACTGACGATGTTAAGCCAGTTGATATGTCTCGTCCTGCATTCGTTCGTGACATCGCTGATGTTATCAACTCAATCAAGGGTGATACATTACCATTATCAGTATTCGCTAAGTACAACAAGGATGCTTCAATGCCAGCTGGTACAGCTAAGTATGAGAAGCGTGGTGTTGCAACTGCAGTACCTCTATGGGTATCTGAGAACTGTATCGGATGTAACTCATGTTCATTCGTATGTCCTCATGCTTGTATCCGTCCATTCTTATGTGATGAGAATGAAGTAAAGAATGCTCCTGAAGGAACACAATTTAAGGATCTTCCTCAATATAAGGGATATAAATATCATTTAGCTATTTCTACACTTGACTGTACAGGTTGTGGTGTATGTTTAACAGTTTGTCCTGTTAACAACAAGAACGCTGAAAACAAGGAAAAGCAACCACTTGTTGCTCATTCTATGGCTAAGTCTAGAGCAGCTAAGGAAGAAGTTATCGCTCAATACTTCTTAGACAACGTAACTTACAAGGGTGACGTTGCTATTAACGGTAAGGCAATTACTGCTAATAACTTACAATTCAAGCAACCATTATTTGAGTTCTCTGGTGCTTGTGGTGGATGTGGTGAAACTCCATATGTTAAGGCTGCATCTCAATTATTTGGTGACAGAATGATGATTGCTAACGCAACAGGATGTACATCAATTTATTCTGGTTCATTCCCATCTTCTCCATATACAACAAATGCTGAAGGTAGAGGACCAGCTTGGGCTAACTCATTATTCGAGGACAATGCTGAATTCGGCTTCGGTATGAGAATTGCTGTTGAAACAATGAGAGACCGTCTTCAAACAATTATGGCATTAAATGCTGACAAGATGTCTGCTGAATTAAAGTCATTATGTGAAGAGTGGATGTTAAATAGAAAGAGCGGCGCTAAAACTAAGGAATTAGCTCCAAAGATCGTTGCTGCATTAGAAGGTAACAATGCTCAATGGGCAAAGGATATCTTAAGCTTAAAGGATTACTTAATTAAGGTATCTAACTGGATCATCGGTGGTGATGGTTGGGCTTACGATATCGGCTACGGTGGATTAGACCATGTTATCGCTAATAACCAAGATATCAATATCTTAGTAGTAGATACAGAAGTTTACTCTAACACAGGTGGACAAGCTTCTAAGTCAAGCCGTATCGGTGCTATCGCTAAGTTCGCTGCTGCTGGTAAGCCAACTGCAAAGAAGGATTTAGCTTCAATTGCTATGGCATATGGTCATGTATATGTTGCTACATGTTCACATGGTTATAACCAAAATCAAGTTGTAAAGGCTATGCAAGAGGCAGAAGCTTATGATGGACCATCATTAGTAATCTGCTATGCTCCATGTATCGCTCACAACATCAAGAAGGGCTTATTCATGTCTCAAATGGAAGCTAAGAAGGCTACAGAGTGTGGATACTGGCCAACATTCAGATATAATCCTGATCTTGCTAAGGAAGGTAAGAACCCATTCACTATGGATTCTAAGGAACCAGATTGGTCTAAGTACAATGACTTCTTAATGAACGAAGGTCGTTATGCTCAATTAGTTAAGGTTAACCCTGAAAAGGCTCAAGAATTATATGAATTCAACTTAAAGGATGCTCAAAAGCGTTATGCAAATTACTGCAGATTACGTGATATGGAGTTCCCTAACAAGTAATTAAAAAACTAAGGTTCAAGCTTTTGCTTGGACCTTTCTTTTTTATTGCAATATATGTCACATTTCGATATAATATTTTTTGTGGGGGAATACAAATATGGCAATGAATGATTCTAATCAAGCTCAAAAAAGAATAGAAATAATTGATATGCTAAAGGAATTAACAACTAGATTTTCTAATATAAGAGATAATCTATGTGAGCCATATGGATTATCATCACTTCAGGCTGTAATTATTATGGATATTTATCATAATCCTGATAATACAAGAGTTACAGATATTTGTAAAAGATTAAAAAAATCTACTAATACAATATCACCATTAATTAATAGATTAATTGAAAAGGATTTTTTAATTAAGGAACAAAATAAGGATGATAATAGAGTATTTAATGTTAAGCTAACAGATAAAACATTAAATATCGCTAATGAAATAGCTATAGATGTATCAGATTATACATATCCAATGTTTGATTCATTAACAAAGGAAGAATTTGAAAATATCTACAATAGCTTATTAAAATTATTGGAGGTAACTAAATAATGAAATATCTAATTGTGTCAGATATTCATGGTTCATCTAATTCATGTGAATTTATCTATGATGAATATAAAAACGGAAAATACGACAAAATTTTATGCCTAGGAGACGTTTTATACCATGGACCTAGAAATGATTTACCAGAAAATTATTATCCAAAGGGTTGTATTGAAATATTGAATAAGATTAAGGATGAAATCATTTGTGTTAAGGGAAACTGCGAGGCAGAGGTAGACCAAATGGTATTAGCATTTAAAATTTTAGATAATTATGATTTTAAATTTAATAATTATGATATCCATCTAGAACATGGACATCATCTAGATTTATATAAGGGTGATGCTAATATGATAATGTCAGGTCATACTCATATTCCGGTATTAGAAAAGAAGGATAATATAATTTATCTAAATCCAGGATCTATAACAATTCCTAAGGGAGGCTTCCCAAGAAGCTTTGCTGTAATGGATGAAGAAAAAATTAAGGTATTAGATTTAAATAAAAATATAATATTTGAAATGAAGATTTAATGACATAGCAATTTTGCTATGTTTTTATTTTTTTAAAAATATTTTTCAATTTTTTTATACATAGTGCCTCATATTACTATATATGGAGGAATAGAATATGTATAAGAAAAAGGAAATAATAATTATTAGTGCTATTATAGGTCTTACAGTGTTTTTAGGATTTCTACCAATGATTATTTCATCATGTGATAATAAGAAGGATGATGAAATAGTAGAAAAGGAGGAAAGAAATGATTATTTATCAATAATAATTAAGGGAGAATTAAATGTAGATAAGGTTAATTTAGAAATACCATATGGATATTCATATGGTTATATAATATCTAAAATAAAACCATATCTAAATCAATATAGTATTATTGATAAGGAATTAACAAAAAGATATTATGAGGATTCTATTATAATTATTTATTCATCTGATATAAATAATGAAATAGTAGAGGAAATAGATAATAGTAATTTAATAAATATTAATGAATCACCAAAGGATGATTTAACAAAGCTATTTGGAATAGGTACTAAAAGAGCTGATGCGATTATAGAATATAGAGAAAAGAAGAAAATAGAAAGCTTTACAGAATTAAAGGATTTGCTAGGAGTATCAGATGAGGTTATTAGCGCAATTAAGGAAAAAGCCATTCTGTAATGAAATTCATTTTATTCTAATAGCTATAATCATATTAATGATTTCATTTAAATATTATTGGTTCTTTATAATATTAGCCTTATATTTTATTTTCTTATTTAAGAATAAGCATTTATTATTACCTACATTAGTAGTTATTTTAATAGTAGTATTTAGAATATCTATAATTAAAATAAATAAGAATATTTTTAAAGAAAAGGATACATATGAAATATATGTAGTAGATATTAAAAATGAGAATTCATATTATGCCTATGTAGGAATAAATAAATTCTTAATTTATGATTATAATCATGAATGTGTTCCTGGTGATAGAATTAAATGTAATTTATCTATTACAGAAAATAAAAAATCATATTTAAATGATTTTGATAATGAATATTATTTATTAGGAAAGAATGTAACATATCAGGCAAGAATAAGTAATAAGGAATTTATAAGGCATGGATTTTCAATCTATGCCCCTAAATATTATTATTCTAAATATTTAAAGAATAATTTAAGTAATGAATCATATAATTATGTATCCGCAGTAGTATTTGGAAATAATAATTTAGAAAATGATGTAAAGGAATCATATTCTATATTAGGAATATCTCATATATTAGCTATATCAGGTCTACATATATTATTAATATTTAAATTTTTATCATTTATATTATTTAAAGCCTTTAAATATTATGATGATAAAATACCACTTATTGTAATAGGCATTTATATTCTATTTATAGGATTTCCTATATCAGCCTTAAGAGCATTTTTATTTTTAGTATTAAATAAGCTAAATAGAAAAGGTCATGTTTCATATACTAAGCTTGATATATTATCAATATCAGCTTTAATTATGATAATATTTAGGCCATATTGTATTTATAATACAGGCTTTATATTATCATTTATTGTAAGCTTTATCTTAATATATAGAACTGAAATAATTGGTAAATCTAAATCATTATTATTGAAGCAATATAAGATGTATATTTTAATATTCTTTTCAACATTTCCATTTGTAATAAATATATCTAATTCTATATCTATAATATCTATTTTATTATCACCTATTTTATCTAGTCTAATATCATTTATATTATTACCATTATCATATTTAGATTTCTTATTACCAATTTTAGATTATGGATTAAAATATATATTTATTGGATTAAATATTTATGTAACAAATCTAAAAAACATATTATTAATAATAAATATTCAATCATTTAATATCTATATGATATTAGGATATTATTTAATATTTATTTTTATCATTTTTACATTCGTAAGGAAGAAATATAAAATAATATCAATATCTATGATGTCAGGATATTTAATATTTATTTTATATTTTAGATTTATTAATCCATTTTCTAATGTTACATTTATAGATTGTGGACAGGGTGATTCTGCCCTAATAGAGCTACCACATGGAGATGGTGTAATGGTAATAGACGCTTATAATTCTTATTCATATTTAAAAACAACTGGATTATATACAATAGATTATTTAGTATTAACTCATTCAGATTCTGATCATATTGGGGATTATAAAAAGATAATAGAGCATTTTAATGTTAAAAGATTATTATATCCAATCTATGATGATAAATTTAATGAATTATTAGAGAATATAAATGTAAAGACAATTGGAATAAATGATGATTATGTTATTAATAATGATTTTAATATAAAAGTATTAGCTCCAATTAATAAATATGATGATCCTAATTCAAATAGTATAGTAATGAAGATTAATATAAATAATACATCATTTTTATTTACTGGAGATATGACAGAAAGGGAAGAAAATGATTGTATTAATAAATATAAAAATGAATTAGCTTCAAATATATTAAAGGTAGCTCATCATGGTTCTAATACATCATCATCCTTAGAATTTATTAATTTAGTTAAGCCTGATATTAGCATTATATCTGTTGGTGAATATAATGATTATGGATTACCTAATAAGGAAATAGTAGATAGATTAAATAGATATTCTAATGTATATATGACTAAAAATAGCGGAAATATAAATATAAGAATATCTAAGGATAAATATAATATATCAACATATAGATAATTATGTTATCATTGTTATTGGTGATATTATGAAAATATTAGTAACAAATGATGATGGATATTTAGCATATGGTATTAAGCTTTTAGCTAATAAGCTTAAAAGATTTGGTGATGTAGTAGTTATCGCACCAGATGGAAATAGAAGCACTATTTCACATGCCATGAATATTCATACACCAGTAACATTAAAGAAAATAGATATTGGATTAGAAGTGCCTACCTATATTACATCTGGTACTCCATCTGATTGTGTAAGAATGGGATTAAAGTATTTAGATCTAGGCTTCGATATAGTATTTTCAGGTATTAATTCAGGCTTAAATTTAGGTACTGATGTTCATTATAGTGGAACATGTGCAGGAGCACGTGAGGCTGTAATTAATGGTGTACCTGGTATAGCAATATCTACAGGTAGAGAATTCTTTAAGGTGGCAGAGGCTGAAATAGATATTTTATTAGATAAAATATTTAATGAGAAGCTATATTCTAGTAAATATTTCTTAAATATTAATTTTCCAAAGAAAACATATGATAAATCTAAAGATTTTGTTATAGCAAAGGGTGGCACTAAAATCTTTATAACAAAATTTAAAAATGAGAATGATTTAATAATAGAAGAATCTCATGAGCTTATTAAGGATACTAATCCAGATACTGATGTATATTTACATGATATGGGATATACAACTATTGTTCCTATAACAATAGATTCAACAGATTATGACGCTTATAAAGTATTAAAAGGACAACGCTAGTCGTTGTCCTTTTGAATTTTATTATATTCCTCAATTTCTAGGAATTTTTCTTTTTTAGTTTTAGGTACTGGATCATATCCACCCTTAGAAAACGGATTACATCTTAATAATCTCCAAGTTGTTAAAAATGTTGCTTTAAAGAAATTATATTTTTGGTAGCATTCTAAAGCATAATTTGAACAGGTTGGAAAATATTTGCATTTAGGTGGAGTATTAGCAGAATAGCCCTTTTGATAACCCTTAATTAGCTTAACTGCCAATTTATTTTTCATGATAAATTCTTTCCCAAACCTTATCTAATACAGCCTGACCCATAGTTTCTCTAATAATTGCATAAGCAAATTCTAAAGAATAGGCAACTGATTTAGCTGTAATTAGCTTTCCATCTACTGTAACACCTTGATCTGTATAAATACCCTTAAAATCAGCATTCATAGAAGTAAAGCATGTATATTTCTTATTAACTAATAGACCAAGTCTACCAAATAGAGTAGGAGCGGCACAAATACCACAAATGTATTTATTCTTTTTAGCAAAATCTAAAATAATATTATGTACCATTTCAGATTGATATAGGAATTTCCAATGTGCTCCACCTGGAATAATTAATACATCATAATTATCAATGTTTAGATTTTGGATTAAAGCTATATTTGATAATGTAAAGCCATAAGAGCCTGTAACTTGGGTATTGGTACTCGCAACAGTTAAATCCGCACCAGCTCTTCTTAATAGAGCAAATGGAGCCATTGCCTCCTCATCCTCAAATCCTTCAAAAATTAAAGCTAAATATTTCATATAAAAATCACATCCTTGGCTCTATTATACAATATAAAATTTTATTTATAAATTATTATTTATAACTGGTCAAAAATATTGTATAATTAAAATGATTTTTTTAGGGGTGTTTTTATGAACATTAATTATGAAAAAAACCAAATAATGGTGTATGGAAAAGCAATTAAATATGATATGTTTATAAAGAAATTATCAGAGCTATCTGGTGAGCAAATTTATGGATTCTTTAATAGCCGTGGCATCATGCTGCCAAGAATGATGAATTGCTTCGCATTAATTTCTGTATTAAATAATAAAATTAAATTTTTACATTCTAATTCCTTAACAAAGGATTATTTTGTAAGATTACAGCATTATTCAAGCTTTACAGAAACTCAATTAGAAAATTTATTCTTAGCTTTAAACCCTACATCTGAGGATTTTTCACAATATAGATTTAATTTAATGAAGCTTATAGTAGATAACTATGAGGCTTTAGATATAAATGATGGTGAAATTACTTATTTAAAGAATTTAAAGAAAACTAAAATTAAGGGCTTTGAGGAATATTGTGGCTATGTAAGTGCGGCATGTCTTGAGCAGCCTGGTACATTTGATGGTTCCTTAATTGAGGATTTAAAGAAGGATCTAATGTTTACAGCTACTAACCAAGAAATTATTTTAATTGGTGAAAAGTATGGTATTACAGTTCCTGAAAGATTACAAAAGGATGAGTATGTTGGATTTATTAAATATTATCTAAGCCAACAAGGAAGACTTACAGAAGAGGCTGATGAGGTATTAGATGAAATGTCTATTAATGGTTTATCTATTTACGCTAAGCGTGAGGGTATTCCAATGCAGCCAGCAATGAGTAAGGATGATTTAGTTACTTATTTATTCTATATTCTAGAACAATGTGAAATACCTTATTCAACAGTATCTCAAATTGTTTATGATGAATCTATTTATAAGCCACTTGAATTCACAATTGATTTAAGTGCTATTACTCCATTTGGTAATGGTGATGCTAAAAAGATTATCCATTATCAGGGTGAGGAGGCAGATTCAGAGGAATTCAACAAAATGCTTGATTTAATAAATAATCCTGTTGAAATTGTTGAAGAGCCTGTTGAAGAGAAAGTAGAGGAATTACCTGCGGTTGAAATTGAAAGACCATTAAAGCCAGGTGAAACAAAGGCTGTTCTTGAAGAACTAAAGAAGGAACCAATTAAGGAAGAGCCTAAGCCTCAAGAAATTAAGATTGAGCAAGCTCCAGTTAAAAAAGAGGTAGTTGTTCCTCTTAAGGATAAATTAGGAATTGATATTAATTCAACAATTCCAAATGAGCAATATGCTTTAAAGGAAAAAAAGTTATTTAAAAATAGTAGAAGCAAGAATATAACAATTTGTGTTTTTGCAGGATTAATAGTAATCTTAGCAGGCGTTGCCTTAGGAATTGCTATACTTTAGGAGATTTTATATATGTCAAAGAAAGCACCTGGTGCGAAATATACACCAATGATGGAACAATATTTAGAAATCAAAAAGGACTATAAGGAAACTATAGTCTTTTTCCGTTTAGGTGACTTCTATGAAATGTTTTTTGAGGATGCCTATACTGCATCTAGAGAGTTAGAGCTAGCATTAACTGGTAAGGATGCTGGTGCGGAGGAAAGAGTACCAATGTGTGGTATTCCATATCATGCCGCTAACGAATATATTGAAAAGCTAGTATCTAGAGGATATAAGATTGCGATTGTTGAGCAAATCGAGGATCCAAAAGAGGCAGTAGGTATTGTTAAGAGAGGCGTAATTAAAATTATTACACCAGGTACTATTGAATCTGGTATTAGAGAAAAGGATAATAATTTTATTGCCGTAATTGATTATGTTAAAAGAGAATATATCCTATGCTACGCAGATATAACAACTGGTGAAGGATATGTTACATCATTTAAGTCATTTGATATTTTATTAAATGAGGTTTTAGGATTACATATAAAGGAAGTTATTGTTGATTCTAAATTTAATAATAAAAAGCTTAAGGAATTTATAGATACAAATTCTATTGCCTTTTCAGTATGTGATAATGTAGATGAGGATTCTAATTTAGAATTCATCTATTCTGATATTGAAGAGAATTATAAGAATGCTTGTAGAACATTAATTAATTATTATATTTTAACTCAATATCAAAAGCCTTTATTCTTTAAGAAATTTAAATCATATGTTAAGGAATCATATTTACATCTAGATGCCTTTACAAAGAAGAATCTAGAATTAACTGAAACTATTAGATTAGCTAATAGAAATGGTTCTCTACTTTGGTTAATAGATAAATGTAATACAGCTATGGGATCTAGAATGATTCATAAGTGGCTAGATAAGCCTTTAGCTGATAAGGAAGAAATAAATGAAAGATTAAATTTCGTTGAGGCCTTAAATTTAGATTTTGTAGCTAAGGAAGAAATTAAAAAGATATTTAAGGATGTATATGATTTAGAAAGAATCATAGGAAGAATCTCATCAGGCTCTGCCAATGCTAAGGATTTAGTATGGCTAAGAAGAAGCTTAAAGGATATCCCTGAGCTAAAAAGATTATTAGCTAATATGGATATTGAAGGAGCTAGTGCCTTAAATGAAAAGATTGATGCTCATACTGATTTATATAATCTTTTAGAGGCAGCTATAGTTGATAATCCTCCATTTACTGTAAAGGATGGAGATATTATTAAGGATGGCTTTGAAAAAGATTTAGATGAAATAAGATCTATTGCTAGAAATGGTAAGGAATGGATTTTAAATTATGAAGCATCTGAACGTGAAAGAACTGGAATTAAGAATTTAAAGGTTGGCTATAATAAGGTAACTGGATACTTTATTGAGGTATCTAAGGGACAAATAGAAAATATACCAGAGGATTCTGGATATATTAGAAGATCTACATTAGTTAACGCAGAAAGATTTATATCTCCTGCCTTAAAGGAATATGAAACTAAGGTTTTATCAGCTTCTGATAAGGTAATGTCATTAGAATATGAAATCTTTGTTTCAATTAGAAGAAAGGCATCTGAATTTATAAAGAGCCTACAGGATTTAGCAGATGCTATATCTGTAATTGACTGTTACTGTGCATTATCTGATGTTGCAGTTAAATTTAATTATGTAAGACCTAAATTTAATGATAAAAGAGAAATTAATATTGTTGAAGGTAGACACCCAGTATTAGAGGCATTAATTGGTGATCAATATATTGTTAATGATGTTGTAATTAATAAATATAACATGATGCTTATTACTGGTCCTAATATGAGTGGTAAATCTACCTATATGAAGATGCTAGCTACTATTGTAATATTAGCTCAAATAGGGTCATTCGTTCCTGCAAAGGTTGCGGACCTAATGGTATTTGATTCAATATTTACAAGAATTGGTGCATCAGATGACTTGGTTTCAGGTCAATCAACATTCATGGTTGAAATGAGTGAGGCTAATTATGCTATTACAAACGCTACTAAGAATTCATTAGTATTATTTGATGAAATTGGTAGAGGTACTGCCACATTCGATGGTATGGCACTAGCTCAAGCCATCTTAGAATATTTACATGAAAAGGTTGGCTGTGTAACATTATTCTCTACACATTATCATGAGCTAACATCACTAGATTCTAAGCTATCAAGATTAAAGAACGTTCATGTAGAGGCAAAGGAAACATCTAATGGTGTAGCCTTCCTACATAAGGTTATTGATGGTCCAACAGATAAATCATATGGTATTAACGTTGCTGAGCTTGCAGGACTTCCTAAATCATTAACTGAAAGAAGTAAGAAGATATTAGAGCATTTAGAGGAGCAAAGCCAATTAAAGGGTAATATTACATTAGATTTATTTAATTTTGATGAATTTGATGAAAAGCCTGAGGTTAAGGAAGATTCTATTGCTTTAAAGATAAAGAAAAGATTAGATGAAATTGATATTGATAAATTAACACCAAAGGAAGCTATTAATTTAATATATGAGCTAAAGGAGATTGAATAATATGGGTAAGATATTAAGAATGTCTCCTGAGCTTGCTAATAAGATAGCGGCAGGTGAGGTTGTAGAAAGACCATCAAGTGTTGTTAAGGAATTAGTTGAAAACTCAATTGACGCTAATGCAAAATCAATTAAGATTCAATTAAAAAACGCTGGACTTGAATTCATTAGAATCACTGATGATGGTGATGGAATGGACAAGGATGATGTTGAAATGGCATTCGTGCCACACGCAACATCAAAGATTAAAACAGAATATGATTTATTTAGAATATTAACATTAGGCTTTAGAGGAGAAGCTATTGCCTCTATCGCAGCTGTATCTGAAATGGAAATAATATCATCTCTGGATGGTATTGAAGGATATAGATGTCTATATAAGGGTGGTATTAGAAAGGAAGCTTCAATAACACCTTCTAATAAGGGTACTCAAATAACTGTAAAGAATTTATTTGTTAATACCCCTGCAAGATTAAAATATATGAAAAGTGAAAAGAGTGAGCTTTCATCTATTTTATTCTTTGTAGAAAGAATTGCGATGGCACATCCTGATATTAGATTTACTGTCTATAATGATGATAAGCTTCAATTTACTACATCTGGTTCTAATAAGATAGTAAACCTCGTTGGTGAGGTTTATGGCTTAGAGGCCGCTAAGGGTGTTTTAGAAACATCATATGTAGGAGATGGCTATAAGGCTCATTTAGTTTTATTAAAGCCTCAATTTTATAGATCTAATAAATTAGAAATTACATTAGTTATTAATGGTAGATTTGTTAAGAATTATGCAATTACTAATACAACAGTAGATGCATATGATACATTCCTACCAATTGGTAAAAATCCAATAACTATTTTATATTTTGATATAGACCCATTATTAGTAGATTGTAACTGTCATCCTAATAAGCTTGAAATAAAGCTTGCTAATGAGACAGAGATTTGTGCATTATTAAAGAAAAAGATAATAGAATGCTTAAAGAGTGATATTTTAATTCCAACAAGAGAAATCACTCCAAAGCAAACTAAATATGAAAAGACTTCTATATTTGATACTGATATTTTAAATGAGGAGCCAGTATATAATAAGCCTAAGGAAGAAACTAAAAAGGTAGATAATTCTATTTTTAATTTAGATATTAAAAAGGATGAATATATTGAAAAGGAAGAAATTAAGGTAGAGGAAAAGAAGATAGAAGTTAAAGAAGAACCAAAGGCAATAAAGGAAGAACCTAAGAAGAAGCTTCCATACATGGAATATATAGGACAAGCCTTTGGTACATATTTAATTTTCCAAAATGATAAGGGCTTATATTTAATGGATCAGCACGCAGCTGCTGAAAGAATTAATTATGAATATTATTATGAGATATTAGGAAATAATAATCAGCCTAAGAGTGATTTATTAATTCCTATCTCATTATCTATTTCTAAAAAGGAAGCCTTATATGTTGAGGAGCATATAGCTGAATTTAGCGAAATAGGATTTGATTTAGAGCAAATAGGTGATACTGATTTTGTTATTAGAACAGTACCATTATGGGCTAAGCTTGATAATTTTGAAGCTATTGCGTATGATGTTATTGCTAAAATGATTGAAAATAATAAGGTTAGTGTTGCATATTTTAGAGAATCAATTGCTAAGATGGTGGCATGTAAGGCCTCTATTAAGGCTAATCATGCCTTATCAAAGGTTGAAATTGATACTCTATTAGAAAGATTAAATAAATGTAATAATCCATATACATGTCCTCACGGAAGACCAGCAATTATTAATATTTCCTGTGAGGAGCTAGAAAGAATGTTTGAAAGGATTCAATCAAAGTAATGAAAAAGGTAATTGCTATATTAGGGCCTACAGCTGTGGGAAAAACTAAAATTTCAATAATGATTGCTAAGCACTATGGCGTTGATATTATTAGTGGTGATTCTGTAGCTGTATATAAAAGCCTTGATATAGGTAGTGCCAAGCCAACAAAGGAAGAGATGGATGGAGTTATTCATCATCTAATTGATGTAAGAGAGCCTAATGAGGAATATAGTACAGCTGATTTCCAAAGAGAGGCTAGAAGGATAATTGATAATAATGAATTATCTATTATAGCTGGTGGTACAGGCTTATATATTAAAAGTGCTATATTTAATTATGAATTTATGGCTAAGGGTAGAGACTTAGATTTTGGTAAGAAATATGAGAATTTATCTAATGATGAATTATTTAAGCTATTATTAGAAAAGGATCCTAATATTGATACTACTAAGCTTCATCCAAATAATAGGAAAAGAGTATTAAGAGCCTTAGAGGTTAAGGAGGATACAGGAGATTCTATCCATAGCTTTAACCATAAGGATGAGCCATTATATGATTATTTCATATGCTATTTATCATTACCAAGAGAAATATTATATGAAAGAATTAATAAAAGAGTAGATCAAATGTTTGATGATGGACTAGAAAAAGAGGTTAGAGATTTATATGATAAGAATATCTATCCTCACGCAATAGGCTATCAGGAATTCATACCTTATTTTAAGGGTGAAAAAACATTAGATGAGGTAAAGGAAACTATTAAGCTAAATACTAGACATTTAGCTAAAAGACAGGAAACCTGGTTTAAGAATCAAATGGAGTCACATTTTTATACTGTCAATCTTGATAATATAAATGAGACTATCGATAATATAATAAAAGATATAGATGATTGGAGATTAAAATGAGACTTTATTTAATTGGAATGATGGGGTCAGGCAAATCAACCCTAGGTAAGAGATTAGCAAAGGAATTAGGATATGAATTCATTGATATGGATTTATATATTGAAAATACTGCTCAAAAGACTATAGAGGAAATCTTTAATGATTATGGTGAGCCTTGGTTTAGAGCATATGAAAAGAATACATTAAAGGATTTCCAAAAGATGGATAATGTTATTATCGCAACTGGTGGAGGAGTAATAAAGGATAAGACTAATAAGGAGCTTATGGATGGTAAATGCATCTATTTAAGAGTACCTTGTGATATTTTACAAAAAAGATGTGATGAATCTGATATAGTTAGACCATTACTTCAAACTAGAACAATTGAAGATATCTTTAATGAAAGAAAAGATTTATATGACTATTTCAAGGATATTGAAGTAGAAAATGTAGATATAGAAGTAGCTTTAGCAAATTTATTAAAGGAGCTTAAATAATATGAATATATTAGTAATTAATGGTCCAAATTTAAATATGCTAGGTAAAAGACCAAAGGAACATTATGGTTCTTTAACATTAGATGAGATTAATAAGCTAATGATGGATAATAAGAGTGCTGATATGAATTTAGAATTTTATCAATCTAATTATGAAGGTGATATAGTTACTAAGATTCAAGAGGCAGTACTTGGAAGTGCAGATGCAATTATTATTAATCCAGGTGCTTATACACATACAAGTGTTGCTATACATGATGCCCTAGAGATGTTTAATGGAGAAAAAATTGAGGTTCATTTATCAGAGGTAGATGATAGAGAGGACTTCAGAAAAATAAATTTTGTAAGAAGCGTATGTACTAAAACCTTCGCTGGTAAAAAGGAAGGCAGCTACATTGATGCGCTTAATTATTTGAAAAAATCGGAATAATTTGATATAATAGTCAACATAATTAGTTTTAAGGAGAGAAAGCAATGGTTTCAAGTAATGATTTTAAAAATGGAATGACAATTTTATATGAAGGAAATTTATATAAAATTATGGAGTTTATGCATGTTAAACCTGGTAAGGGTGCAGCATTCGTAAGAACTAAGCTAAGAAATTTAAGAAGTGGTGCTATAGTTGATATCACATTCCAAAATGCAGAAAGAGTACAATTAGCAGATATTGTTAAATTTAAGAGTCAATATTTATATGATACTGGTGATGCATTATGCTTTATGGATACTGAAACTTATGAGCAAACAGAGATTCCTTATAATCTAGTTAGTGAAGAGCGTAAGTTCTTAAGAGAGAATCAAATTATTGAAATTGAAAAATACAATGATGAAATAATTGGTATTATTTTACCTGATAAGGTAACTCTTCAAATTGTTGAGTGCGAGCCTGCAATTAAGGGTGATACAAAATCAGGTGGAGCAATGAAGGACGCAAAATTAGAAACTGGCTTAGTTGTTAAGGTGCCTTTATTTATTGAAAATGGTGAGGAAATCATCGTTTCAACAATTGATGGTAAATATTCAAGTAGAGCCTAATATAAATAGGAGTGTAGAAAATTGGATGTACAATCGATAATCCCTCTTTCGATAGGGGTAACTGGTGGAATTTTAATAGCTGTAATGATCGTGCTAGTAGCTTTTTCGGCATTTTTCTCTATGAGTGAAACTGCCTTTTCATCTACTACAGATGCGAAGCTAAGATTATTAATTGAAGAAAGAAAGGGCGGAGCTAAGAAGGCCCTACAATTAGCCACATGCTTTGATAAGACATTAATTACATTATTAATTGGTAATAATATTGTTAATGTCTTATTATCAACATTAGCCGTTTTATTCTTCGGATATTTAATTCAGGATAATGATACTTTATTATCTGTTGTTTCAACTGCGGTAGTTACTATTACAATTTTAATCTTTGGTGAGATATTACCAAAGGTTATTGCGAAGCAATACCCAGAGGCTATCGCTACTAAGGTCGCATGGCCTGTCTATGTAATTATGCTTATATTAACACCTTTAGTATATTTCTTCTTAGGTATTCAAAAGCTATTTACACGTAAACAAACTGAATCTGAAGCAATTGATGAGGATGAGCTTGGTGTATTAATTGATCAAATGGAGGATCAAGGTGAAATTGAGCATGATGAGGCAGAAACAATTAGAAATGTATTTGATTTAAATGACCGTTCTGTTTCAGATATTATGATTCCAAGAATTCAAATGGATGCGTTAAATTATGAATCAACACTAGAAGAGGTTAAATCATTTATGATTGATAATCCTTATTCTAGAATTCCAGTATATAAAACAGATAAGGACCATATCATTGGTATCTTATATGAAAGAGACTTTTTCCCAGCTTTAATTAAAAATCCAAAAATGAGCTGGAGAAGAGTTATTAGACCTGCTAAATTCGTAGCCGGCTCAATGAAGGTTGATGCCCTAATTGAGGAATTACAAAGGGCTAAAACTCATATCGCAATTGTATCAGGAGAATATGGTGACGTATTAGGTCTTGTTACACTAGAGGATGCGATAGAGGAAATTGTAGGTGAAATCTATGATGAGCATGATATTCCAGGTGATAATGATTTAGTCTTCTTAGAGGAAGAGGATGGAGCTTATATCGTAGATGGTGAATGGTTCGTTGATGATTTATTTGATAAGCTAGGCATTGGAGATCAGCCAGATGATGTACCATCTAAGCTTTCTGGATGGATGTTTGCTAAATGTGAAAGTATTCCAGAGCCAGGCTTCTCATTTGATTATATTGCGATTTATACTAAGCAAAATGAAGAAGAGGAATATGAGGATTTTGCGAAGGTAATTACATTCACAATTGACCAGGTTAAAAATAGAAGAATTGAGACTGTTAAGGTCACAATTAGAGACGCGAGCGATGAGGAAATTGAAGCTCATAATAAGCGTATGGAGGAAGAAAAATAATGAATTTAAGTCTTTAGTCTAATCGACTGAAGACTTTTATTTTTTACCTATATTTATAAGTAGAATTAATGAAAATGATGAAAAAATAAAATCCAAACAAAACTACAAGCGTTTTATTGAAAAGTTTGTAAAAATAGTTTAAAATTAATATACTGTATTAGTGTGGATAAAGTAAGTAAATTACTTTATAAAAATTTTGTAGAAAAGGAGTGATTGGTATGATTTTTGATGATTTAGATGATCTTGATTCTGCCAAGACTAGAATTAAAGTAATTGGTGTTGGTGGAGCAGGTAAAAATGCTATCAATCACATGATTGAAAACCAAGTAATGGGTGTTGAATTCTATGCAGTAAATACTGATGCCCAGGACTTGAAAATATGTAAAGTAGATCCAAAAAGAAAGCTTTTAATTGGTCGTACAACAACTCATGGCTTAGGTGCTGGTGCTAACCCTGAAATTGGTAGAGAGGCAGCTATTGAATCTGAGGATGATATCCATGAGATGATTGGTGATGCTCAAATGGTATTTATCACTTGTGGTATGGGTGGAGGAACAGGTACTGGTGCCGCTCCTATTATTGCAAAGGTTGCTAGAGAGCATAACTGCTTAACTGTTGGTATTTGTACAAAGCCATTTGCATTTGAAGGTCCTACACGTATGGCTAATGCCGTAGCCGGCTTAGAGAATATGCGTGAATATGTAGATACATTAATCGTTGTTCCTAACCAAAGATTATTATCAATGGTAGCTCCAGGAACATCAATCCTAGAGGCATTTAGAGAAGCCGATAATGTATTACGACAAGGTGTTAGCGGTATAGCTGAAATCATTCAGTTACCTTCATTAATTAATATCGACTTTGCCGATGTTCATACTGTAATGTCTAACAAGGGTACAGCCTTAATTGGTATTGGTGTTGCTAAGGGTCCAAATAGAGCAGTAGAGGCTGCCCGTAATGCAATTCATTCGCCATTACTAGAAGTTACTATCGATGGTGCGACTGATGCGATTGTAAATATTTCTGCATCTCAAAACCTATCATTAACTGAGGTTGATGCTGCTATTGATGAAATTAGAAATAATTCTGGTAAGGATGTAAATATTATCTTCGGTACAGCAATCAATACTGACCTAGATGATGAATTAGTAGTAACAGTAGTAGCTACAGGTTACGAAATGAGAGCTCAATCTAATGGCTTCATTGATATTAAGGATGCTATCTTCAGAAATATGAGTGATCAAAATATTTCATTCACTAAGTCTGAAAATAAGGCAGATTCAATCTTTGAAACATCTGAACCAGTTCAAGAAACATCTTATGATAATCTATCAGTAGAAAATGCTCAAAGATTAGATGAAATCTTTGAAGAGGTTGATCCTAAGGCTCAAAAGAAGCTAAGACGTGACGAAAAGAAGCGTGAAAAGCAAGAAAAGAAATTGAGCAAGAAGGGAATCGTTCAAGAAGAGCCTGTTAAGCAAAATCAAGGTAATATGCCTTCTTGGTTACATAAGTAATATTAGGGAGAATCAAATTTCTCCCTTTTCTTTTTATAACGAAAAAGAAGAACAATTTCTCGTCCTTCTATATCCTTCTTAATTCAGTAGAGTGATGCCTCTTTAATTGTCTTATCTTACTCTTTCTTTCTGAATTATATGTTTTAAGCTTTAAATTATAGGTATTTTGTAATTCAGCTAAATTCTTAAAATATTCACTTCTTAAAGTGAAATAATCATCTCTATCCAAAACCTTTTGCTTTTGGATATTTTTATTTATTTCCTTAGTTTCCTTAGTTAAGTTAATTTCCTGTGCTTTAATTCTTTCAGGCAAGGCCTTAACATATTCATATTTTTGATTAATGAATTTCTTTAAGTCCTCATCAAGATTATCCTTAGTCATATTTGATTTACTAACTAATTCATTTTGGAATGCTAATGATTCATTATGATATCTAGCAATAGTATCCTCATAATCCTTAATAATCATTGCTTGATTATCTCTTATAGCATAAAGCTCAGAATAGAATCGTTGCTCAATCTTTTCCTTTTCTAATACAGAATTCTTAGAAGTAGAGGATTGTTCATTTTGGAAATTCTTTTGCATCAGGTAGTAATATCTATTAGTACTACTAATTCTCTTTTGAATATCGGCAAGCTTATTATCATGAATTCTATTATTGTTATCTATCTTTTGTAAAATAATAGAATATTCATTATTAGCCTTTTCATTTAGCTTATTAGTATCATCCTCATACTTATTATTAGTAATCTTATCAGTCTTATCAAAATTGTTAACAGCAGTAGAAGAGAATTTATTCATTACATTATATAGCTTACTAAATAATGAATTATTAAAATCTAATATTTCACTACGCTTTTCTACTAATATCTTTTCATAATTAGTAACATTTACATTATCCTCATCAATTGAGAATATTTTTTGCTTATATGTAGTAGCCATATTAACGAAGCATAAATTATAATCTCTCTTTAATAAGTAATAAGAAATAGAACCATTATATTGGATTTGAGATATTTCTTGTTCCTTTCTTTCGTTTTCCTCTCTAACACGATTTATTTCAGCTACTAAATCATTTAGCTTTTTATTAATATCATTTTGCTTATTTAATAAATTAATTAATTCAACCTCATTATATTTTTGTTGCTTACGAAGCTCAGAAATACTCTTTTTAATAACACCAATAGTAGATTTGTTAGAAGGGCTTCTAGCCATGTTAATTTGGTTTTTAATGGCGAATATAGCCTGATTCTTTAAATCTATTTCAATACTTAATTCAGTTAATTCATTTTCTAATCTATCCTTCTTATCATATAATTCCTCGAAGATAGTATTATACTGAACCATCAATTCCTCATAATTAGATTTATACTTAAAATCCTTTTCAAATGAGAATCTACGCTCAATCATTTCAGAAATATGATTTGAGAATGTATCAACTATTGCTAAATAATAATCATAAACAATAGTAAAAGCATTAGACATTAAATCTCTAACAGGATCAACATATTCAGGTCTAAATGTAATAGAATCGAAGAAGTTATCTACTAGGAAGGTACAAGTATGCTCAAGCTCCTTAACTAGCTTTATAAATGTAGTAACAAGCTTACTAATTATACTAAGCTCACAATTAAATCTATTTGTTAATAGCTTATTAATTAAAGTCTCAGTATCATAAACAAGTTTTCTTTCTAATAGCTCTATTTCCTTATCCTGCTTTAATGATATTAATTCAATCCTACTATTATTCTCTATGATTTTCTTTTCAACCAATACATTATTTTTCTCTATTTCTAGATTAGCTAAAGAAGAAAATCTACTATTTTGCATATGAATATTTCTCTTACTTAGCTCTAATACTTTTTTAGCATTTTCAACATTTTGATTATAATTTCTAGTATTAAATTCAGCTAACGTTTTACATTTTTCAATCTCTAATAGATTATTAATTGTTAGGAATTTAACACTTTTTTCATGTCTTAACTCCTCATAATTAATTATCTTTTCTTGGATATCAACAATAGTATTTAATTCAATATTAGTTTTCTTAAGCTTATTTGTAAGCTTTTGAATAGCAATTTGATGATCTGCATTTTCCTTTTCATATTTTGAATCTAGATTAATTGTTTTAATAGAATTCTCTAGCTTTAAAATATTGGCATTAATATTGTAATTATTATTATGAATCTTTGTTTTAAATGTAAAGTCATTTTCATCGATATTATTTAAAGCCTGGAAGTACTTATTATCGGCATTTTCCTTTTCATTATTAATCTTTAAATCATAATTTCTATTTATATCTAGAATATTCTTATCTAGATTATTAATAGCAGTCTTTCTTTTATATTCCTTTTCAAGCTTTATTAATTCAGCGCTAGTTTTATTTTTTTCTGTCTTTCTTTGGATTTCATATTCCTTTTGAATCTTTTTAATTTTCTTAATAGAATCCTTAGAATCATTATTGATATAATTTCTTAAATTAGCTTCCTCTTCCCTAACCTTACGTAAAATATCAACCTGTAAATCCTTTTCTAGCTTATCCTTTTTAAGTAGATAGCTATCCTTTGTATTAACCATCTTATTATTAAGCTTATCCATGTTTAATACGAATTCCTTAGATGTCTGCTGAGCAGAAAGAAGAGACTCACGCTTTTTCATATCGTGCTCAATCTTATTTACGTTTTGGTCCTTAGAATAATCGATTCTTTCGGCAACTATTTTTTGATTCTTTTCATTAACTAAGCTTCTGATTCTAGCATTTAAATCAACTGTCTCAATATATTTATTTTCCTTTTGATTTGCTTGAATCTCATTGAACTTATTAATGTATTCGTTAAGCTCATCGCTTTCCTTAGAAATAGTATCATTATATCTATTCTTGATATTGTCAGTTTCCTTAATATATTCCTTTAATTCGGTATTATGCTTACTATTTTCTAAGTCTAATTGTTTCTTTAAATCATTATTAAAATAATTAACTGTTTCGTTATAGGCAACCTTTGAATTATCTAGCTGATAATCAAATCTTGCGATTGAATTATGGTATTCTGTTTCGAATAATTCTATATTATTATCATTTTTATTTTTATTCCAGCTTACCTCTAATTCGATTTCAGTTGTTTTCTTTTTTAATTCTAATGTTGCTTCTGTATTTTCTACCTTTAGCTTTTTTGTTTTTTCTAATGTAATATCATTTAAATTTTTAATATCCATTTCATATTGGAAATGAATATTATCAACTGCGTCCTTATAATCACTTAATAATCTAGAGAATTTTTCTCTATTTTTCTTATCTGTTTCACTAAAGGAATTGATTGCCTTTAATGAATTTTCAATAAATGATTTTAATTCCTTTTCAGCAGTAGTAGACATTAAAGGAGTTAATAATGAGCTTTTTTCAATTTCAATTTGCTTCAGTAATTCTGTGAATTTTTCAGAAAACTTTTTTAAATCTTCACTAAAAGTCATATTTTACCTCCTTACTTTTTTCTTTAATTATACAATTAGTAAACTTTTTAGTAAAGTATAGTTAAGTAATTTATTACTTAATGAACGGTAATGCTCTTTAATTTTTAGCTTATTTATGTTAATATTGTTATGGTGGTTTAGATGTATGGATATATCAAAGGAATAGTTACAAAAATTACTCCTAAAAATATAATTGTTGAAAATAATGGAATAGGATATTTAATAATAGTTCCAAACCCTTACAACTATAAAATTGATACTGAATATAAGGTGTATACTCATCAATATGTAAGAGAGGATACCTTAGATTTATATGGATTTTTAACAGAGGACGAAAAGGAATTATTTTTAAAGCTAATTTCAGTTTCTGGAATTGGTCCTAAGAGTGCACTATCGATTTTAGCAACTGGTACAGTTAATGAAATTGTAAATGCGATTGAATCTAGAAATGATGTATATTTAAAGAAATTCCCAGGAATTGGTGCTAAAGCTTCTCAGCAAATCATTTTAGATTTAGCTGGTAAGATGTCATATACTGCAAGTATTAAGTCAGCAGGAAGTGCTGCATATTCATCTAAATTAACTGATGTTATTGATGCTTTAGTAGCACTAGGCTATACAAAGAAGGAAGCTACTAAGGTAGTAGAAAAGCTTGACCCATCATTAGATGAGGGTGTATTAGTTAAGGAAGCTCTAAAGAAGCTTGTAAAATAGATTTGAGGTAAATTATGGAAAGTAATAATGAAGAAAGAATTGTTGATCCAAATATAGAACCAAATGAGGCTGATTCTGAGCTTTCCCTAAGACCTCAAAAGCTTAAGGAATATATCGGTCAAAAGGAAGCTAAGGAAATGCTTGATGTTTATATTAAGGCAGCATTAAAGCGTAATGAATCCTTAGACCATGTTTTATTATATGGTCCTCCAGGACTAGGTAAAACAACACTAGCTCAAATTATCGCTAATGAGCTTGGAGTTAATTTAAAGGTTATTTCAGGACCTTCAATTGAAAGAAGCGGTGATTTAGCATCTGTGCTTTCAACACTAGAGGCAGGAGATGTATTATTCATTGATGAAATACATAGACTACCACGCTATGTTGAAGAGGTACTATATAGCGCAATGGAGGATTATGTATTAGATATTGTTGTTGGTAAGGAATCACAAACAAGAACAATAAGAGTGGACCTACCTCCATTTACATTAGTTGGAGCGACAACTAGATTTGGAGATTTATCAGCACCACTTAGAGATAGATTTGGTGTTGTATTAAGACTTGAATATTATAGTGATGACGAATTAAAGGAAATCATCACAAGAACAGCTAAGGTATATGATACTAAGATTGATTTAGAGGCTGTTCAAGAATTAGGTATGAGAAGTAGAGGTACTCCTCGTATTGCTAATAGATTATTTAGAAGAGTAAGAGATTTTGCCGATGTTAAAAATGATGGTGTAATTTCTATTGATGTTTGTAAGGAAGCATTAAAGAAACTAGGTATTGATAATGATGGCTTAGATTATACAGACTATAGATATTTAAAGGCAATTATTGAAACATTTAAGGGAGGTCCTGTTGGAGTAGAAAGCCTAGCGGCTACTATTTCAGAGGAGGTTTCAACAATTGAGGATGTATATGAGCCATATTTATTACAGGAGGGCTACATTAAAAGAAGTAACCGAGGAAGAATAGCTACAGAAAAAGCATATCAAAAGCTAGGCATTAAGTATTATAAGGGGTTGTTTTCATGATAAGAACTGAAGATTATAATTATGATTTACCAGAAGAGCTTATTGCCCAAACTCCTTTAAAGGTAAGAAGTGAATCAAGATTATTAGTTTTAGATAGAGAAACTAAAACATATGAGGATAGAAAATTTAATAACATTTTAGAATATATAACTGAAAATGATGTATTAGTTTTAAATGATACAAAGGTTATTCCTGCAAGACTATATGGAGTTAAGGAGGAAACTAATGCCGCTATCGAATTATTATTACTAAAGGACTTAGGAGAAAATAGATGGCAAACATTAGCACGTCCTCAAAGAAGAGTTAAGATTGGTTCAATCATTAGCTTTGGAGATGGAATGCTTAAAGCTAAATGTGTTAAGCTAGAGGAACAAGGTATTTGTGAATTTGAGCTAATCTATGATGGTATTTTAGTAGAGATATTAGATAAGCTTGGTGAAATGCCACTTCCACCATATATTCATGAAAAGCTTGAGGATAAGGATAGATATCAAACAGTCTATGCTAAAAATCCAGGATCAGCAGCCGCACCTACTGCAGGACTTCATTTCACTAAGGAATTATTAGAGGAAGTAAAGAAGAAGGGTGCTACAATTGTTTATGTTACCCTTCATGTAGGACTAGGTACATTTAGACCAGTAGATGAGGAGGATGCCTCAAAGCATGTAATGCATACAGAATATTATGAGGTATCAAAGGAAGCAGCTGATACTTTAAATGAAGCAAAGAAAAATGGAAAAAGAATTATATCTGTAGGTACTACATCTACAAGAACTCTTGAATCTAACTATAAGGAAGGTGTTGGATTTAGAGAGGCCTGTGAGAATACAAATATCTTTATTTATCCAGGCTATAAATTTAAAGCCATCGATGCTTTAATAACTAATTTCCATTTACCAAATCAACTCTTATTATGCTAGTATCAGCACTAGCAGGAAGAGAATTCATATTAGAGGCATATAAGCACGCGGTAGAAGAAAAATATAGATTCTTCTCATTCGGTGATGCAATGTTTATAAAATAAGGAGGACATTTATGAACGCAAGTGAATTATTAAATGATAAGAACCCACAGGTTGTTATAGAAACAAACATGGGTGAAATTAAATTAGAGCTATTCCCTGAATTAGCTCCTATTACAGTAGAAAATTTCTTAAACCTAGTAGATGAAAAATTCTATGATGGAATTATTTTTCATAGAGTAATTAGAGATTTCATGATTCAAGGTGGAGACCCTAAGGGTATTGGTGTTGGTGGTTCATCTAAGAAGATTAAGGGTGAATTCGCATCAAATGGAGTTAGAAATGACCTAAAGCATACAAGAGGAGTTATTTCTATGGCTCGTACTATGGACCCTAATTCAGCTTCAAGCCAATTCTTCATCATGCATCAGGACGCACCACATCTAGATGGCTCTTATGCCGCATTTGGTGTTGTAGTAGATGGTATTAAGGTTGTAGATAAGATTGCCACTACAAAGACTGATTATAATGATAGACCACTTGAAAAGGTAGTAATGGAGACTATTAGGAGGGTAAGATAATGAAGCCACCTGTTTGGTATGAGCTTAAGCATACTTGTAAACAAACTGGTGCTAGATATGGTATCTTACATACACCTCATGGTGATTTTGAAACTCCAATCTTCATGCCTGTAGGAACAAAGGCCAATGTTAAAACATTAATTCCAGAAGAGGTTAGAGAAGTATCTGATGGACTTATATTAGGTAATACCTATCATCTATGGCTTCAACCAGGTGATGAATTAATTAAGGACTTCGGTGGTATTAGAGGCTTTATGAAATGGGATGGAGCCCTACTTACAGATAGTGGAGGCTTCCAGGTATTCTCATTATCTAAGATTAGAAAGATAACAGAAGAGGGAGTAGAATTCCGCCATCACAAGTCTGGTGAAAAGCTATTCCTATCACCTGAAAAATCAATTCAAATTCAAAATAATTTAGGTGCTGATATCATTATGTCATTCGATGAATGTCCACCATTTGATTCAGACCCTAAATACTTAAAGGATTCAATTGATAGAACAATTAGATGGGCAAAAAGAGGTAAGGATGCACATCAAAATCCTGATACTCAAGCATTATTTGGTATTGTTCAGGGTGCTGGTAATAAGGAATTAAGAAAGTATTGCCTAGATAAGCTTATGGAAATAGATTTCCCAGGATATTCAATTGGTGGATTATCAGTTGGAGAATCGAAGCATGAAATGTATGAAATGCTTGAGTATCTAAAAACAATCATGCCAGTTGATAAGCCAAGATATTTAATGGGAGTAGGATCTCCTGATGATTTAATTGTTGGTTCTATGAATGGGATTGATATGTTTGATTGTGTATTACCTTCAAGAAATGCTCGTCATGGTACAGCATTCACATCATATGGTAAGGTTCAGGTTAAGAATCAAAAGTATGTAAATATGAAGGAGCCATTAGACCCAGAATGTAATTGCTTCGTATGTAAAAAGTATTCAGCCGCTTATTTAAATCATTTAGTTAAGAGTGAGGAAATATTAGGTATGAGATTAATTACATACCATAATTTATATTTCTTAAAGAATTTGATGCATGATATAAGAGAAGCTATTCAAAATGATAGATTGTTAGATTTTAAGAACGAATTCTTTAAAAAATTTGGATACACAAAGTAGGAAATAACTACCTACTAAAAAAAATGGTAAAAATTTCTTTTAATATTAATTTTTATATGTTACAATAGGGGCGAAATTTTTTTATAAAAGGAGTTGACCCTAATGTCTATTGAAGAAATGCTAAAATTTCTAGGTGTTCGTACCCAAAGTAGAGAATCAATTGATTTATGCTATCAAATGGATTTAGCAGCTTTCTCAATGATGCCAGCAGATGCTAGAGCAGATATGGCAATCTATGAGGATGTATATAAGAATCTATTAGATGAATTAGGTTATCAAAAGCTAGATTTAAATTCTAAGAAGAGAATATTAAATATAATTTCTAATTATTCATTTGAAGAAATAGATAGAGACTATAGAGATTTATATTTTACTGGTCTTGAAAGAGTATTATTAAGACACAATCATTTTGAAATGGTTGGCTTTCAAAGAATAGCTGCCTCTGATCATGATGGTATCGCAAAGGATGCTTATCTATATGAATTAAGAGGAGATTATTCAATGGCAATGAAATATTATAATATGATTGGCGAATCAGAACGTTATGATATTTGTATGCAAAAATCTGCAAAATAATTAATTTATACCCCTTAAGTGATAAACTTAAGGGATATTTTTTTGTTTTTCGTGTTACAATTAAACAAATATACTATTCATTTAATTTAATTGAGAGCGAGATGATTTTATGACGAAGCATAAACAACCACTTAATAGAGCTATTGGTATAGCCAGTATTATTTTTTTAATTATAATTTGTACAAGCTTAAGTGTTACTAATATAGCTTTACATACAAACTTTGTTTATACAGATTATGAAAATTATATTACTGAAATATTAGATTATACTAAATCACACATAGACGCTGATGATTTAAAGAAGTGTATAGATAGTAAAGAAGAAAGCGATAAATATAAGGAAACATTATTGTTTATGGATGACATAATCAATCATTATAATGACATACATTATCTTTATGCTATATTACCTTTAAATACAAATGAAACAGAAAATGTAATGTCAGTATTTTCTGCCGAAAGATATCATGATAGATATGAGGATACTGAAGGCAATTTATATTTAGGATGGATTTCAGATGATGAATTTGATAGTGAAACAGCTAAGCTAATGATGGATGTAATGAATGGAGATAAAATTGTATTTTTTGAGGAAACTACTGAATGGGGTATTGATTATACAGGTGCTGTTCCTATTAAGGATTCAACTGGTAAGGGTATTGCAGTACTTGCAGTAGATATCGATATTACATTTATTAGAAGTACTATTATTAAATATGCAGTAATTAATGTAAGTATTACAGTCGTTTTAGGCTTAGCATTTATTTCATTATTCTTCATTTGGTTTAGAAAATATATTATTGATCCATTAAAGAAACTAGAGCATAGTGCTGTTAATTTTGTAGATAGAAGTACAGATAATAGAAACATTGATAATTTAGAATTTGAGCATGTATATGTAAAGCAGGATAATGAAATTAAATCATTATCAAGCGCAGTGGAAACAATGACAGAGGATATGAAGAAATATGTATCTGATATCATTAGTGCAGAAAAAAAGGTCGCATATATGCGTGAGATTGCGACACATGATGCTTTAACTGGTGTTAGAAATAAAACAGCATATGATGCAACTATAAATTCCTTAACAGAAAAGAAATATGGTATTGTTGTTATAGATTTAAATAATTTAAAAACTATAAATGATACATATGGACATGATAAGGGTAATATAGCAATTATAAAGCTTGCTAATATGATATGTGAGGTATTTAGTAAATCTCCAGTATTTCGTATTGGTGGAGATGAATTTGCAGTTATATTATTTAAGAAGGATTATGAGAATTACTTTGAACATAGGGATGAACTTGAGGTTCAATTTGAGGAATTAGTAAATAATCCAAATCTAGAGCCTTGGGAAAAGGTAACAGCCGCAATTGGTGCAGCATTCAATGAAGATGGTGATGACTCAACAAGCGTATTTGAAAGAGCTGACCAAGAAATGTATAAGCGCAAAAAGGAAATGAAGGAAGGAAAAATCAGGAGCAATTAAAATGCTCCTTTTTTCCGTATCAACAATCCGTATCAACAAATTGTTTATTTATTTTTATAAATACATAGTTGTATAATAAAAACAAGGGTTAGGTGATTAAAGTGAAAAAGAAGGTTTTTTTAAGTGTATTATTAAGTGCAACAGCACTTTTAGCTTTATCAGCATGTGGTGATGAAAAGCCTGTAAATAATGGTGGTTCATCAAGCGTAGTTGATAATGGTGGAAGCCAAAATCAAGGTGGCTCTGATGGAACTCAAAGCCAACAAGGTAGTTCTGAAGGTCAACAGGGCAGTCAAGGACAGCAAGGTGGAGAAGGCCAAAGTCAGGCTGAATCTACAGAGCTAGCTACAAATAAGTCAGCAGCAATTGCTAAATTAGATGAATTAATAAATCCTGTGATTGCAAAGATTACTAATGATGAATTAAAGGCTGCAATCCAAACTTACTATGATACAGAAAAGCAATATATTAATGGTATTACTGATGTAGATACTGCAAAGGCTGCATTAAATAAGGTAGTTGAAGATACTAAGACATTTGCTGTAACTACATTAAAGCCACTTGCAGTTACTAAATTAAATGCAATTATTAATCCATTAATTGCTGCAATTCCTGATGATACTTTAAAGGCATCAGTTCAAACATTCTATAATACTGAAATGGCTAAGGTTGATGCCATTGAAACATTAGACAATGTAGCAACAACTTATAAGGAAATTCTAGATGATACTAAGGATTATATTAAGACTGAAACAGCTAAGGTTGTCTTAGCATTAAAGAATAAGGCATTAGAAGAATTAGATAAGTATGTAGAAGCTTTAATAGCAAAGATAACAAATGAATCATTAAAGACAGATTTACAAGCACAATATGTTGAAGAAAAGAAGTTACTAGCAGCTGTAGACACTATTGAAGGTGTTCCAACATGCGTAGAAACAATTAAATCTGATTTATTAGATTTTGCAGTTCAAGAAACTATTAAACTAGCAATAGCTGCATTAGATCCTTATGTAAATGCATTAATTGATAAGATTCCATATGATACAGTAAAGACAGATACACAAGCTGAATATGCTAAGGAAAAGAAAACACTTGAAGCTGTAACAAAATTAGATGATATTCCAACATGTGTTGAAAAGATTAAGAAGGATTTATCAGATTTTGCTGTTGCAGAAACTATTAAGGTTGCAGTTGCTGCACTAGACGATGTTATTGATGCTGGATTAGCTAAGCTTCCAAATCAAAAGCTAAAGTCTGATTTAGAAGGTTTCGAAAATGAAGAAATTGAAAAATTAGAGGCTGTAACTAAGGTAGAGGATGTTCCTACTACATTAACAACAGTATTACAAGAAACAGAAGCTTATATTAAGTCATTACTTGCAAGTGTTGTTAAGGATTATTTAACTAAATTAACAAAGATTGAAACAGCAACGGCTTATGATTATTTACCAGCTGCTATGGCACCAAGTTATGAACCAAATAAAGTTACTGATGTTTCATCAATTAATTATGATTTCACAACATTCACTAATGTATCTGATATTAATCAAGCCGGTTTTGGCGAACAATGGCAAATGGTAGTTGAAAACATTAATCAAAGTATTACAATGGCTAAGGTATTTAATTTAGCACAAACTGCATTAAATGCTGCAACACAAGCAGTTAATGTATATATTGAAAATTCATATGCTGAAGAAATGGAAAAAGAATTATCTGGTGATGGATATACTGGAAAATTTGTGTTTAAGGATGACCAATTGATGTTTATTATCAATATTACTACATCAATTACAGTTCCAGGTGTTGGTACTGTAAAGCCAGTTGTAAAGATGGTTTATGATTTATCATCTGAAACTAAGGCAATGTTCATTTCGTTAGGTGATGCATATAAGGTTAAGTATTTAGTTTCAAATGATGCTTATGAAATGGCTACAACATATGGTGTAACTATCGCTGGTGTATCAGGCTCAAGAACATCTTATTTATCAGTTGTAAATAACGAAACAAAGACAATAGGTCATATCTATGAATATACTACAATTAATGGTTCAGATAAGATTTCAGCATGTGCTGATTTCTATGTAGAAAATGATTATGTATCAGTTGTTGGTAATAAAGCATCTGGTTTGGCTGGCTTTGATGGCTACGTAACTGAACTTTATAAGGCAAGTGAAGGTAGACTTCTTGGCTATGAAGTAAAAGAAGAAAAAACTATTAATGTTCCTATAATTGGTAAAATAACTGGAACATATAATACCTTATGGTTTAACTTATGGGATATTTCTGGAATCACTTCAATAAAGGTTACAGATAAAACAGATGAAAATCCTTCATCAAGAAGTACTGTAGATGTATATTTAAATGGGTCAAATAAATTATTATATTCTAAATACAATACAAAATTTAGCAGAGAAACAAGTAGAAAATTTGATATTGAATTACGTTCAAGATTCTACTATACATATGATTCTGAAAATAAAACATATGTTGCACATGAAGTAAAAGTACCAATGATGTTTATTCAGGAAGATAACGATAATGATACTAACTTTACAGATTATCCATCAGATATGGAAAAAGCTTATGGTATAGAATCATCAGTTACTATGGATCAAGCCGATTTAAATAAAGTATTAGCAGATTACGATACTTTAATCGAAATCTTTATTAAAAACAAAAAAATGACATCTGATGATATTAAAGAATATTTAGCTCAATTTGAATAATTCAATCATTTAATATTAAGACCACTTAGGTGGTCTTTTCTAAAGAATTAAAAAATATTATTTAAAAAACGTTGTTTTTTATTAGAAAAACGGCTACTTACGTTTTTGTTTATTAAATTCAACTTTTTGTTTATTTACAATTTGTTGAGTTGTACACTATAATGAAAGTGTCTCAAGGGAGGATACGAAGATGTCGTTAGGTTCAAAAATTAAAGAGTTAAGAAATTCAAATGGGATGACTCAAAAGGAATTATCAGAAAAATTAAATGTTACTGCACAGGCAGTATCAAGATGGGAATCAGATGAGGTTGAGCCATCAGTTGGTACTATAAAGCAAATGGCTACAATATTTAATGTTTCTACTGATGAATTATTAGGTAATGAAACAGAGCCAAAGATAGTAGAGGTAGAAAAGATTGTAGAAAAACCAATAGTAGTAGAAAAACCAGTCATGGTTGAAAAGGATGTTGTAGTAGAAAAACCTATTCAGTTACATGCGGTTGTAGGTGTATGTGATTATTGTAAAAAGCCTATTTATGATAATGAAGAATTCATTAAAGATAGGCATCATGGTAGAGGCTATTCAACTGAATATTTAATGCATACTGACTGTGGTAGAACAAAGGTAGCTATTGCCAAGAAACAACAAGCTGAAAGTAACAGAAGAAGATTATTATTATCTATTTTCTTAGGTATACTAGCATTTGCTATTTCATTTGGTATTTTCGCATTTGTCGCAACTCATTCAGATGATACAGCTACTATGTTTGTAGTTGGTTCTATATTCTCAGTAGCTATGTTTACAATGGTGTCATGCTTCATCTTAGATAATAACTTTGTATTTGATTTATTTGAAGATATTGCAGGATGGAGTATTCATTTCCCAGGAATAATATTCAGCTTTGATTTAGATGGATTAAAGTTCTTAATTTTAATGAAGCTATTATTTGCAGTTATAGGTATTATAATCTCAGTTTTAGCATTTATATTTGCATTAGTGCTTTGTGGTTTCTTATCTTTATTTACATATCCATTCGCATTATATAAAAATATTAAGAATAAGGATTAATTATAGTTTTCGTATTAAGGGTTTGATAATAATCGAATCCTTTTTTCTTTATGTCAGTTTTCTCAAATTAATTTGGAATAGTAGCGTTTTAGTATAGTAATTTGACTTTTTTGATAAAAAAATATAGAATTTTTGTGTTTATCTATTCATAAAAAAATAATAAAAATGAGGAGGAAAAGATATGAAGAAGATTTATATATTTTCTTTACTTGCTTTAACTGGAGTCTTTGCTTTAAGCTCATGTGGCGATGATACAAAGACTGATGATCCAAGTGGAGATAATAGTGGCAGTAGTGAATCAAACCCTAGTGGTGGAAGTTCTGGAAGCTCAACTCAAAGTGCAGATGATGTTAAGGTATATGCCGCTCAAAATGATACTGAACCAATATTTTTAATGACTTATACATCAAATTCAAAGCTTGATAGCTTTGTATACATGGATGGCTCTGAACCAAACTTTTGTAAGTTAGTTTATAATAATAATGTACCCGAAAAGGTTAAGGTATGTTCATTTAATTCATTTTTGGGTGTAAGTACTGACATAGTGACATTAAATGGGAATAATCCTATTTATTTCAAGAATATTTCAAATTATTCATATTATCCAGCTCCAGCATATAGCTATGCTGAATATAAGGATAATGCAATTAATGTAAAAGAAGCAGGATTAGACTTATATAAGATTAAGCTAGATGGTACTGTTGAATCTACTGACTTTAAGAAGGTTGATTCAACTGGTTTAAAAACGGGACGCTATAATAATAAATTTGAAAATAATATGTTAATATCAGAAAGCCTTGAAGGTAAGGCCGAAATAACATATGATGGTTCAAAGGTTATTAATAAGAGTTATAGCGCTAAAGGAAGTAAGTTTCTAGAATATACTAATTTGTCATATGAAGTAACTGACACATTCGCAGAGACAAAGGTTTCAGAATGGAATGAAAATTATAATAAGGTAATTGATTATTCTTCTATGAGAGCAACAATAGATTCTAATTATAAAACAACAACTATAGCTACTACAATAAATGTTAGTCAAACTAATTGGGGTGAGTTTATTCTAGAAAATCCAACTACTGAGACCGTAAATATTACAACAGTAGAGGATAATAAAATACAAATGCCATATAATCAATTTGGAACAGATGGAAATGCAACAATAACATATGATTCTGGTAAGATTAAAAAAATCCAAATTGTAGGTCAAGATTCAATAACTGCTGATTTTGATTATAAGAATAATAACGAAATTGAAGTTGCTTTAGCTGGTGAAATGAAAGGTAAGCATGAATATAAGTATAATGATATTGGACAACCAACTTCAATTATTGCGTATAATGATGATTTATCATTAGAACGTTCAATTGTTTCCGAATATAATGCCAATAGAATTATTACTAAGATGACTGAAGCAACAAGTGAAACATCAAAGGAATATGTATATACATATAATGCTGACTTTACTGTAGCTACAGCTAATATTACTTATACAAAGGGAAGCAAGGTAGAATATTCAAAAATGATATCTACATATGCAAATCCAATCACAGTCATCAGTTACAATATTGTAGGTAGTCAAGAAATAAAGACATCAGAACAATCAAGAGGCTATGTAGGTTTAACTCAAACTCAATCTAATAAGGACTATAATTCAGAAGGACAACAAACATCAACATATTTATATAAGAGATATTATAATGATAGTTTATACCCTTATAAGTCAGAAGAATGGTATAGCGATACTGAAAGGGCTCGAATACTTGAATATACATATGACAATACTGGCAAAGTAATTACTAGTAAAGTGTCTTCAGATATGGAGACTGTTTATAGTGTTGCTGCATATACTTATGAAGGTAATATTCTTAAATCTGTATCATATACAACTTACTATGATGATGTATCTCAAAATAGAAGAACTATTTATACATACTCTGACAATTATGAAACTGAAAATACTACACAATATAAGTGGGATACTGGTGCGAACGATTTTATTCCAGCAAATCTATCTTAAATAGATAATGCCTCTTAGGAGGCATTTTCTTTTATCTTATACTTTTTATCTTTTTGATATTATCAAATTGATAAAAACATATTGACTATGATTTCTAATAGTATTAGAATAAACTAAAATGGAGGATTTAACTATGTTAAAGGAATATGGCTATGTAAGAGTTGGTGCTATTGTAAATGAAATACATTTATGTGATGTAGATTACAATGTATCTGAAATTGTTAGATTAGTAAAGGAAGCTGATAGTAAGGGAGTAGAAATAGTAACATTCCCTGAATTATCTATTGTAGGCTATACAGCTCAGGATATGTTCTTAAATACTGATTTATATAATGGATGTATTAATGGATTAGCAGCATTAAAAAGCTTTAGTAAGGAAACTAAAACTATCTTTATTGTTGGTTCACCAATTAGAATTAATAATTCATTATATAACTGTGCAATTTCATTTTATGATGGTCATATTATTGGTATAACTCCAAAAACATATATTCCAAACTATAATGAATTCTATGAGGCTAGATATTTTAAGAGTGGAAATGAATTAAAGCTAGATTCAATAGAATTATTAGGAGAAAAGGTAGTAATATCAAATAAGCTATTATATAAGTGTGATAATTTTGATGTTACATACGCAATAGATTTATGTGAGGATTTATGGATGGCTAATACTCCATCAAATTTCACATCATTAAAGGGTGCTAATATCATCTTTAATTTATCTTCATCTAATGAAACAATTGGTAAGGTTTCATATAGAAGAAATCTTGTTAAGATGCAAGCATCTAAAACATTAGCCGCTTACGTATACGCATCTAGTGGTATTAATGAATCTACAAGTGATATATTATTCTCAGGTCATGCCATGATTGCTGAACCAGATGGAACATTTATTGAAAATGAAAGATTTAAGTTTGAATCTAATATGATTATTCAGGATGTCGATATTCAAAGAATAATGAGTGATAGAATTAAAGAAAGAAGCTATGAAACTGTAGATTTTGATATTGATGTTAAGGAAACTCACTTCTCATTAGTAAGAAGAGAAAATGAATTATTAAGAGAATATAATAAAAAACCATTCCTTGCTCATACAAAGGAAGGCTTAGAGGAAATCTTAAATATTCAAGCCTATGCTTTAGCTAAGAGAGTAAAGCATATTGGAAATTCTAAAATGGTAATTGGTATTTCAGGTGGTGCTGATTCAACACTTGCCTTCCTAGTATCAATGAAGGTAACTAGAATATTAAATTTACCTTCTACTAATGTAATAGCAATTACAATGCCAGGCTTTGGTACATCAGGAAGAACCTATAATAATTCAGTTAATTTAATAAAGGCATATGGTGCTGATTTTAGAGAAATCTCTATTAAGGATGCATGTATCCAGCATTTTAAGGATATAAAGCATCCAGATGGAGTTTATGATATTACATATGAAAATGTTCAAGCAAGAGAAAGAACTCAAATATTATTTGATGTTGCTAACCAAGAAAATGGTATAGTAGTAGGAACAGGAGATATGAGTGAGCTTGCCTTAGGATGGGCAACATATAATGGAGATCATATGTCTAATTATGGTGTTAACTGCTCTATTCCTAAAACATTAGTAACAACATTAATTGGTCATATTAGAGATGGTGAGGAAGGTATTATAAAGGAAACATTAACAGATATATTAAATACACCTATTTCACCTGAGCTATTACCACTAGATGATAATGGTAATATCGCTCAAGCAACTGAAAAGAGTGTAGGACCATATATTTTAAATGACTTTTTCCTATATCATTTCCTACGTTATGGTGCGCCATTAAAGAAAATTTATTTCCTAGCCTGCCGTACATTTAAGGATGAATTTAAGGAAGAGGAAATAAAGGCAACCCTAAAGGTATTTGTTAGAAGATTCTTTACTCAGCAATTTAAGCGTAACTGTGTACCTGATGGTATTAAGGTAGGTAGCGTTGCTGTATCACCAAGAGGTGATTTAAGAATGAGCTCTGACACATTTAATAAAATGTATTTAAAGGAGCTAGAGAATTTATGAAAATAGGTGTATATGGAGGTTCATTCAATCCATGTCATCTAGCTCATAAAAAATTAGTAGAGGAATTATTAAATAGAAATATATTTGATAGAATTGTAATTATTCCAACTGGTAATTATTATAATAAAAGTAATTTACTAAAGGGCGAATATAGAATACAAATGTTAGAACTTATGTTTAAGGGAAATGATAGAGTTATCATTTCTGATTATGAATTTAAGAATAATTTAATTTGTACATATAGAAGCTTAGATTATTTAGCTAATATGTATAAGGGAGATAAATTATATTTTATATTAGGCTCTGATAATTTAAAAAGCTTTAATACATGGAAAAGATATGAATATATTTTAAATCAATATAATTTATTAGTTATTGATAGAAAAAATGTAGATGCTAAAAATGAAATAGAAAAATATAGTAAATATAATGGTGAATTAGAATTTATGGATATTGATTTAGCTCCTACTAATTCAAGTGAAATAAGAAGAATGCTTGAAGAGGAGGATCCTAAGGTTAAGGAATATTTAGATTCTAATGTTTATGATTATATTATAAAAAAAGGATTCTATAAGAAAAATTATGTAGATAATGATTATTCTAATATGACTGATGAGGAATTCTTAAAATCATATAACGCTGATGATTATGAAAAGATGAGTATTACTACTGATATTACATTATTTAGTGTTAGTGATATTTCTAAATCTAATTATAGAAAGAATAATAAGAAGGCATTTAGTGTATTATTAATTAAAAGAACTACTCCACCATTTAAGGGTAAGTGGTGCTTACCTGGAGGATTTCTTTCGCTAGATGAAACATTATTAGATTGTGCTAAAAGAGTATTATTCTCTGATGCCAATCTAGATGATATTTATCTTGAACAGCTATATACATTTTCTGATATCGATAGAGATATTAGAGGAAGAGTATTATCATGTAGCTATTTAGGATTGGTTGATAAGGCTAAGGTATTAGATAATCTAAATCCAAATGCGTCATTCTTTAATATCTCATTTATTGAAAATGACAATGAAATAGAAATTAATTTTTCTAATGATGATGAATCATTTAATTGTAAGGTTTCTAAGACTATAGACCAATATGGTATAGAATCATATAAAGAAAAGGAAAATAATGATTTAGCATTTGATAATTTAGAGGTTATAGTAACATCTATAAAAAGATTACAAAGTAAGATTAATTATACTGATATTGTATTCCATATGATGCCTGAAAAATTTACATTAAAGGAATTACAATTAGTATATGAGGCAATCTTAGATAAAAAGCTATTAGATCCAGTATTTAGAAGAAGTATTAGTGATTTAGTAATAAAAACAGATGAGGTAAGAAGTGATGGTGGTCATAGACCAGCCGCGCTATTTACTAGGAGGAATGAAAATGACAAAAGATGAAATGATTAAGGAAATCAATAGATTAAAGAAGGAAAAGAATGCAATTATTCTTGCTCATTATTATCAAAAGGATGAGGTTCAGGATATTGCTGATTATTTAGGAGATTCATATAATTTATCAGTAATTGCTCAAAAGACTGATGCTAAAATTATAGTATTCTGTGGTGTATTATTTATGGGTGAAACTGCCAAGATTTTATCTCCTGATAAAAAGGTATTAATGCCACATAAGAATTTACCATGCTACATGGCAAATTTAATAAATGCAAGATCATTAAGAAAATATAAGGAAGAGCATCCTGATAGAGTAGTCATTTCCTATGTAAATACATACGCTGATGTAAAGGCCTTATCTGACTGCTGCGTTACATCTTCAAATGCTTTAAAGATTTTAGAGCATTATAAGGATCAAAAGATTCTATATTGCCCAGATAAGAATTTAGGTAATTACGCAGCTAAGGAATATGGATATGATATTGATTTATGGAATGGCTGTTGTCAAATCCATGATAGATTAACATTAGATGATGTTAAGAAAGCAAAGGAAGCACATCCTAATGCTTTATTCTGTGTTCATCCTGAGGCTCCATATGAGCTTACACAAATTGCAGATTATGCAGGCTCAACTAAGGGTATAATTGAATATTGTACTAAGAGTGAGGCAACTGAATTTATTATTGGTACTGAAAATGGTATTATGCATGAGCTAGAAAAGAGAAATCCTAATAAGAAATTCTATTTATTAAGTGATGGCTTATTATGTAAATCTATGAAGCTTATCTCATTAGAGGATGTTTATAAATGTCTTTTAAATGAGGAATTTGAGGTAACCTTAGATAAGGATACTATGGATAAGGCAAGAGTTGCCTTAGATAAGATGCTTGAGCTTAGTAAATAATTTGGAGGTAGCTTATGAAAAAGGAAGTATTTGATGTCGTTATATTAGGTGCTGGTCTTGCAGGTATGTATACTGCAATGAATATTAATCCTAATTATAAGATTGGTATTTTTGCCAAGGATAAAATTGATAAGGGATCTTCGAATTTAGCACAAGGTGGTATCGCAGCTGAAATTGATTTTAATCCAGAAAAGATTCAGGAGCATTATGAGGATACTCTAAGAGCTGGTTCTTATATTAATGATAAGGAAGCTACTAGAATATTAGTTAATGAGGCTGGAGAAAATATTAAGAATCTAATTAATATTGGTGTTAATTTTGATAAGAATGAAAGTGGCGAGCTTGTTAAAACATTAGAAGGTGGCCATAGATCTAGAAGAATATTACATGCTGGTGGTGATGCCACTGGTGCGCGTGTAATGGAGGATTTAAGAAATGCATTACATGCAAGAAGTAATATTTCTGTATTTGAGGATTGGATGGCATTTAGCATTATTAAGGAAAATAATAAGGCCGTAGGTGTTATTGTAATTAACCAAGAAAATGAGCCACATGCAATATTTTCTAATAAAATAGTTATCGCAACTGGTGGCTGTGGTGGTATTTATAAGAATTCTACTAATGAGAAGTTCGCAATGGGTGATGGTATCGCACTTGCTTATAGAGCTGGTGTTGAAATTAAGAATATGGAATTCGTTCAATTCCATCCAACTGGTCTTTATGAAGAGGATAAGACTGGTCAAAGATTCTTAATTAGTGAGGCAGTTCGTGGTGAGGGTGCTATCTTAAAGAACATTGAAGGAGAGCGCTTCATGGCAAAATATGATAAGGAAAGAATGGAGCTAGCTCCAAGAGATGTAGTATCTCAATCTATTTATAGAGAAATGTTTGATACATGGAGTGACCATGTATATCTAGATATTACTCATAAGAGTAAGGAATTCTTAATGAAGAGATTCCCTACAATCTACAATAAGTGCTTATCAATTGGTGTTGATATGTCTAAGGATTATATCCCTGTTGCCCCAATTGAGCATTTCCTATGTGGTGGTATTAATGTAGATGTTTATGGACATACATCACTTACTAATTTATACGCAGTAGGTGAATGTGCTAATACTGGTGTTCATGGTGCGAATAGATTAGCATCTAATTCATTACTTGAATGCTTAGTATTTGGTAAAAGAATCGCTGATGATATTAATAAGGCTACTGATATAAATCCAAAGAGTAGCTATATTCCTGAATTACCACATGAATTTAAGAAATATAACTTCAAGTCAATTAGAGTTGAGGTTAGACAATTGATGGATAAATATGTATCAATTGTAAGAACTCCAGATGGACTTGAAATTGCTAAAAATATTATTGAAACACATTATAAGAATTTATTAAAGATTCATGTAATGAGTAGATATTATTTTGAAACATTAAATATGGTTACATGTGCATTATTAATTATTAACGCAGCTATTAGAAGAACTGAATCAGTTGGTTCACATTATAGAATTAACTATAATATGGATTTAATGGTTGTAGATAGAATAATTAAGAATGCCTTAAAGGAGGATATGCCAGCAGGAGATATTACAACTGATAATATCTTTAAGGATGGAGATAAATCTCATGCCAAATTTATTGCCAAGGATACAGGTATCGTATCTGGATGTGAGGTAGTAAAGAGAGTATTTGAAATTGTTGGTGGAGAATTCAATATCAAATTTAATGTTAAGGATGGCGATAAGGTTAATAAATATGATGTTATCGCTGAAATAGATGGTGAGACTAAGACAATCTTAAAGGGTGAAAGAGTAGCTCTTAATTTGATGCAAAGAATGTCAGGTATCGCAACAGTAACTAATAAATATGTTCATGAGGTTGTAGGTGATACTAAAATCTTAGATACAAGAAAGACTACACCTAATTTAAGATATATTGAAAAGCTAGCTGTTAAGCATGGTGGAGGTACTAATCATAGATTCTCATTATCTGATATGGTAATGCTTAAGGATAATCATATTGATGCCGTAGGTAGCATTACAAAGGCCGTAGAATTAATTAAGACTAAGGTGCCTTCAAATATTAAGGTTGAGGTTGAAGTAGAAAATATAGACCAATTTAAGGAAGCCTTAAATACAGAAGCTGATATTATTATGCTAGATAATATGTCAACTGAAATGATGGCTGAATGTGTTAAGCTAAATGATCATAAGAAGAAGCTTGAGGCATCAGGAAATATGACATTAGGTAGAATTAAGGAAGTATCAGAAACAGGAGTAGATTATATTTCTGTAGGTGCTTTAACTCACTCAGTTATGGCATTTGATATTAGCTTAAAATTCCATGATATAAAATAATTTAAAGCCCATTTGAATATGGGCTTTTTTAATGCTATAATTGTATTGTTTTATTGGAGATATTTAATATGGTTTATGTTACTAAATTAGATAAGAATGTAAATAAGGAATTAAATAGAAAGAATATGATATCTTGGCTTATAGTAATGCTAATAGGTATAGCAGTTACAGCCTATGGTGTTGTATCTACATTATTTAATTTATTAGAAAGCTTTTATTGCTCATTATTAATGGTAATAGGATTATTATTTATAACATTTTCTTTAATATGTATAATAATCATTATTAAGATTGGTAAGGAACAAAAGGATTCTAATATTGAATTAGTTTATGACTTTTGTAAGAAATATGTCATCCTAAAAAGAGTTAAGGGTGAAGAAATTCTAGAGCAAGAAAAGATTATATATAAAAATATTATTAAGACAAGAAAAACTAAGCATTTTATCTATATTTATAAGACTGATAAAACAGTAGTTCCATTCTGCATTCAAAATGTTAAGGAAGAGGATTTAAAAATAATAATAAATTATTTTTCAGAGTGTGAAGATTAATATTTATTTCCTTGATAATTATTATCAAAAATGGTAAAATTTATTTAGATTTATTTAGAATTAAGAGGTTTATATTATGGCACAAGAAGTTACAATTAAGGCATTTGAAAAGAATGCTGCTAGAGCAAATAAAAATGGTTTAGCTAGAAGTTTTAATACTATGCTAGATTACACTAAGGAATATGTTCCTTATCCACCTTTATCATCTACTTCAAAATTCATGTTTGAGGTTACAGTTGATAAGGATTATACTGATGGACTTATTGAAATTATTAAGAATGAGGGATTCCCATTCTTTGGTTCAGTAAATTATTATTATACTGAGGAATTCATTAATCAATATAATGCAGCTCCAAATAGATTTAATGTAGATCCTAAGATGGTAGAAGCATTATCTAAGGATATGGTAAATCTAAAGAAGCAAGCGATGGAGAATAATTCTAAAGAAGCTCCAAATGATGATAGAGTATTCTATTTCATGCCTTATGCAGAAGGAATTTCTACATTATATGAATTTATTAAGGCAAAGAAGGATTTATTCTTAAAGTATGCTAAGGAAAATGATATCACTATTATGATGAAGATAATTGGCTTCAATTCTCAATTATCTGGATTCTTAGGATTCAATTTCTTTGACGCAGATAAGAAGGATGAAGAGGTTGTTATTGACTTCGCATCTAGAGTTACTGTCGGTGTTGATTTCAGAAATAAGATTTCTGTATATTCAGCTGCTTTATTCTTAAATGGTATTGGTGAATCAGAAGAAGAATTATATGACGCTGATGTAAATACTCATATCGTTACTGAAAAGGCAGTAAATGCTTAATAGATTATAAAGCTTAGGAAACTAAGCTTTTTTAATTTCCCTAGACAAAAAGAAAAATCTAGATTTAATCTAGATTAATCATGTGGATTTACGATGGCTCCAATTGTATCAGCTGTCATATATTCTTTATAAGTATATCTTATAACAGCTTGATGAGATTTACCTTTTGAATCCTTGAAATATAAATATAGATAAACATCTGGTGAATCAACATTCTTTACAACTGGCCAGCAAATTGTTCTTTTTGCTGGATAAGATGCCTTACAAGTAATTGTCTTACCTGTTAATGTTTTAGCACTTGTAATATTGTTGCTTGTAAATTTAATAGTAGTAGAATATACTGAATGATCTGCAATCCAATTTGTCGCAGTAGACAATCCAGCATAGATTACATAGCTACTTGAAATTGTTTGATACTCACTTAAATCTGCCTTATCCTCAGGTAAAGAAATTGTAATACTGAAATTAATTTTATCTCCTGAGAATTCATCCTCATAGGTTACCTTAGTTGTTTCTGTACCAGCGGTATCCTTTTCAGTTGTTTCAACTCTCTTATTATAGTTATCAGCTATAAATAATGCATCCTGAACATCTTTATATTCATAAGCCTCTAACTTGATAACCCAATCCTTATAATCAGATGAATTTTCATAATATACTATTTCATCCTCATTATATACGCTTTTTAAATCTGTAACTGAATCAATATCCTGGAAATATGTTACTTTTCCAGCCTTATAATTTGAGACTATTGTAGTAGGAACATAAATACATAATAGAATTAGTGCAAATAATATTATCACTAATATTAGTGTAAGAAGGTTTCTACCTGGTCTCCATCCTTTATTATCACTTGCCATATTTAATTACCTCGTCTAATATTATACCAAATAATATTAAAAAATAAATATTTTGAAATAACAAAAATTTATTGATTATTATTTTTTTGAATTGATTTTTTCTTGTTTTTTACTTTGTAAACATGTTCAAAAACTGCTTTTTTGTATTGATTATTTATTATATTAATGTTACAATGGTTTTAGAGTTTTGTGAAAAACTTATTATAAATAATAAAAGGAGATAAAAGATGTTTTTAGAGGGATTATCAACTCTTGAAATAGTATTAATCATCCTTGTTATTGTGTTATTTTTAGGTGGTGCTGCGTTAGGATACTTCATTCGTATCAAAACACATGAAAAATCAGTGGCAGCATCAAATGCAGAGGCAGAAAAAATTATTGCCAATGCTAATTCTGAAGCAGAGAAGATTAGAAAGCAGTCTTTAGATGATGCTAGAAATGAAGTATCAAAGATGAAGACTGATGCTGAAAATGATATTCGTGAAAGAAAGAATGTCGTTGTTGAGCTTGAAAACAAATTAAATTCACGTGAGGATATGCTAGATAGAAGATCTTTAAATCTAGATAAGCGTGAAGAAATGCTAAATTCTAAAGAGTCAAAGATTGACGAGAAGAAGGCTGAATTAGAACAACAGAATAATAAGGTAGAGGCTTTACTAAGAGAGCAAGAGAAAAAACTTGAGGAAGTAGCTGAGATGTCTCGTGATGATGCACGTAAGCTTATCATGGAAATGGTACGTGAATCAATGAGAGAGGAAATCGCAACTTATATCAAGGATGAGGAAGAAAAGGCTAAGGGAGTAGTAAAGAATAAGGCCAAGAATTTACTTGCAATTGCAGTTCAAAAGTATGCTGGTGAGGTTGCGAGTGAATCTACAGTTACTACAGTTTCACTTCCAGTTGAGGAAATGAAGGGTAGAATTATCGGACGTGAGGGTAGAAATATTCGTGCGTTTGAATCATTAACTGGTGTAGATTTAATTATTGATGATACTCCAGAGGCTGTAGTATTATCAGGCTTTGATCCTATCAGACGTGAGATAGCTAAGCGTTCACTTGAGATTTTAGTTACTGATGGTAGAATCCATCCAGGTAGAATCGAAGAGGTAGTTGAGCGTTGTAGAAGTGAAATCGAGATGAATATTAGAGAAATGGGTGAGGATGCTGTATTCAAGACAGGCATCGGTAAGATTCATCCAGATCTAGTAAGATTAATTGGTAGATTAAATTATCGTACAAGCTATGGTCAAAACGTATTAAAGCACTCAATTGAGACAGCAATGATTGCTGGTAAGCTAGCTGTTGAAATTGGTGAAAATGAAATGCTTGCAAGACGTGCAGGCTTATTACATGATATCGGTAAGGCAGTCGATCATGAGATTGAAGGAAGCCATGTTGACATCGGTGTAGAGCTAGCTCAGAAATATCATGAGCCTAGAGAGGTTATTGATGCAATCGCATCTCATCATGAGGACGTTGCACCAAAATCAATTATTGCAGTATTAGTTGCTGCAGCAGATGCATTATCAAGTGCTAGACCTGGTGCTAGATCAGATAGCTTAGAAAATTATGCTAAGAGACTAGAAAACCTTGAGGCTATTTCTAATAGCATTAAGGGTGTTCAATCTTCATTTGCTATTCAAGCAGGTAGAGAGGTTAGAGTTATTGTTAACCCTGAGCAGGTTGATGATTTACAAACAATCACTATCGCAAGACAAATTAAGGAAGAAATCGAAGCTAAGCTTAACTATCCTGGTACTATCAAGGTTACAGTTATTAGAGAAACTAGAGCTACAGATGTTGCAAAATAAAATATGAGAGAGTGATTGTTCACTCTCTTTTGTTTCAAAGGGGTGAAATGTATGAAAATTCTTTATTTAGGAGATATAGTAGGTGAAAATACTATTGCAGTATTAAAAAACAATTTAGAGTCAATTAAAAAGGAATATGGCATCAATATTGTTTTAGCTAATGCCGAAAATGTTACTGGTGGCCTAGGCTTATCAGAAAAGCATTATAAGGAATTAAAGACTATAGGTATTCAGGGAATGTCTATGGGTAATCATACGTATTCTAAATCTGAAATAAAGGATTATATTAACGATGCCACTATTTGTCGTCCTGCTAATTTAAATACTGAATATGGTAAGGATGTTTTATATATTAAATATAACGATAAAAGAATCGCTATCGTTAATATGCTAGGTAGAGTATATTCAAATACTCCACTAGATTGTCCTTTTAAAACAATGGAAAGATTATTGAAGGATATCAAGGCTGATAAGATTATTGTAGATTTCCATGGTGATGCCACATCAGAAAAAAAGGCATTTATGTATGAGTTTGCAGGAAGAGTAGATGCTATTATAGGTACTCATACTCATGTTCAAACTGCTGATGAGGAGGTATATAAAAATACCTGCTATATTACAGATATTGGAATGAATGGTCCTTATGATTCTGTCATTGGTGATGATATTGAAACAATATTAAGAAGATTTAAAACTGGAGTATATGAAAAATCAAGTGTAGCTAAATCAGAATATTATAGAATTAATGGAGTAATTTTAGATTTAGATACAGTAAATAAAATAACTAGATTAAATCTTAAAGTTAGAGTATAATACTCTCGTTATTTAAAAGAGGTTGTATTATGGCAAAGTGTGTTAATAAGGAAAATATGGTGCTACCTTCATTAAAGGAAGCACGTTTAAGAAGAAATTTTAAAACTGAAACAATTAAATATAAGGTAGAGGATAAATATGCTCATCTAGGTGATGGTAAGACATATTATATTTATACATATGGTTGTCAGGGTAATGAGGCTGACTCAGAAATTATGGCAGGTATCTTAGAATCTGTTGGATATAAGCACGCCGAGGATCCACTAGAGGCAGATGTAGTACTACTAAATACTTGTGCTGTAAGAGAAAATGCAGAACAAAGAATTTGGGGAGTATTAGGTCAATTAAAGGGAAGAAAGAGAAATCATCCTGATATGCTAATAGGTATTTGTGGATGTATGCCACAGGAGGAGAATGCGACTCAAAAGCTTATTGAATCATATCCGTTTGTAGATATAATCTTTGGTACTCATAATAGAGGTAATTTACCAAAGCTTATTTACCAAGCATATTTTACTAAGGAAAAGGCAGTAGAGGTATTATCTACTGAAGGTAATATTTTAGAAAGTGCTCCAAAGGTAAGAGAATCTACATTTAAGGCATGGGTTCATATTATGTATGGTTGTGATGAATTCTGTACATATTGTATCGTACCTTATACAAGAGGTAGAGAAAGATCTAGAGCTAAGGAGGATATCCTAGCTGAGGTTAAGGAATTAGTAGAAAAGGGCTATAAGGAAATTACTCTATTAGGTCAAAATGTAAATGCCTATGGTAAGGACATTAATAATGGTGAATATACATTTGGTGACTTATTAAGAGATATTGATAAAACTGGTATTGAAAGAGTAAGATTTACATCACCTCACCCAAGAGATATGGATGAAAATGCAATTAATGCAATGGCAACATGTAAATCAGTTATGCCTCATCTGCATTTCCCAGTTCAATCTGGTAATGATAGAGTATTAAAGATAATGAATAGAAAATATACAAGAGAGGAATATCTTTATAAGATTAAAAGATTAAATGAAGAAATTCCTGGTATTTCTATTACAACTGATATCATTGTTGGCTTCCCTGGTGAAACAAAGGAAGAATTTAATGATACCCTAACTTTAGTTAAGGAAGCTGGCTTTGAGGGTGCATTTACATTTATTTATTCTAAAAGAGAGGGTACACCAGCAGCGAAAATGGAAGACCCAATTTCTGAAGAAGAAAAGCATGTATGGTTTAACCAATTAAAGGAAGCAGTAGATGAGGGCTATTTAAGAGGTACTCAAAGATTTGTAGGACAGGTAGTTGAGGTATTAGTAGATGGTGAATCTAAATCAGATTTAGGTATGCTATCAGGATATTCTAAGCATAATAAGCTTACTCATTTTAAATCAGATGATAAATCCTTAATTGGTAAAATTGTTAAGGTTAAAATAACTGATGCTAAGAGCTGGTTTATGATTGGTGATTTAGTTGAATAATAAGCTATTAGATTATTTCAATAATATTCCAGAGGTTATTAGACTAAAGGAATTAAAAAATTATATTGAATCAAATGAAAAGATTATTAATAAATTTGATGAAATAAAGAATGTTCAAAAGCAATTAGTAAACGCAAGAGAGTTTAATCAAATAAATCAATTAAAGGTTTTTGAGGACGAATATAAAAGATTAAATCAGGAATTATTAGATATTCCATTTGTAGAGGAATATTTAGAATTAATGAATTATGTTGATCAAATGATTAATAGCTTTGTTAAAGAGGTTGAATATCAAATAGACAAAAAAATTAACGGTTAGTGCTAACCGTTATTTTTTTATTATTATTGACTTTGCGAGTGATTGGAAGATTTTGCCTATAATTGCCATAATAGCAAAGATAAGCATTCCAATTATTAAGAACATATGCCAATAGATAATTTTCTTTTCTACAATTGCATAAACAGAAATAGTAATAATTACAATAAGAGAAGAAATAGAAATAATTAATCCTATATAGAAGAATAGATTACCTAAGATAGAATATTTTTTCTTTAGCTTTTTAGAAAGCTCCTGACAATTAGGATCATCAAGCTGAAGATTTAAATTCTCAATTGTATCTATTATTTTCATTATTTTGTTTTTCTTCCTAAGCCTACTTTATTATAAACCTTAGATATTTTCTTATTTGCTAAATAATTAGCATAATCTCTACCTTCATTTAATATTTCATCTAGCTTAGGTGAATTAATTAATTCATTATATCTCTTTTGGATTGGCTCTAATTCATTAGCTACTGCGTTAGCTACATCTTCCTTAAATGTTGCATAATTAGAATCCTTATATTTTTCTACTAAATCCTTAATAGAAGTATTAGTTAAGCAAGATAGAATAGTTAATAGATTTGAAATACCAGGCTTATTAACTGTATCAAATGCAATTTTACCATCTGAATCAGTTACAGCTGATTTAATCTTTTTCTTAGCTACATTAATATCATCTAATAAAGCAATATATGCCTTTGGATTAGGATCTGATTTAGACATTTTCTTTGTTGGCTCAGTTAATGACATAACCTTCGCACCAGCCTCTGCGATATATGGCTCTGGTACAATGAATGTATCACCATATTTATTATTAAATCTTTCAGCTAATGTTCTAGTTAGCTCTAGATGCTGCTTTTGGTCTTGACCAACAGGTACCGCATCAGCATCATAAAGAAGAATATCGGCTGCCATTAATGAAGGATATGTTAATAGGCCTACTGATACACCAGCAACCTGCTTTTCCTTTTTATCCTTAAATTGAGTCATTCTTTCTAGCTCACCAATATAGCCATTACATTGTAATACCCAACCAAGTTGTGCATGTGCTGGAACCTCTGATTGAATAAAAATATGAACCTTTTCAGGATTTAAGCCACAAGCTAAATATGTAGCTACTAATGATTTAATGTTTTGTCTTAATGCTTGCTTATCCTGTGGAACAGTAATAGCATGCATATCAGCTACGAATACTAGAAAGTCTGTAATTTCCTCCTTATCCTGTAGCTTTACGAAATTCTTTAAAGCTCCTAAATAGTTGCCAAGTGTAATATTACCACTAGGCTGAATACCAGATAATAATCTCATTTTAAACCCCTCCTATAAATAAAAAAGCGCCAAAAGAATAAAATTCTTAAGGACGCTTGTAAGCGCGGTGCCACCTTAATTCTGACAAGTCAGCTCTTTAATCTAAAATTGTAATTAACCCAATTCCCTTATATATCATTCTAAGGCTTTCACTATCCCCTAGTCGCTTAAATATTAGATAATATAAAGTACTAAATGAATTATATCATTTATATTAAAAAAAGAAAAGAGCGTATGCTATTTTCTATTGTCATATGCTCTCTTTGATTTTCTGATTGATTCTTTATATTCAACATTGTATTCCTTAAGGAAGCTTAAGAAATCATTATATCCTACCTTATCGTCATCAACCTCATATTCAATTTCATAATCAGTCTTTCCATAATATTCACTCTTATCAAAGAATAGAACACCATTCTTATAAGGAGTAGATACTCTATATGTAGTTAATTCAGCAATCTTATTAACATAATATGGAACACCTATAATAGAACCGTCAAATCCGTTCTTTAAATATTCTAAGGCTTTTTCCTTAGAAATAAGAATATGTGTTTCATTAGCACCAACCTCGGCTCTTGTTTTCTTAGTAATCTTGAAGTTGTTACCCTTTTGTCTAATTCTTAAGACTGTTTTCTCCTGAAGCAATTTAGTATCTGGAGTATCGAAATAATGATTTGTTTGAGCAAAGACATTATTGTCTAATCCAAATTTCTCTAAAAGCTCATTGTATTTAGCCTCAGATATAAATGACTTAAATTCAATTTCCTTATTTAAATACATAATCTTTCCCTCAGACATTTATGTAAACCTTTACATAATGTTCTCCTTTATTATCTAATATTTATTTTAAAAAATCAATACTTGTGTTAAAATAGTCCTAGATTTGACATTTGGAGGTATTCCGTATGAGCTATGCGTTTGTCATTAGGGATGATGAAAAATCTAGAGAAATAAAGGATTTTTTAGAATCTAAAATCAAATTAAATAAGAATGAAATAAATCCAAAAATTGTTATAGCAGTAGGTGGAGATGGAACAATTCTAACAGCTGTTCATAAATATCCTGATGCTATAATCTTTGGAGTTCATACAGGACACCTAGGATTCTTTGCTAATTATGATTCAGATAAATTAGATATATTAATAGATGATATTAATAATAATAAATATAAGGTTGATTACCTAGATTCATTAGAAGCATCATTTACAGATTCTGATGGGAATAAGAATGATTTTGCTATAAATGAAGTCACTATTTTATCTCCAGGTAGAACATTAAGAATAGATGTTTATATTGATGATGAATATTTTGAAAGATTTAGAGGTACTGGCTTGGCAATATCTACTCCATTTGGTTCAACTGCCTATAATAAGTCATTAAATGGATCTGTAGTAGATACATCTTTAAAATTGATGCAGCTAACAGAGATAGCAAGTATTAACTCAAATGCTTATAAAACATTATCTTCACCTTTAGTATTATCAGATGAAAGAAGAATAAGACTTGAGGTTAATTCTAATGAAACTGATGTGTATATTACCGCAGATAATATTACATATAAGCAAAATCATTTAGAATCAATGATAATAGATTATAAAAAGAATAATATTAAAATGGGATACCATGAGCAATTAAGCTTTATTAAAAGAATAAATAGGACATTTATTATCTCAAAAGACTGAAATTACTTAAACGTTTTCGGAAATATAGTTATGATAACGTTTACATTAAAAATAAAAATGCTCGTTTGGTCAAAATTTGTTGATATTAACAAATGGTAGTTGTATAATGATTTTGTAATTATTTACACATTAATTTTAGGAGGATTAATATTATTATGGCTGTTAAAGTAGCAATTAATGGTTTCGGTCGTATCGGCCGTTTAGCTTTCAGACAAATGTTCGATGCTGAAGGTTATGAAGTAGTAGCAATTAACGATTTAACTGCTCCTGCAATGTTAGCAAACTTATTAAAGTATGACACTGCACAAGGTGGTTATTGTGGAAAGATTGGCGAAGGCAAGCACACTGTTGAAGCTGGTGAGAACTACATCGTAGTTGATGGTAAGAAGATCACTATCTACGATCAAGCTGACGCTAACAATTTACCTTGGGGTGAATTAAATGTAGACGTAGTATTAGAATGTACTGGTTTCTATACTAAGAAGGAAAAGGCAATGGCTCATATCAATGCCGGCGCTAAGAAGGTTGTTATTTCTGCTCCAGCAGGAAATGATCTTAAGACTATCGTTTACTCAGTAAATGAAAAGACATTAACTAAGGATGATCAAATCATCTCTGCTGCATCTTGTACAACTAACTGTTTAGCTCCTATGGCTGACACATTAAACAAGTATGCTCCAATTCAATCTGGTATCATGTCAACAATTCATGCTTACACTGGTGACCAAATGATTCTTGATGGTCCACACAGAAAGGGTGACTTAAGACGTGCTAGAGCTGGTGCTGCAAACATCGTTCCAAACTCAACTGGTGCAGCTAAGGCAATCGGTTTAGTTATTCCTGAATTAAACGGTAAGCTAATTGGTTCTGCTCAAAGAGTTCCAGTAGCTACTGGTTCTACAACTATTTTAGTTGCAGTAGTTAAGGGTAAGGATGTTACAATTGATGGTATCAACGCTGCTATGAAGGCTGCAGCTTCTGATTCATTCGGTTATAACGAAGACCCAATCGTTTCATCTGACGTTATAGGTATGAGATATGGTTCATTATTTGATGCAACTCAAACAATGGTAACTAAGATTGACGAGGATACTTATCAAGTACAAGTTGTTTCTTGGTATGATAACGAAAATTCATATACAAGCCAAATGGTTCGTACTATTAAGTATTTCGCTGAATTAAAGTAAAAAAGTTATAAAGGCTAGGCATTGCTTAGCCTTTATTTTTTAGGAGAGAGTTTATGACATTTGAAGAATTTGTTATTAATGAAGAAAAAAAGGAATATTATAATAAGCTAATGGATTTCGTTGATGATGAATATTCAAATCATCTATGCCATCCATCAAGAGATTTAATATTTAGAGCCTTTCAGCTAACACCATTCAATAATATAAAGGTAGTTATCTTTGGACAGGATCCATATCATGAAGTAAATCAAGCTCATGGCTTAGCGTTCTCTGTATTATGCGATAAGCTACCACCTTCCTTAAAGAATATATATAAGGAAATGGAATCTGATTTAAATGTAAAAATAAATCAGGATGGTAATTTAGAATATTTGAGCCGGCAGGGTGTCCTATTATTAAATACTGTTTTAACAGTAAGAAATGGTGAAGCGAATTCTCATAAGAATATGGGATGGGAAACATTTACAGATAATCTAATTAAGGAATTAGATAAAATAGATAATCCTATTGTATTTATATTATGGGGAGCTAAGGCAATTCAAAAGAAGAAATATATAAATAACCCCAATCATTTTATAGTAGAAAGTGAGCATCCATCTCCACTTTCTGCCTATAGAGGATTCTTTGGTTCAAAGCCTTTTTCTAAAACTAATGACTTTTTAATATCAAAAGGATTAGAACCAATTAAGTGGTATAAATAGATGCATTTAGTATGCATCTTATTTTTTATTCAATCTGGTACCATAAAAAATAACAAAATTGAATATTTTAATAGTTTCAAAAACATTTATAATAGAAGCTGTATTTAGAAATTGGGGTGATTTATTTATGAGCAATTCTAGAAAGGTATTAAATAAGATAACAGTAATTGCATTATTTACGGCATTAACATTCGCAGGAGTATTTATTCAGATTAAGATGCCAACAGGAGATATGGTTCACTTAGGTAATTTCGTTATGATTATAGCGGCTTTATTATTAGGTGGATTAGAAGGTGGAGCTGTAGGTAGCTTAGGTATGGGTATATATGATTTAATTTATTACACATCTAAGCCATCAACAATAATTAGAACATTTATATTAAAGTTCCTAGTAGGCTTCCTAGTTGGTTATTTATTTAGATTAATTTTAAAGAAGCAATTAAATACAAAGTATTTATTAATTGGTGCTACATCATTCTTTGTACTAATATTTGGTATTTCACTTGGATTATTTATAGCTGGTGATTTTGCTGATTTTGGATTCTCTAATGGCTTATCTTCTAATTTTGCTAATTTCTTAGGAAGTGGTAAGACAGTAAAGATTTCATTATATATTCCAATCTTCTCTATAGTATTCGCAATTGGTACTGTACTATCAATCGTATTTGAAAGAAAGCTATCTACAAGATCAAAGGCAGCGTTATTTGCAATTCTATCTGCAGTATTAATTAATATTGTTGGTGAATTTATTTTAAGATGGTTATTAGAAGGAACATTCAATGTATTAGTATCTGATTTAGATGATGGATTTACAGTATCTTTAGCAACAGCTACATCTAAGATTCCTGGTTCATTAATTACAGGATTCCTAAGTGTATTCCTAGCAGTATTAATTTATGAGCCTATCTATAAGGGTGTTAAGAATTTAACTGTATTTAAGGATGATACAGTAGATTTAATTGAAAATGAGGACTCAGAAGAAGTAACTGAAAATGCAACTGAAGAAGTAACAGTTGATACAAACACAACAAACTTACACAATGTATAAAATTAAATGACTAGGGTAAACCTAGTCTTTTTTTGACTACAACTTAAACGTTTTCGGACACTCTTGTTAAAGGTGGTTAATATTCAACACTTTCTTTAAATTTTGAAAAACGTTTACTTATTTTCATTGTATTTTATTAGTATATAATGAAATTAGGATTTACGTATGGGAGGAATTTAATATGGAAAACGAAAGAGTATTAACTCCAGCCGAAGAGGTTGATGGTCTTGTAAAAAAGGCATTGAAGGCATTAGATGAATATGCAACTTACGATCAAGAGAAAATTGATTATATCGTTGCTAAATGTAGCGTAGCCGCACTTGATAAGCATGGTGAGCTAGCAAAGCTTGCAATCGATGAAACTAAGCGTGGTGTATTTGAGGATAAGGCTACAAAGAATCTATTTGCTTGTGAATATGTAACTAACAACATGAAGAGATTAAAAACTGTTGGTGTTGTTTCAGAAAATCCAGTAACTGGTATTACTGAAATAGCAGAGCCAGTTGGTGTAGTTGCTGGTATCACTCCAGTTACAAATCCAACATCAACTGCAATTTTTAAATCTTTAATTTGTATAAAAACTAGAAATCCAATTATCTTTGGATTCCATCCAAATGCACAAAACTCATCAGCAGCCGCTGCAAGAGTTGTATATGAAGCTGCAATAGCTGCAGGTGCTCCTGAAAATTGTATTCAGTGGATTGAGCATCCTTCAATGGAGGCTACATCTGCATTAATGAATCATCCAGGTGTTGCAACCATTTTAGCAACAGGTGGTAATGCGATGGTTAAGGCAGCTTATTCATGTGGTAAGCCGGCTTTAGGTGTAGGTGCTGGTAACGTACCTGCATATATGGAAAAGACATGTAATGTACGTCAGGCTGTAAATGACATTGTTATGTCTAAGTCATTTGATAATGGTATGGTTTGTGCTTCAGAGCAAGCAGCTATTATTGATAAGGAAATTTATGATGAGGCGATTGCTGAATTTAAGAAGTATGGCGTATATTTTGTAAATAAGGCTGAAAAGAAAAAGCTTGAAGCATTTATGTTTGGTGTCAATAGCAATGAGGATAAGCCAAATGCTAAGCTATTCGCACCAGTAGTTGGTCAAGCAGCAACATGGATTGCTCATGAGGCTGGCTTTGAGGTTCCTGCAACTACAGTAATCTTAGCTGTAGAATGCTCTAAGGTTGGAGTAGATGAGCCATTAACTAGAGAAAAGCTTTCTCCAGTATTAGCTATCTTAAAATCTAATTCAACTGATGAAGGCTTACAAATGTCTAAACAAATGGTTGAATTCAATGGTTTAGGACATTCAGCTGCTATTCATACAGCATCAAAGGAATTAGAAGTAAAATTTGGTGATTTAGTACCTGCAATTAGAATTATATGTAATTCACCTTCAACATTTGGTGGAATTGGTAATGTATATAATTCATTCATTCCATCATTAACATTAGGATGTGGTTCTTATGGTCACAACTCAGTAGCTGGTAATGTTGGTCCAGTTAATCTAATCAATGTTAAGAAAGTAGGACGTAGAAGAAATAATATGCAGTGGTTTAAGATTCCATCAAAGATTTACTTTGAAAGAAATTCAATTGAATATCTACATCAAATGAAGGAAATGAAGAAGGCTCTTATCGTAACTGACCGTTCATTAGTAGAGCTTGGCTATGTTAATAAGGTAATTGCACAGCTAGAGCAAAGATCTCCAGAGGTTCCATATCAATTATTCTGTGATGTTGAACCAGATCCATCAATTCAAACTGTATTAAAAGGTGTTGAGCTAATGAGATCATTTGAGCCAGATACAATCATCGCATTAGGTGGTGGTTCTGCAATGGACTGTGCTAAGGGTATTTGGTTATTCTATGAGCATCCAGAGGTTAACTTCAATGATTTAAAGCAAAAGTTTATGGATATTAGAAAGAGAGCATTCCAATATCCTGAATTAGGACATAAGGCAAAGCTAGTATGTATTCCAACTACATCAGGTACTGGTAGTGAGGTTACACCATTCGCCGTTATTACAGATAAGGTTGAGCATAAGAAGTATCCATTAACAGATTATTCTTTAACTCCAACTGTAGCTATCGTTGACCCTGAATTTGTAACTAATTTACCTAAGTCTATCGCAGCTGATACAGGTATGGACGTATTAACACATGCAACAGAAGCATTCGTATCTACATTAGCATCTGATTATACAGATGGTTTAGCTATTCAAGCAGTTAAGCTAGTATTTAAATATTTAGAGCGTTCAGTAATTAATGGTAAGAATGACCCAGAGGCTAGAGAGAAGATGCATAATGCATCAACACTTGCAGGTATGGCATTTGCTAATGCATTCTTAGGTATGAATCACTCAATTGCTCATAAGATGGGTGCTGAATTCCATGTTCCTCATGGACGTGCCAATGCAATCCTATTGCCATATGTAATTAGATATAATGGTCAAAAGCCACAAAAGCTTTCTACATGGCCAAAATATAATTATTATAAGGCTGATGAAAAATATGCTGAACTTGCTGCTGCAATTGGCTTAAAATTTGATACAATAGAAGAGGGTGTTGAAGCTTACGCTAAGGCAGTAGGCGAATTAGGTAAGAGAGTAGGCATTAAGATGAACTTCAAGTCTCAAGGCCTAGACAAGGATAATTATATGGCACAGGTAGAAAGATTAAGCTATCTTGCATATGAGGATCAATGCTCTCCAGCAAATCCTAGAGTTCCTATGATTGACGCAATTCAGGATATCATAAGAATTACATATGACACCGAAGAATTTTTAGATAAAGAAGAGAAGTAGTCATGTTAACAACAAAACAAAAGGTATATTTAAGAAGCTTAGCACAAAAGATTAAACCTACATTCCAAATTGGAAAGGGTGGCTTAAATGATAATATGGCAAATGATGTTGTCAATTATCTAATTAAGTATGAATTAATTAAAATTTCTATTTTACAGAATTGCGAAGAGGATGATGACGATGTTATCGAATTCTTTGAATCATATGGAATGGAATTCATTCAAAAGATAGGAAGACAATTCATATTCTATATGCAATCTGATGATGCTAAGAATCCAATTGAATTACCGAGAAAGTAAGAATTATGGTCTAGATTTAATCTAGGCCATTTTCTTTATGCTCCTTTAATTTTTGTATTATATTTGTTATAATAATAACAAATTGTAAGAGGACATGAAAATTATGAAGAGATTAATTTTAGTAGATGGAAATTCATTGATGTATCGTGCATATTATGGCACTGCAGCAATGGGAAATTTAATGCAAAATTCAAAGGGATTATATACAAACGCTATTTATGGATTTGTAAAGATGGTAAATAATTTATGCAAATCAAATTATGATGCTATCTTAGTTGCCTTTGATGCTGGAAAGAAAACAATTAGACATGATTGGATGGAGGACTACAAGGGTGGTAGAAGTCCAATGCCTGATGAATTCAGAATGCAAATTGCTTATATTAAGGAATATCTAGATTTAGCAAGAATTAAAAGATATGAGCAGGATTTATATGAGGCTGATGATATTATTGGTACATTAGCTAATAAGGCAAACAGTCTAGGCTATCATGTTGATATTTATTCATCTGATAAGGATTTATTACAATTAATTTCCGATAACACAACTGTCCATCTAACTAAAAAGGGAATGACAGAATTAGAGGATTTTGATGCTAATCACTTTAAAGAAAAATATGGTATTGAATATACACAATGGGTTGATTTAAAGGCATTAATGGGAGACCCATCTGATAACCTACCTGGTATTCCTGGTGTTGGTGAAAAGACAGGTGTTAAGCTTTTAAATCAATATCAAACATTAGATGGTATTATTGAGCATGCATCTGAAATAAAGGGTGCATTAGGACAAAAGGTAGAGGCTGGAAAGGAATCAGCTAAGCTTTGTCAAAAGATGGCAACAATCTTTAGAGATTTTGATATCAAGATTACTATTGATGATTTAGAGAAAAAGGAAGCTGATAAGGAAAAGCTATTAGGCTTCTATAAGGAATTAGAATTTAAATCATTAATTAAGGAATTAGATTTAGCTACTGAAAATAAGCCAATTGTATCTGATTCTGAATATAAAATTATTAGAAATAATGATGAATTAAAGAATGTATTAGTTCCTAATTCATCTATAATCTTTGAAACGTTTGATTATAATTATCATAATTCACCACTTTTAGGTATTGGTATTAAAAATGATAAGGGAACATTTATTATTGAGCCTGAATTCTTAAATTCAAATAATCAATTGTTAGCTGATTATTTAAAGAATATGGAAAACAATAAATCAATCTTTGATTATAAGAGAGCATATGTAATATCTAAAAGATATGGATTTGAATTATTAGGTGTTACATTTGATTTATTATTAGCTACATATATTATTAATCCAAGTGTAGCTAAGGATGAATTTAAGGGTATTGCGGACTTCTATGAATATGATGATGTATTATACGATGAGCAAATCTATGGTAAGGGAGCTAAGAAGGCTATTCCTGAAAGAAATATAATTTATGGTCATATCCTAAAGAAGGTTAATGCATTACATAATTTAAAGGCTAAGGCTATAGAAAAATTAAATGAGCATGATCAAATGTCATTATTAACTGATATAGAAATTCCACTTTCTAAGGTATTAGGTAAAATGGAATTTAATGGTATGGTTGTAGATATTGATGAGCTAAATAGACAGGAAGCTGAATTAGTAGCTGAAATAAGCAATACTGAAAAGGAAATACATAATTTAGCAAAAAGAGAATTTAATGTAAGCTCTCCTAAGCAATTAGGTAGTGTATTATTTGATGAGCTACAGCTACCTTATCCAAAGAAGAAGGGTAATACATATTCAACAGATCAATCTATATTAGATACTATTAAAAATGCTCACCCTATCGTTCCATTAATCATGGATTATAGAGCAAAGACTAAATTATATTCTACATATATTCAAGGAATAAGAGATGTTATATATCCTGATGGAAAGGTACATACAATTTATCAACAGGCCTTAACATCAACAGGTAGATTATCATCAATTGAGCCTAATTTACAAAATATTCCAATTAGAACACCACTTGGACATATGATTAGAAAAATGTTTATACCTGAGGGAAAGAATAATTCATTATATTCAGCTGACTATTCACAGGTAGAATTAAGAGTATTAGCTCATATGGCTAATGTATCTAAGCTAATAGATGCCTTTAATTCGGGTATTGATATTCATACTAAAACAGCAATGGAGGTATTTGGTAAAACTGAAATAACTCCAGATGATAGAAGAAAGGCAAAGGCTGTAAACTTTGGTATTGTTTATGGTATTTCTGCCTATGGCCTAGGACAGGATATTGGTATTACAAATTCACAGGCTGCAGAATTCATTAAGAAATATTATGAAGCATATCCTGAAATTAAGGAATTTATGAATAAGACAATTGAGGATTGTCAAAGAGATGGATATGTAACTACTATGAAAAATAGAATTAGATATATACCAGATATTAATTCTAAAATATTTATGCAAAAGGAATTTGCAAAAAGAACAGCAATGAATACACCTATTCAAGGAAGTGCTGCAGATATTATTAAAATAGCTATGGTTAATGTTGATAATGAATTAGAAAAGAATAATTTAAAATCAAAGCTATTAGTTCAGGTTCACGATGAGCTTGTATTCGAGGTAGAAAAGGGCGAAGAGGAAGTATTACAAAAGCTTGTAAGAAACGCAATGGAAAACGCAGTTAAGCTAAGAGTTCCTTTAATTGTAGATGATTCATTTGGAAAGAATTGGTATGAGGTAAAATAATGAGTATAGTAACTAAGAGACGTAGTGTTAGAAAATTTGATTTAACAAAGAAAATACCAGATAGTATATTAGAAGAATTAATTATGGCTGGTGAAGAGGCTCCAAGAGCTAGACGCCAGGATTCTAGAGAATATGTAATTATTAACAAACAAGAAATTATTAATGAATTAGCTAAGATATATAAATGTACAATGATTATTGAGGAATGTAATACAATGATTGGAGTAATTGGTAAGAATCCAGATGACTTACCATGCCCAAGCTTCCAGCCCATAGATTTAGCCTGTGCAACCGAAAATATTATGGTTGAGGCAGTAAATAAGGGAATTGGTTCTGTAATGCTTGGTACATATCCTGATAAGGAAAGAGTAGAAAAGGCTAATAATATATTAGGAATAAATGATGGTAGATTTGTATTTACCTTCATTTGCCTTGGCTATCCTATTGATGAGGATTGCTTCTATGAAATGAGACAAAAGCCAATCATTAATTATAATAGAGGTTAAAGATGCCAGAATTACCAGAGGTAGAAACAGTAAGAAGAGTATTAGATAAGGATATTGTTGGATTAACTATTACTGATATTAAAATAAAATATGATAATATTATTGATTATGATATTCAAGAATTTAAGAAAAATATCATTGGAAAAAGAATAGTTAGTACAGAAAGATTAGGTAAATTTCTAATATTTAATTTAAATGAAGGGAATCTAATTTCACATCTTAGAATGGAGGGTAAATATTTTTATTTGCCAAGAGATACATTTGATAATAAGCATGTTCATGTCATTTATTATTTTGATAATGGATATAGCCTAATTTACCAAGATGTTAGAAAATTTGGTAGAATGACTTATAGGTCTAATAGTGAGTTATTTACCACAAAACCACTAAATGAGGTAGGAATTGACCCTATTTTAAATAAAAAAATTGATATTGAAAAAATATATGATAAAATAATATCAAGGAGTGTGGCGATAAAAACAACTCTTTTAGACCAGTCTATTATTGCTGGACTAGGAAATATTTATGTTGATGAGGTATTGTTTTTATCAAATATAGATCCTACACGTCCTTCAAATTCTATTAAATTAGATGAGGTAGATAGAATAGTTAATTCATCAATTTCTATACTTTCTCGTGCTATAGAATTTAAAGGAACAACTATAAGAAGCTATACTTCAAGCCTTGGAGTTGAAGGACAATTCCAAAAATTTTTGAATGTTCATACAAAAAAAGAATGTCCTCATTGCAAAAACGCTTTAATTCGTGTTAAAATAAATGGAAGGACAACTTATTATTGTAAGAACTGTCAGAGGTAAGATACATTATGAAGCAAATTATTGGAGTTACAGGCGGAATTGCCAGTGGCAAATCAAATGTTTGTAATATCATAGAACAAGATGGCTATCCTGTTATAGATTGTGATAAGATAACAGCTGAGTTATCAGTTCAGGGTGGATTACTTTATAATGTTATAGTTAAAGAATTTGGTGAAGATTTTTTACTAGATAATGGTGATTTAGATAGAAAAAAGCTAGCCAAAAAGATTTTCAATGATTCTAAATCAAAGGAATTACTTGATAAAATCACTCATCCAATCATTTATGAAGAAGTAAAGAAAAGATTGGATAAGATTAGTGATGGATTAGTATTCCTAGAGGCTCCATTATTATATGAGTCTAAATTTGATAGTATTTGTGATAAAATTATATGTGTATTTCTTCAGAAGAGACTTCAGGTTCAGCGTTTGATGGATAGAGAAGGAATTGATGAGGATTATGCACTAGCTAAAATCCATTCACAGATGGATTTGTATATGAAGAAATCATTAGCAGATTTTGTTATTGATTCAAAGGGAACGTTTGAAGAAACTAAACTATTAGTGTTGAATGTAATAAATGATATTAAAGGAGTGTTGTAATTATGGCAGTAATTGAAACAAGTGAAAACGCAAAGGACTTAGCTTATCAAACACATTATTATAAGGCAAGCTATGATCAAGTAAAAAAGGTATATTTAGAATTAGTTGAATCTTTAAAGCATACTATCGTAAGTACAAATGATGATTATCATGAAATTTATTCAGAGGTTCCTCATTTTACTGTAATTGCTAAAATTATTGAACAAACACCTATTGAGACTTCAATTGATTTTTATATCAACGCTGAATACCTTGTTGGTAATAACAAGAAGGCTTTAGCATTCATTAATAGTGTTTATAAAAAGCTTGAGGAGCAATATGAATTTAAGGGTGTAGCCCTTCATAAGTAGGAAGTATTCATATATGACATCAAAGGCAATAAATTCAAATTCTAAATTTAATATTTATGCGAGTTTTAATCTCTCAGCCGATGATGTTAATACCCTATCGTTACTATATGCACCACTCATTGGGAGTGATGCTTTTTTACTTTATATGGGGTTAACATCCTTGCTAGATAAATCTACATTAGCATGTAAAGGATTGAAGCATAAGGATTTATTCGATGCTTTTTCTTTTACTCTTCAAAGCTTCAATAAGGCTAGATTCAAGCTAGAAGGAGCTGGACTTTTAAACTCATATGTTTCTAATGATGGTGAATTTACTTATTTATTAAATCCACCATATACTGCTAAGAATTTTATTATAGATTCACCACTTATTTTTTATTTAAAGTCAAAACTATCAGAGGATTCATTTAAAAGAATTTATGATAGATTTGTTCTTGATTCAGTAGATAAGACTGAACTAGAAAACATTACTAAATCATTTGATGAGGTATTCCAATCAGATGTGTATACTGATGATACAATTAAGAAGTTTGGCTATATCCTAGGTAAGAATGCATCTAAATTTAAGATTAGTGATAAGTCATTTGATTTTGATAAATTTGTTAAGCTTATCGATAAGGCATATTTACCTGCAGGCGTAACAAATGAATTTAAGGAAAGTATTATTCAATTAGCTTATGTATATCAATTTAATGAGGATGAAATGTCTTATATATTTAGTGAATCACTAGATAGAAAGAATGAATTCAGTCTTAATTTATTAAAGAAGAAGATTGGTGTATATTTCCAAGCTAAGAGAAATTTAGATTCTCCTAAGATAGTAGAAAAGAATGAAGGAGAAGCTAATGTTGATCAAATAGAATATTTAGATAAAATAAATCCAGTAGATTTATTAGAGGTAATGTCTCCAAATTATCCTACATCTTATTTATCTACAATTAATGAGATATATAGTAAAATTAATTTACCACGTGGTGTAATTAATTGTATGATTTGTAAGGTATTAAGAGATAAGGGTGGCGAATTACCTGGCGTTAAATATTTTGAAAAGGTAGCCGAATCTTGGATGGCTGATAATGTATTAACTACTAAGGATGCTATTAAATATGTAACTACATTAAAGGAAGAAAAGGGTAGTGGCTATAGTAGCAAATCTAAGGTAAAGAATAATCCATTTGACAAAGAAGACGGAGGATTCGAATCTCTATGAGAAAAGAAACAGAGGATTTTATTAAGGAAGTTTCAAAATCATTTCCTAACGAAAATGTTAATATTGAGAATGTAAGTGACTTTTATATAATCCTTTGTGATAAAAATAATTGTAAAAATTGTAAGGGATTAAATGATTGTCAAAACAGTAATCAAGGCTTTTATTTATCTAAGACAAAGGATGGATTCGTTCAGGTTAGATGTAAATATTTAACTGAGCTACAAAAAAGCTCACATCCTAATCTACTTAAGAGTGAGTATAATGAAGCATTAAGTGATGCCTCTTCAAAAAACTATGATTTAAACACTGAGAGTAGACAAAAAATATATGATTATATAAAAGAATTTACTACTAATTATAAGAAAGAACCTATGAAGGGCTTATACATTTATGGTGGCTTTTCATATGGAAAGACTTATTCTTTAATGCTTACAGCTAAAGCTTTATCTGCGTATGGTATAGACCATATATTTGCGTATTTTCCTGATTTGGTTATCGAGATTAAGGCTGCGATGGAAAATGGCAAATATGACCAAATTATTGAGCTTTTAAAGGAAACTGATGTTTTATTATTAGATGACCTAGGCGCTGAAAATATGACACCTTGGTTAAGAGATGAGGTATTAGGACCTATCATTAATTATAGAATGAATCTAAAGAAGCCTATGTTTATCTCATCTAATATAGCTCCAAAAGATTTAGAAAAGCATTTTATGATGAATTCAAGTTCAGAAGAAAAAACTAAGGCAGGAAGAATAGCTTCTAGAATGATTTCTTTAGTAAAGAAGATTTCGTTAGATGATGGTGAGAGCTATTTAAGATAATTAAACAATTGTAGTCCAGGCAATACGTCTGGACTTTTTTTGAGGAAATGCAATAATAATGTCACCTTTTAAAATTATTAATCGTTTTATATATGAGAGGGAAATGCATTTGTTAAGACTGATGATGGATACACTTTGAATCTTGAGGCTGGTGCTAAATTGATTTTTGAATATGATGAATTATATACATCATATAATCCTAAGTTTATAGTTGCGGATAAGATTACTTTAAAATAGAAAATTAAATTGAATTTAGTGCTATCTTTTGATATAATAATTTTGTCTATGATTTGGGACGAGATAATCTGAAAGGATTTCAAGAGAGAGCACGGCTGGTGGAAGTGCTTATGAATTTCTTATTGTTACTACCCAAGGAGATGAATCTAGGAAATGAGATTCCGTTACTCGCGTTAAGAGTTAATTGAGGTGCTGTATATTTTTTATACAGAACTAAGGTGGTACCGCGACAATTCGTCCTTAGAGCATTATGCTTTAAGGACTTTTTATATTATAGGAGGAAAAGATTATGATTAAAGTTACTTTACCAGATAATAGTGTTAAGGAAGTAGAAAAGGGTACACTAGTAATTAGCGTTGCTAAGGAATTATCACCAAGCCTAGCTAAGAAGGCTATTGTTGCTAAAATAGATGGTGTGCTTGTTGATTTAAAGACACCTATTACAGCTGATTGTAAGCTAGAACTAGTCACACCTGAAAATAAGGAAGAGGCTTTTGAGGTTATTAACCACTCATGTGCCCACCTTTTAGCTCAGGCTATGAAGAGATTATATCCAAATACAAAGTTTGGTGTAGGTCCTGCAATTGAGGAAGGATTCTATTATGACTTTGGTGTAGATGCTCAAATCACTATTGAGGATTTACCAAAGATTGAAAATGAAATGAAGAAGATTGTTAAGGAAAACATTTCAATCAATCATTATAATTTAACAAAGGATGAAGCTAAGAAGATGTTCGCTTCAGATAAATATAAGTGTGAACTTATTGACGCAGTTAAGGGTACTGACATTGTAGGTATTTATGAGCAAGGAGATTATTCTGATGTTTGTAGAGGACCTCATGTTATTTCTACTGGCGTTTTAAAGAATTTTAAATTATTAAATGTAGCAGGTGCTTATTGGAGAGGCGATGCTAAGAATGATGTAATGACTCGTATTTATGGTACTTGCTGGTTTACTAAGGAAGAATTAGATGAGTATTTAGTAATCCTTGAGGAAAGAAAGGCAAGAGATCATAGAAAGCTTGGTAAGGAATTAGGTATTTTCATGTTTGATGAGCTAGTAGGTAGAGGCTTACCTATGTGGTTACCTAATGGCTTTATCGTAAGAAGAAAGCTTCAGGATTATATCATGGATAAGGAATATGAGCTTGGCTATAAGCATGTTATGACTCCTGCAATTGGTAATGTTGAATTATATAAGACTTCAGGTCACTGGGCTCATTATAAAGATGACATGTTCCCTAAGATGGATGTAGATGATGAATCATATGTATTACGTCCAATGAACTGTCCTCATCATATGGTTATGTATAGAAGTACATTACACTCATATAGAGAATTACCACTTCGTATTGCAGAAATCGCAGCTGACTTTAGATTTGAGGCATCTGGTGCTTTAACTGGTATTGAAAGAACTCGTGCCTTCTATCAGAATGACTCTCATATTTTCTGTACACCATCTCAAATTGGTGATGTATTTAAGGAAGTAACAAAGCTAATCCTTGATGTATATCATGACTTTGGCTTCCAAAATTATAAATTCCGTTTATCATTAAGAGATCCTAACGATGTTGAAAAGTATTTCGGTAATGATGAATTATGGGCTAAGTCTGAATCTCAATTAAGAGAAGTATTAAATGAATTAGGTGTTGATTATTATGAAGCAATTGGTGAGGCTGCATTCTATGGTCCTAAGCTAGATGTACAGGTTAGATCTGCAATTGGTCATGATGTAACATTATCAACAATTCAATTAGATTATCAATTACCTGAAAGATTTGAACTTGAATACATTGATGAAAAGGGTCAAAAGGCAAGACCAGTAGTTATCCATAGAGCAATCTTAGGCTCAATGGATAGATTCATTGCCTTCTTACTTGAGGAAACTAAGGGTATCTTCCCTGTATGGTTAGCTCCAGTTCAGGTTAAGTTAATTCCAGTAAATTTAGAATATCATAAGGAATTTACTGATAATTTATTTGCTAGATTTAAGAAGGCTAAGATCAGAGCTGAAGTAGATTATAGAGATGAAAAGCTTGGCTATAAGATTAGAGAGGCTCAAATGAAGAAGATTCCATATCAATTAGTTATTGGTGATAATGAGGTTAAGAACGGAACTATCACTTATAGAAGATATGGTAGCCAAGAACAAACTACAGTTACAATTGATGAATTCATCAATTTAATTAACAAGCATAACGAAGAATTAAATTAATTTAAAAATGGCCTGGTTTAACCAGACCATTTTATGTGTTTATAGGTGATTATAGGAAAAGAAAATTATTTTAAATAACGAAAGAACATATAATAGTGATGATGTAAAACTTGCATCTAAAGAGAATATAAAAGAAAGATTTTTATTATTTTTTACTATTTATAGTACATTTCTCATTTTATTAGGTGGAGTGTTCATAATTTTACCAAATAATAAGACTAATGTTCTTACCTTTATGGTTGCTGGAATTATATGCTTTGTTATGACAGCAATAACTTTATGTTTTTATTTTTTTATAATATTTAGAATTAAAAGATCTAATTATAAGGATGTTGAATATAAATATACCTTTTATGAGGATGAACTAGCTATTGCAGTTAATTCTAAAGAATTAAATCAGCACAAGGTATTAAAATATAGTGATTTTATAAAATGTATTAAGAGTAAAAATTACACATTTTTATTCTTTAATAAGGCACAGGCATTTTTCTTTTTAAATAGTGATTTAAATGAAGAAGTATATTATATTTTAAAGAAAAACATTAAGAAGTTTAAGGATTAGTTTATGGGCGGTTTATTAGAGGTTGAAGGATTAAAATTTAAATATAAGGATGAAAACCTATTTAATGAAGTTTCATTTAGAATTTTACAAGGTGACCATATCGTATTAGTTGGTGATAATGGTGCTGGTAAATCGACCTTTATGAAGCTCATTTGTAAGAATTTAATTCCAGATAGTGGAACTATTAGCTGGATGAATAATATTAAATATGCTTATCTAGATCAGCATTTAAAGGTTACTGATGATGTATCAATAGAGGATTATATTATTGATGTATTCAAGCCTTTATTTGAAAAGGAAGCATTAATGAATTCATATTATGAAAAGCTAGCAACATGTCCAGAATATGAATATGAGAAGTGGATGAATTATGCAGAATCTATACAAATAGAATTAGAAAAGAATAATTTTTATTGGATTAATTCAACACTTGGTAATATGATTAATGGACTTGGTATTAAGGAATATGGATTAGACACAAAGCTTGGTAAGCTATCAGGTGGTCAAAGAGCCAAGGTATATTTAGCTAAGCTATTATTAGAAGCACCAGATGTATTGTTAATGGATGAGCCTACTAACTTCCTAGATAGTGCTCATATCGAGTGGCTAGCTAAATATTTAAAGGATTCTAAAAAGGCATTTGTAGTCATTAGCCATGATGAATGGTTCTTAAATGAAATAGCAGAGGTTGTATATTGTCTTTCTAATAAGGTATTAACTAGATATAATGTTAATTATTCGCAATATTTAAAGGATAGAGCATTAAGAGAGGAACAATATTTAAATGCTTATAATTCGCAACAGGCATTTATAAAAAGAACTGAGGATTTTATTCAAAGAAATATTGTTAGAGCTACAACATCTAAGCAGGCTAAATCTAGAAGAAAGATGCTAGAAAGAATTGAAAAGCTTGAAAAGCCTAAGAATCATGAGCCTATGCATCTAACATTCCCTTTTTCAAAGGGCTTAGGTCAAGAGGTATTAAAACTATCTAATTTAACAGTTGGATATGAAAATAAAGTAGTATTAGAAAATATAGATTTTCTTTTGAAGCAAAATCAAAAGGTTGTTATTCTAGGTAAAAATGGTATTGGTAAATCTACAATAATTAAAACTATTATGGGATTAATTAAGCCATTAGATGGAGATTTTAAATGGAATCCATCTGCTGATTTAAATTACTTTGCTCAAGAGGAATTATTTGATAATGATGTTAATGCTGTAAATTATTTAAGATATTATTATCATTTAAAAACTGATGGAGAGCTAAGAAGCATATTAGCATCTGCTGGTATAAAGGGAGATTTAGCTATAAAGCCAATGAGAGAGCTATCAGGTGGTGAGCAAACTAAGGTTAGACTTGCTTTAATGACAATGAAGAAAAGTAATGTATTAATCTTCGACGAGCCTACAAATCATTTAGATGTTCATTCTAAGTCAGAACTATGGGATTCAATTGATAAGTTCCCAGGATCTGTTATCTTAGTTACACATGAGGATGATTTCTATGATGGCTTAGTTGATTTAAAGCTTGAATTTGGAGAGAAGTAGGTGATACTTTTATGAAAAAATCAAATAGAAAAATATTTTTAAATCAAGGCTTAAATGAGGATTTAAAGAATAGATTAGCGCATATTGATAATGGTATTGCTGGAGATTCATTAATTCCAGAGGGTAAAAGCTTTGATGTTAAATATAATAGAGAGGTTGTTAAGGTAACAACTAGATTTATTGATTTCTTAAAATATTCTGATTCTGATGAAATTAATAAATATTTTAATCAAAGAGATGATATTAAGGATTTATCTAATATCTATAAGGGATTAAAGGAATATATTCCTAGCAATTCATTTTTTAAGATTACCTTTATTGAGGAAAAGGCCTTATTAAAGGAAAATGAATATAAGCTATTAGCTATCTCTAAATTAGAAGCTAAGATTGATAATATCAAGGATTTATTAAATAATCTAATTGAATGGAAAAAGGAATATATACCAACAGATACACAAAAAAGAATAGCTAATTATAGTGGCTATAATGTAGTACTTGGTGCCGCAGGTACAGGTAAAACTGATGTTGCGATACATTCATATATTAATTCATTACCACTTGATAAAATTAAGAATGGTTCAATTAAGGATGACGTATTTATAACATATAGTAAAAAGCTATCTGATTATGTATGCTACATGATGGATATATTCTGGGATGATTATAAAAATCCAATAAAGAAGAATGTATATACAACTAAGGATTTTTTAATTCAAATATTATCTAATATTAAATTTGATATTAAAGGATATGAATTAAAAAATAATTCATATGTTAATAATAAGAATTTATTAAATGATGTAATCGCAAATAATAATACATTCCTAAATTGGACTAAGAATGGATTTGAATTTATGAATAAGGTATATGTACCTAATCTAAATTCAATCATTGAAAAATATGGTATTGATTATCCATATTTATTTTTTAGAGGTATTTATAAGGGTAAGATAATTAATAAGGTTTCTGATGAAGAAATAAATGATTATTTTACTAATAAGCATAATATAGATATAAAGGAATTTGAAAGCTTAAAAACATTATTAGATGATTATGTAGAAAATAGTGATGATTTAGAATCATTTGATTCATTTGATGAATGGTATAAGCTAGCCTCTAGAAGATATACATCTACATTTAAGCAAATACCTGCAAGATTTAGAGAGTTAGATGGATTATATAATATTTATAAAGAATATTTTGATTTTGCTAATCCTGTAAGAGAAAACAAAAAATATATAGATTATTTTGAATTATTTAAAAGAGAAGCCTTATTAATTGAAGGCTATAGAGGAGAAACAAGAAAGGATTTTGATGATGAAATTAAGATCCTTTATGAAATGTGTATAGCATATCAAAAATATTTAGAAAATAATAATCTATATGATGATAATGATTTAGCATATTTTGTTCTTTTAAATATCGATAAGGTATTAGAGGATGGAAGCTTCAAAAACATTATAGTAGATGAATTCCAGGATATGACTGAGCGTCAGGTACATACTATAGTTAAGCTAACTAATGGTGGAGTTGCACATATCTTTGGTGATTTTGAGCAAACTATCAACCCTACATTCCTACAAATGGAAAATGTAGAAACTATCTATATGGTTAATGATATAAATGATTATGAGAAGCAAATATTATCATCATCATTTAGATATAGCCAAGCTATTTGTAGAGAGCTTGAGGCATTAAGAGAAAAGGGGAAGAAACTATTTGGTACTGAGGATATGAGTGGCTATTTACCACTTGTAAGTAATGCATCAAAGGAATTTGAAACTGGTGGTAATTTATTATTAAACTTTAATAAGGGTAAAGAATTATTAAAGGATATAGCTAAGGCAAAGCTTCAAAATATTATGTATATAGTATCTGATAATGAGGCTAAGCAGGAGCTTATAAATGACTTTAAGGTACAAGCTGATAAGGTATTTACTGTTAGTGAATCTAAGGGTAGAGAAGAGGATTTTGTAGTAGTATATAAGCTATGTACATCTAAGGCAGCCGAATATGAAGGTATATTCTCTGATGATTATCAATATTCTAGAGCTGGAAGAATCTTTTATAATCAGCTATATGTAGGTATTACTAGATGTAAGGTTAATTTCTTAGAGATTGAGGATGATACTAAGCTAGGACCTAATACTATTAAGAATTTAACTGATTTAATTGCTGTATTATTAGATGAAAATATTGATTTATTCAAGGAAGAGCTATTATCATCTAAGGCTAATTTCTATTTTAGAGCTATTGATTCATTTAGAAATTTAGACTTTAAGGCAGCTTCAGATAATTTATCATTCTATTTAGGTACTGATTTTGATAATTTAAAATATGCAATAAAATTATTAAATGAGGAATTAGATGGTATTGATAATAGCGATAAGCTAGCAGAGCTTGCTAATGAATATAAGATTAAGAGAAGATATGATTTAGCTAGAGTTATCTATGTAGTATTAGATAATAACAATATGCAAATTGTTATGGATTTAAGAGAAAATATTAATGTAGATAGATTTAGTGATTTAGATTATAAAAATATTATTTTAAATGAAGAAAAATATTTAAATGATGAGGATATTGAATTCATTTCAAAAACTGGATATTTTGAAAGAAAGAAGAATGAATTAAGAAATAAGATTTCTAATATTCATGCGAAGGGATAAAAAATATGATTAATAAGGATGAAGCATTAAAGCTTGAAAAATTAGATAATTATATTGATGAAAAAATAAATAGCTTAAAGGATTATAATGATTCATATGAATTTTTCTTAAGAAAGCTTAATACCTTTGTTAATGAATATTCTAAGAAGGTATCTGAGTTTTCTGATATGATCAATAAAAATATTGATGAAATGCATAAATCAATTGATTCATTTAAAACTATTTATTCTGATTCAATTAATGAGCTTAATAATAAAAAGAAAAGTATTTTAGAAATGAATCCGGAATTTGATGGAGAGGAATCTAAAATATTAGAGGATGAATTAAATAGAAAGCTTATTAGTGAAACTGATAAGCTAAAGAATAATGTAAATAAATTATTAGAAAATTATTTATTAGAATATAAGAAAACATGCGATAATATCGCTAAGCTTAATCAGAGATTAAATAAGCTTAAGGATAGAAGCTATAACGACTAATTATATATATATAATTATTGCTGTCAATGACTTTTGAAAAGTTCCTATAATTTACTTAATATAAGCACTGCTTTGATCGTATTCAAGGCGGTGTTTTTGTTTAGCTACGAAAGCGTCAAAAGATGCTTTCTTCCATGGGTGAGTCATAGGCGGGATATAAG